>NZ_AJVM01000027.1:0-112997 GCF_000281735.1 Rhizobium sp. AP16 | reverse complement strand
CAGCCGCTGGCAGGTTTGCCTGCCATTGCGCTGGCGTATTTTCCGCAAGCATGCCATTTGCATGGGCACGGACAATGCGCGCGGGAATGCCGATGTCGACGACCTCCAGAACGCCACAGAGCTCCCGCCCCGGTATCAGCAGATGGCCCGGTTTGCGGGTCATGAAGGTGATTGTGCGTTCGGCGCGGAAAGCAGTGCCAAGCATCTGACCGCTGCGACCATCAAGACCTGAAGGCAGGTCGACGGCAATGACGGGAATGTCGGCTTCGGCAACCCGCGCGATGGCAATAGTGACCTGATTAGGGACTGGACGAGAGAGGCCCGCCCCGAAAATGGCATCGATGACCACGTCGCCAGAGCGCGGCAGATAGTGCTCCAATTTTTCTCCGGCGAAAGGACAATCGGCAAAGGCGCGGGCGGCATCCCCCTTGAGCGTTTTAGGTTCGCCCAGATGATAGAGTTGGACCTCCGCGCCGCTTTGCCGGAGCGCGCGTGCCGCCACATAGCCATCGCCGCCATTGTTGCCAGGCCCGCAGAGCACGACATATCGCATGGCCTCGGGGAAATGCCGAAGGGCGCTCGCGGCCACCGCCTGCCCCGCCTTTTCCATGAGGCCATATGAATCGATACCCGAGGCCGCTGCGGCGCGATCGACGGCAGCCATATCATCGGGTGAGAGAAGCAGGTCGGCGAGTGGTAACATCATGATGGACAACATTGAATCCGAAACCTGCCTGAAAGACAACCGTCATTCGGTTGCGTGATTTGATCAATAATTATGCATTTGCTTAAAATAATCCCATCAACCATAAACACCTCGCCAAGGTACGATTGTGAGAGTTGAGGCACTTTTTCGCAAAAATATGCTTATCCCGCCCATTTTTGTGCGAAATCGCTTTCATTTTCCCGAAAAATCCTCATCAATCCGGGGTCTCGGCGTCAATTCGCCGGGATTTTTCGCAGCGGACCACTCTGAACTGGCATGATACGTGCATCGCGTTGGCCGAGCGGGGAGTAGTCCTGCTGTAACAGGAAAAGCGGAGAGACATTTTCTCATGAAAAAGATCGAAGCGATCATTAAGCCTTTCAAGCTCGACGAAGTGAAGGAAGCCCTTCAGGAAGTCGGCCTGCAGGGCATCACCGTCACGGAAGCGAAGGGCTTCGGTCGTCAGAAAGGCCACACGGAACTTTACCGTGGTGCTGAATACGTCGTTGACTTCCTGCCGAAGGTGAAGGTCGAAGTCGTATTGGCGGACGAAAACGCGGAGGCGGTGATCGACGCTATCCGCAAGGCAGCACAGACCGGCCGTATCGGCGACGGAAAAATTTTCGTCTCCAATGTGGAAGAGGTCATTCGAATCCGTACCGGTGAAACTGGCATAGACGCCATTTAACCCGCCCGGCCTTTTCGGCCGCGGCTAAAAATCGTCATCTAAGTCAAGGGAAGAGAAATTTAATGACGACGGCAAGCGAAATTCTCAAGCAGATCAAGGATAACGACGTCAAGTTCGTTGACCTGCGCTTCACCGACCCCAAGGGCAAGCTGCAGCATGTCACGATGGACATCGTCTGCGTCGATGAAGACATGTTCGCCGATGGCGTCATGTTCGACGGCTCCTCGATTGCTGGCTGGAAGGCCATCAACGAATCCGACATGGTGCTGATGCCGGACACCGAAACGGTTCACATGGATCCGTTCTTCGCGCAGTCCACCATGGTCATCCTCTGTGACATCCTCGACCCGGTCTCGGGCGAAGCCTATAACCGTGACCCGCGCGGCACCGCCAAGAAGGCCGAAGCCTATCTCAAGGCCTCCGGCATCGGCGACACCGCCTTCTTCGGTCCGGAAGCCGAATTCTTCGTCTTCGACGACGTCAAGTACAAGGCCGATCCGTATAACACCGGCTTCAAGCTCGACTCGAGCGAATTGCCGTCGAACGACGACACCGACTATGAGACCGGCAACCTCGGTCACCGTCCGCGCGTCAAGGGCGGCTATTTCCCGGTTCCGCCGGTCGACAGCGCCCAGGACATGCGTTCGGAAATGCTGACGGTTCTCGGCGAAATGGGCGTCACCGTCGAAAAGCATCACCACGAAGTTGCCGCCGCTCAGCACGAACTCGGTATCAAGTTCGACACGCTGGTGCGCAACGCCGACAAGATGCAGATCTACAAGTATGTCGTTCATCAGGTCGCCAATGCCTACGGAAAGACGGCAACCTTCATGCCGAAGCCGATCTTCGGCGATAACGGCTCGGGCATGCACGTTCACCAGTCGATCTGGAAGGCCGGTAAGCCGACTTTCGCCGGCGACGAATATGCGGGCCTCTCCGAGAGCTGCCTCTACTATATCGGCGGCATCATAAAGCATGCCAAGGCGCTCAACGCTTTCACCAACCCGTCGACGAACTCCTACAAGCGTCTCGTCCCGGGCTACGAAGCTCCGGTTCTGCTCGCCTACTCGGCACGCAACCGCTCGGCTTCCTGCCGCATTCCCTTCGGCACCAATCCGAAGGCAAAGCGCGTCGAAGTCCGTTTCCCTGACCCGACCGCGAACCCCTACCTCGGCTTCGCCGCCATGCTGATGGCCGGCCTCGACGGCATCAAGAACAAGATCCATCCGGGCAAGGCCATGGACAAGGATCTGTACGATCTGCCGCCGAAGGAGCTGAAGAAGATCCCGACGGTTTGCGGCTCGCTGCGCGAAGCGCTCGAAAGCCTGGACAAGGACCGCAAGTTCCTGACCGCCGGCGGCGTCTTCGATGACGACCAGATCGACGCGTTCATCGAACTGAAGATGCAGGAAGTCATGCGCTTCGAAATGACCCCGCATCCGGTCGAATACGACATGTACTATTCGGCATAAGAGCCGAAGCGAAAGCCCCGGTTCGCCGGGGCTTTTTCATTACCGGCAAGCGTGAGGCAGGCATTTATCGGTCACGACTACCTCACTGGATGTCACATTTCGTGCATCGCATCATCGAACGATCAGGGTACGATACGCGTTAATCGAATGTGACGGCTACATGAAGGAATCGGGGCAAAATCCTTGATATCGGCGGTGAAACTCACCACATGATTGCTTGAAAGGAAGTCGCGCCATGAAACAACGCAACGCAAAGTTCAATATAGGCGACGTGGTTCGACACCGGATGTTCCCATTTCGCGGTGTCATCTTCGACGTCGACCCGGAATTCGCCAACACCGAAGAATGGTGGAATTCCATTCCGATGGAAGTGCGGCCCAGCAAGGACCAGCCCTTCTATCACCTTCTCGCCGAAAACGACGAGACGGAATATGTCGCATACGTATCCGAGCAGAACCTGATCAATGACGAGAGCGGCGTTCCGCTCCGCAACCCACAGATCGCTCAGATTTTCGACCAGGCGCCCACGGGTGAGCTCAAGCCCAAGATGAGCCTCGCGCATTAAGCGCCTATTTCATAACAGGTTTCCCGAAGGGAAGACGCTCCCAACGTCTTCCCTTTCGTTTTGAGCGGTTCACCTTTCACCAGACCGGTGCCGCAATAGAAAAAGCCCGGCTCGCGCCGGGCTTTTTCACGAAATCTCACAGGGGCCGCAGCTTACTGCTTGGCGGCCTTCTGAGCGTCTTCGAGCTTCTTGCGAGCTTCCTCAGCCTTCTTCTGCATGCTGTCCTGCAGGCTCTTCTGGCTTTCGGCCAGCTTCGAGTCGGAGATCGCAGCACCGTCAAAGGCGGCGCCGAAACCGGTCAGCGAAATCTTGATCGGGTTCGGAGCGCGACGGAAGTTGATCGAGGTGAAGGTCACGTCCGTGCCCTTCTTCAAAGCAGCGATCATGGCGTCGGTCACCGGCACTTCTGCCGTGCACTTGTCCGGCAAGCAGACAGCGTAATCGAGCTTCTGGCCCTTGCCGCCATCGATCTGCATGGTGATGCCCGGAGGGATCAGGCGTGCGGTCGGAACGGAAATCTGCAGGATCTTGCGGTTGACCTTGCCGTCGACCGAGATGAGGCCGACTGCCGTCACGAGCTGACCATTGTTGGCCATCATCAGGTTCTGAACGATGCAGATATCGGCATCGTCCTGCTTGGTGCAGGTCTTGTACCAGCCGAGACGCGGCTGGTTAGCATCGCCGCCACCGTCGGCAGGGGCTGCGCCGGAGGCGTCCTGAGCGAAAGCAGCGGCCGGAAGCGCCGCACCGATCATGAGAGCCAGAGCAGACAGACCTGCCCGCGTTTTGTTGTCAGTCTTGAACATCATAGCGAAACCGCCTCCTGAAATCCGATGCGGGACGACAGCCTGTCGCCCCATGCCAACCGGGTCAAACCAACGTCCACCTGTCGAATGAATAAGGCGAATGCATGACCCGGGAAACCCGGGACTTCTGTTACATCGCACAGGCGAGGATATCCAGCTTTTCTTTGGTCTTTTCTGCTGAGACCCAAGAATTCCCCGGCCGCGTGTTGAATTCGGCACTGTCATGATAAGGTCCGGCAGAATCATACCCCTTACCGGAAAGGATGCCATGCAAGCGCTCCGGATCGCTACTCTCCTGTTCTTCGCAGCATTCTGCAATGTGGCGGCCGCACAGCCGCTCTATGGCATCGCAATGCATGGAGATCCCGCCCTGCCGGCGGACTATACGCATTTTCCCTACGTCAATCCGAACGTCAAAAAGGGCGGCCGTATCAGCTATGGCGTCGTCGGCACCTTCGACAATCTCAATCCCTTCATTCTGAAGAGCATGCGTACGACGGCGCGCGGCATGTGGGATCCCGATTACGGCAATCTCATCTACGAATCGCTGATGCAGCGCTCGCGCGACGAACCCTTCACCCTTTATGGGCTGCTGGCACAGACGGTCGAATGGGACGAGAGCCGCAGTTTCATCCAGTTCAACCTCAATCCGAACGCCAAATGGTCGGACGGGCAGCCGGTGACCCCCGAGGATGTGATTTTCACCTTCGAGCTCCTGCGCGACAAGGGCCGTGTGGTCTTCTCCTCCCCGCTACAGGCGGTCAGCAAGATGGAGAAGGTCGGTGAGCACGGCGTGCTGATCCATTTCAACGACAAGGCGAATCGCGAAACGCCGCTGATCATCGCCTCGTCGCTGCCGATCCTGCCGAAACACGCCACCGATCCGGAGAGTTTCGACCGGACCACGCTTGCCATTCCCATCGGCTCCGGCCCCTATGGGATCAAGAGCATCGACCCCGGCCAACGCATCATCTTCCAACGCAATCCCGACTATTGGGGCAAGGATATTCCGACGAAGGTCGGCGTTGACAACTACGACGAGATTTCCGTCACCTATTTCCTGCAGGAAACCACGCTGTTCGAAGCTTTCAAGAAGGGCGATATCGACGTCTATCCCGACGGAAGCCCGGGCCACTGGCAACAGGCCTATGACTTTCCGGCAGCCACCTCCGGCGCCGTCGTCAAGGACGTTTTCAAGCCGAAGCTGCCGAGCGGCATGTTCGGTTTTGTCTTCAACACGCGTCGGCCGATCTTCGCCGACAAGAAGGTGCGGCAGGGTCTGACCCTTGCCTTCGATTTCGAATGGGTCAACCGCAGCCTCTCCTCGAACGCCTATACGCGCACGCAGAGCTACTGGCAGAACTCCGATCTCTCATCGCTCGGCGTGCCCGCCGATGCACGCGAGCTGGCCATGCTCGGCCCGATCAAGGATCGCATCGATCCCGATGTGCTCGACGGCACCTACAGGCTGCCCGTCAGCGACGGGTCCGGTCGCGATCGCGCCATCCTGCGCAAGGCCGTCGATCTGCTCAAGCAGGGCGGCTACACGATCAAAGGCGAAAAGATGGTCGATAGCGCCGGGCGTCAGCTCAGCTTCGAGATCATGACGCAGAATGCCGATCAGGAGCGCATCGCGATCGCCTATCGCCGGTCTTTGGCGCTGCTCGGCATCGCCGTGACGATCCGCACCGTCGATGATTCGCAATATCAGCTCAGGACGATCAGCTTCGATTACGACATGATCCTCAAGGCCTACCCCTCATCGCTGTCGCCGGGCATCGAGCAGGTGGGACGCTGGAGCTCCGCTGCCGCAAAGGCTGAAGGCAGCCTCAATTTCGCTGGCGTCGCTGATCCGGATGTCGATACTTTGATGGATCATTTCCTGACAGCCCATTCCGCCGAGGATTTCCGTGACGCGGTGCGCTCCTTCGACCGCATTTTGATCTCCGGCTATTACGTCCTGCCGCTCTACCATATCGGCCAGCAATGGGTGGCGCGGCGCAGCCGCATCGCCCATCCCGATGTGCTGCCCCTATACGGTTATCAATTGCCGACATGGTGGGACGCTTCGGTGCAATAGGGCACTGAAGCCGCCAAAATGTTGCCGGTTCCCTTTCGGTAACCGGTTGAAGCCTCCGGCTGGAAAGCCTAGATGGGATCTTTGGCCGACAAAGCGGAAGGACACGGACCATGGAACGCATCACGATCGATATCGTCTCGGACGTCGTATGTCCCTGGTGCTATCTCGGCAAGGCGCGGCTGGAGCTGGCGATCGCCGAGGTGCAGGACGAAGTGGGCGTAGACCTCAACTGGCGCCCCTATCGGCTCAATCCCGAATATCCGCCCGAGGGCGTCGACCAGAAGAAGGCGCTGGCGCAGAAGCTCGGCGGCGAGGAGCGTGTCGCGCAGGCGCACAAGATGCTGAGCGATCTCGGCCGCGACGTCGGCATCAAGTTCGATTTCGACGCCATCAAGATCGGCCCGAACACGCTTGATGCCCACCGCCTCATCCATTGGGCAGGAACAGAAAACCGCGAAAAGCAGGAGAAGGTGGTCAACGCCCTGTTCAAGGCCAATTTCGAGGAAGGACGCAATGTCGGCGATCGTGCCGTGCTGCTGGATATCGCCGAAGGCGCCGGCCTCGACCGCTCCGTCATCGCAGCCCTGCTCTCCTCCGACGCCGACCGCGACCTGATCATCGGCGAGATCGAAGCAGCGCAGAAGATCGGCGTCACTGGTGTTCCCTTCTTCATCTTCGACCAGCAATATGCCGTCAGCGGCGCCCAGACGCCGGATGTGCTCGTTGAGGCGCTGAGGGATATCGCCAAGATGAAGGCTGAGGCACGGGCTGGGATGAATTGAGCGGCGTCTACAGATTTTAACCTTCATAGGGAAGGTCACGGCTGCTTCTTGAAAGAGTTGAAGGACGCTTTGCGCCCTCATCCTCGCCGTTCCCGAGCAAAGCGAGTCGTCCCGAAAGCGGCCATCTATTCCAGATACGGCGTCAGCACATCTTCGATCCATTTCATGAATGCGCGGACTCGGCGCGACAGATTGCTCCGATGGGCTACGACGAGGGACACCGGGATCGCCCGGCGACGAAAATCGGGCATGATCTCCACAAGCGCTCCACTCTCTATGTATTGGCCAATCCCCAAGAGTGGCGCCTGAATCAGGCCAAGGCCGGCGAGTGCAGCGGCGTCGTAGGTTTGCGCGCTATTGACGTGTAGCGCACCTGGCAACTGAAGCACCGCGTAGCCGTCGCCATCCGGATATTCCCATCCATAGGGTCTTGCGCCCAAAATCGTCGAAAAATGAATTGTCCGATGCCCCTGGCGCTGGAGGTCTTCTAGCGATCGAGGGACGCCATAGCGCGCCAGATAGGCGGGACTGGCAGCGTTGGCCATGCGCAATAGGCCCAACGGGCGGGCAATCAGCGTCTCGTCCCCGATGGGTCCAAGCCGCAACACACAGTCGAACCCTTCTTGAACCAGATCGACTTGCCGATCCGTACTCGAAAGCTCCAGCTCCAACTCGGGGTGAGCCGCCATGAAAGCCGGTAAAGCCGGCACGATCGTTGTGCGCGCCACCTCAGTGGGAAGATCAACCCGTAAGCGCCCGCGAAGTGCCACGCTGTCGCCTGCGAACATTGAGTGTAGGTCATCAACTTCAGCCAGCAGATCGCGGGCGCGGGCATGAAATGCGCGTCCGTCCTCCGTCAACTGCACGCTGCGTGTCGTCCGGTGCAGGAGCCTGACACCGACATCTTCTTCCAGCTTCCGGACCGCCGTTGAGGCCCTTCCCTTTTGAATGCCCAGGCTATCGGCCGCGTGAGTGAAGCTCCCCATTTCGGCTACCGTTATGAAAATGAGGATAGGTTCGAGATTCTGCATTTTCGCGCCTCGGTATTGTTCACATTGAAGAGAACAGTGAGTTCGGTTCCTAGGCATTTATCATACCCAAGAGACACAGTAGCCTTCGAAATTAGATGACCACATCGGAGAACGACAAGTGTCCAAAACCATGAACCCGCATCAGTTATCTGAAACCATGACCTTACATCGCGCCCTGTGGGCCGGCCGCATAATGAGCGCGATTGTCGTTATCGCCCTGGTGGCAGACGGTGCTATTCAGCTTTTCGCGCCGGCACAGATTGCGAGCATGTTGCAGGAAACTGGGTTCGCGATGGACCTGACCCGCGTCGTGGGGCCGATCATACTCGCCAGCGCCATCCTCTACGCCACTCCGGCCACAGCCGTCCTCGGTGCGATCCTGGTGACTGGCTTTCTGGGAGGTGCCATCTGCGCCCATGTCCGCATCGGTGAGTTGGGGTCGCCGCCGGAACTTATTTCCCTGCTTCTGGGCGTGATGATATGGGGCGGCCTCTATCTGCGCGATCCCCGTATTCGGGCCATTTTGCCGCTCATCCATTGAACTAACAGGGGCGTTGTTCTGTCCTTAAAATCAGGAGAAAATGCATGTTTTTAGTAATGGGAATTACCGGAAAAGTCGGTGGTGCAACGGCACAACATCTGTTGACACAAGGCAAGAAAGTACGCGCGCTCGTCCGTAACCGCGAAAAAGCGGCCAATTGGGCAGACAAGGGCGTGGAATTGGTAGACGGCGATTGGAATGATTCGGCAGCCATCGAACAGGCGCTCAAAGGCGTTGAAGGTGCGTTTGTTATGTTGCCTTCTGTATGGGCACCCTCGCCTGACTACAAAGAAGCAAAGTGCATGATTGCGAACTATGTCGCAGCGCTCACCAAGGCAGCGCCGCCGCGAGTGGTAGCGCTCTCGTCGATGGGTGCGAACAGAACCAGCGGGCTCGGGATGATCACGGCGCTGTCGCTTCTGGAGCAAGGTTTTCGCAATCTGACATCTCCGGTCACCTTTGTGCGCGCAGGCGGCTTCTTCGAAAACTTCCTTTACGGCTTGCACGTCGCCCAAGGTGGAATGCTTCCGGTCTACTATAATCCGACAAACCGGAAATCGACCATGGTCGCGACGAACGACATCGGCGCGGAGGTTGCAATCCTTTTGACCGGGCCAACCTGGCCTAGGCATCGTGTCGTCGAGCTTGGTTCGATGGTCAGCGCAGATGAAGTCGCGAAGCAATTGGGTGAAGTCCTGAATCTCGACGTGAAAGCCTTTGCAGTCCCCCGTGCAGGGTGGGCGGAAGCGTTCGAGCAATTCGGTATCCCCAAGGGTCACACCGGGCCTGCCGAAGAAATGTATGAGGCCGTGAATGCAGGATGGATGGACCTCGGAGCCGAGGGGACGGAGCACATAGCGGGTACGACGTGCGCATGCGAAGTCTTTGAGGCTGCACAGAAAGCCGCTAAGGCGTAAGTCAGGGACGGATCAGGCGTGACCGAGACTACCCGCTTCTGCATCAGACGCGTCACGGGAAGCACTCAACAGTTCAAGTCAACACGAGGCGCGTCTACTCCCGCCTAATCTTCTGAATCTCAGAATAGCGGCCTTTTGGCTTGGGAGAAGTCCGCTATTCGCGCCTTTTCATTTCATAGCGGCCCGACTGCTCTCGGCCGCAAAGCTGTCGTCAATACCACTGCCTGCTGATTGCCTGTCTTTCTACTTCGCCAACTCCGCCAGTTGCGTCATAACCACAGCCGCTCCCTGCAACCGCTTCTCCGGCGTTGGCAAATCCCGCGTCAGAAACACACTATGGTCGGGGCGGATCTTCGCCATGGTGCCCTGCTTGGCGATATAGCCGACAAGATTGGTCGGGTTCGGGAATTCCTTGTTGCGGAACTGTACGACGACGCCCTTCGGGCCGGCATCCAGCTTTTCGACATTGGCGATGCGGCAGAGCGACTTGATGTAGACGATCTTCAGGAGATGCTGCACCTCGATCGGCATTGGCCCGAAGCGGTCGATCATTTCGGCGCCGAAGCCGTCGATTTCCTTGATTTCGGTGATCTCGCCGAGGCGGCGATAGAGCGCCATGCGCAGATGCAGGTCCGGCACGTAGGCGTCGGGGATCATGACCGGTGTGCCGACAGAGATCTGCGGCGACCAGCCGGTGTCCTGGATCTCGTCGACGCCCTTGACCTCGGCAACGGCCTCTTCGAGCATCTGCTGGTAGAGTTCGAAGCCGACTTCCTTGATATGGCCGGACTGCTCCTCGCCGAGCAGATTGCCGGCGCCGCGGATATCGAGGTCGTGGCTGGCGAGCTGGAAGCCGGCGCCGAGCGTATCGAGCGATTGCAGCACCTTGAGGCGGCGCTCGGCCGTCGTCGTCAGCACCTTGTTGACCGGCAGGGTGAACAGCGCAAAGGCGCGCACCTTGGAACGGCCGACACGGCCGCGCAGCTGGTAGAGCTGCGCCAGGCCGAACATGTCGGCGCGGTGGACGATCAGCGTATTGGCTGTGGGCACGTCGAGACCAGATTCGACGATGGTGGTCGAGAGCAAGACATCGTAGCGGCCTTCGTAGAAGGCGTTCATGATGTCCTCGAGCTCGCCGGCCGGCATCTGGCCATGCGCAACCGCCACCTTCAGCTCCGGCACGTCCGATTGCAGGAAGGCGTGAATGTCGGCGAGATCGGCCAGACGCGGGCAGACATAAAAACTCTGGCCGCCGCGATAATGCTCACGCATCAGCGTTTCGCGGATGACGAGCGAATCGAAGGGCGAGATGAAGGTGCGAACCGCCATACGGTCGACCGGGGGCGTGGTGATCAGCGACAGTTCGCGCACGCCGGTCATGGCGAGCTGCAGCGTGCGCGGGATCGGCGTCGCCGACAGCGTCAGTACATGCACGTCGCTCTTCAGCTCCTTCAGGCGCTCCTTGTGCTTGACGCCGAAGTGCTGCTCTTCATCGATAACCAGCAGGCCGAGATTGGCAAACTGGATGCCGGCGCCGAGCAGCGCATGCGTGCCGACGACGATATCGGTCTTGCCATCGGCCACTTCCTTCTTGGTCAGCGCCAGGTCCTTGGCGCCGACGAGGCGGGAGGCCTGCTGTATGCGGATCGGCAGGCCACGGAAGCGGTCGGTGAAGGTCTTGAAATGCTGACGCGCCAGAAGCGTCGTCGGCACGACGACGGCGACCTGCGCGCCGTTCATGGCGGCAACGAAGGCGGCACGCAGCGCCACTTCCGTCTTGCCGAAGCCGACGTCGCCGCAGACAAGGCGATCCATCGGGCGGCCGGCGCCGAGATCGTCGCGCACCGCCTCGATGGCGTTCATCTGGTCTTCAGTCTCGTCATAGGGGAAGCGGGCGGCGAACTCGTCATAGAGGCCATCCGGGGTGCTGAGCACCGGCGCATGCCGCGTCAGGCGCTCGGCCGCGATGCGGATCAGCGCGCCGGCCATATCCAGCAACCGCTTCTTGAGCTTGGCCTTGCGCATCTGCCATGCGCCGCCGCCGAGCTTGTCGAGCTGCGCCTCGGTGCCCTCGCCGCCGTAGCGCGACAGAAGATCGATATTTTCGACCGGCAGGAACAGCTTGGCGTCGTCGGCATATTGCAGCTCAAGACATGCATGCGGCGCACCCGCCGCCTCGATAGTCCTCAGACCGACGAAACGGCCGATACCGTGTTCGGCATGGACGACGATCGATCCCTCGTCGAGACCTGCCACTTCCGAGATGAAATCGGCGGCGCGCTTGCGGCGCTTGGAGCGGCGCACCATGCGGTCGCCGAGAATATCCTGCTCGCCGATGACGACGAAATCACCGACTTCGAAACCGGCTTCCAGGCTCAGCACGGCCGCTGCCGCCTCGCCCTTCGCCAATGTCGGAAGGTCTTTGAAAGACTCGATCGTCTTCACGCGTGCAAGGCCGTGTTCGGCAAGCACCTGCAAGAGGCGGTCGAGCGAGCCTTCCGTCCAGGCCGTGATCATTACCTTGCCGCCGGCGGCACGCCGTTCGGCGATATGTTTGACCACGGAATCGAAGACGTTGACGCGCTCTGCGTCAGCGTTTTCGGTCGCGGATCGTGCCCAGCGAGGACCCTGACGGGCCTCGATATTGATGACGCGACGAGCCTCGCCCTCGTGTTCGTTGAAAGGCGAGATGCGGATGGCGTTGAAAGCATCGAGCGCTTTGCTGAGGGTGCCGCCGTCGAGATAGAGCTGGCCTGGCGTTACCGGCTTGTAGGGCGTGCCCTGCGACATCTGGCTCTTGGCCGGCTGTCCGGAGTTCAAGCGGGCATCATAATAGTCGAAAACGAGCTTGGAGCGCTCCTCGGCGGCTTCACGCACCGTATGGTCGGTGACCAGCCGGAAGCCCCGGAGGTAGTCGAAGACCGTCTCCAGCTTCTCGTAGAACAGCGGTAGCCAATGTTCCATGCCGGCATAGCGGCGGCCTTCGGAGACGGCGACATAGAGCGCGTCGTCGCGCGTGGCAGCACCGAAAGAGGAGAGATAATTCTTGCGGAAGCGGCTGATCGTATCGGGCGTCAGCGTCACCTCGCTCATCGGGTTGAGATCGAGGGAGCGGACCTGGCCGGTGGTGCGCTGGCTGGCGGGATCGAAGCTGCGGATGCTTTCCAGCGTGTCTCCGAAGAAATCGAGGCGCACCGGCTCTTCCGTCCCCGGCACGAAGACATCGAGGATGCCGCCGCGCACGGCATATTCACCGACTTCACGCACGGTCGCGACGCGGTCGAAGCCGTTGCGCTCCAGGCGGCCGGCGATATCGCCCATACGCACCTGATTGCCCGGTCGGGCCGAAAATGCCAGGCTCTCGATCACATCCTGCGGCGCCACTTTTTGCAGCATGGCGTTGACGGTCACCAACACGATCGCCGCATGCGGCTTGCGATGGTAGGCGATCAGGCCGCTCAAGGCCGCGAGACGGCGGGCCGAGGTGTCGGAGCTGGGCGACACGCGGTCATAGGGAAGACAGTCCCAGGCAGGCAGCGTCAAAACCGGGATTTCGGGCGCGAGGAAACCGAGCATCTGCTCGACATCGGCCATGTGCTGACCGTCCGACATGACATAGGCGACCGGCTCGCCGGTTCGTGCCAGTTCGGCCAGCAGGAAGGGCTCCATGCCCGCCGGAACATGGCCAACCGTCAGCGGCTCGCTCGCCGCGAGCAGTTTCTTCGCGTCGAATCCTGGGATCATCTGGTTATCCCAAGCCTTTCCGCGACCTCTTCGAAATCTGGCTTATAGGCGGCCACCCGCTTGAAAAGCGGCGTCTGCAGATGCTCCGGCACAGGCAGCGTTCCGAGGATCCATCGGACGAGATCATTGTCTTCCTCGTCCATGATGCGCTCGAATTCATCGAGGTCGGTTTCGCTGAGCCCCGGCAACTCATTGTCGGCGAACTGACCGAAAACGAGATCCATCTCGCGGAGGCCACGATGCCAGCAACGAAACAGAATGCGGCGGCGGCGGGGATCGAGATCGGCACTGCTGAGTGTCAGCCCAGTCATCACAAAAACCTTTATGTTGATGCGTCTCTATAAAACCAGCCTTGGAAGGTGGGAACCGCTTTTTCGGAAAAAAGCGCCTGACATTCAATTTTCCGGGGAGTGTGTGCCTCGCGGAAGCCTCCGTGGCGGTCAGCTCTTGCCAAGACTACCCTCCCCGTCGCATTTTGCCGGCCATGCGACCCGCCATCCTCGACCCGTTATTTGCGTCCATTTCTTCGCTGCCCGGCGTTGGGCCGAAGGTTGCCGAGCTGCTTGTGAAGCTGCTCGACCGGGAAACCATCGACGATTGCCGTGTTGTCGACCTGCTCTTTCATGCGCCGCATTCCATCATCGACCGGCGCGAACAGCCGGGCATCGCGCGGGCGCCGCAGGGCGCTATCGTCACCATTACCGGCCGCGTCGACCGCCACCAGCCGCCGAACCCGCGCAGCAACGTGCCCTATCGCGTCTTCCTGCATGACGAGACCGGCGAACTCGGCCTGGTATTCTTCCGCGGCAAGGCGCAATGGCTGGAAAAGCAATTGCCGATCGATGAGACGGTCACCGTCAGCGGCAAGGTCGACTGGTTCAATGGCCGCCCGTCGATGGTGCATCCCGACTACATCATGCGCGAAAACGAAGCGCAGAACCTGCCATTGGTCGAACCCGTCTATCCGCTGACAGCGGGGCTCGCACTGAAATTCCTGCGCAAGACCGTCGAGGCGGCGCTGGCACGCTTGCCGCAACTGCCGGAATGGGACGACGAGGCGCTGGCACAGAAGCAGGGCTTTCCCTCGATATCCGACAGCTTCCATATGCTGCATGCGCCGCGCGACGCCGCCGATATCGATCCGCAGGCACCCGCTCGCCGCAGGCTTGCCTATGACGAATTCCTGGCGGGGCAATTGTCGCTGGCACTCGTCCGTCAACGGCTGCGCAAAGTTGCGGGACAGCCCGTCCATCCTACCGGAGACATCAGCCGGAAGATATTGGAATCCCTTCCCTTCTCCCTGACGAACAGCCAAACGGCAGCCATTGCCGATATCCTCAAGGATATGGCGGGTACCGACCGCATGCTGCGGCTGCTGCAGGGTGATGTCGGTGCGGGCAAGACGCTGGTCGCACTGATGGCGATTGCAGCCGTCATCGAAAGCGGTGGCCAGGCGGTGCTGATGGCCCCGACCGAAATCCTGGCGCGACAGCACTATGCGACCATCGCGAAATTCGCCGCCAGCGCCAATCTCTCCGTCGAAGTTCTGACCGGCCGCACCAAGGGCCGGGAGCGCGACGCCATCCTCGAACGCATTGCCTCCGGCGAGGCGCAGATCATCATCGGCACGCATGCGCTGTTCCAGGATAGCGTCAGCTATGCCAACCTGATGCTGGCCGTCGTCGACGAGCAGCATCGCTTCGGCGTCCACCAGCGCCTGCGGCTCACGGCAAAGGGCATCTCGCCACATATGCTGGTGATGACCGCCACACCGATACCGCGCACGCTGGTGCTGGCCGCCTTCGGCGATATGGATGTCTCCAAGCTCACCGAGAAGCCGGCGGGCCGCAAGCCGATCCAGACGATAACCATTCCCACCGAACGAACCGGAGATATCGTATCCCGGCTGAAGAGCGCACTATCTGAAGGCAAGAAAGCCTATTGGATTTGCCCGCTTGTGGAAGAATCCGAAGAATCCGATTTAATGTCGGTCGAGGAACGGCATGCAACCCTGGTCAAGGCGCTTGGCCCGGGTATAGGCCTCATTCATGGCCGCATGAGCGGGCCGGAGAAGGACGCTGTAATGATGGCGTTCAAGAACGGCGAAATCCGGCTTTTGGTTGCCACCACCGTTGTCGAGGTCGGCGTCGATGTGCCGGATGCGACGATCATGGTGATCGAGCATGCCGAGCGTTTCGGTCTGGCGCAGTTGCATCAGCTTCGCGGCCGCGTCGGGCGTGGTGACGAAGCCTCGACCTGCATCCTGCTCTATAAGGGTCCGCTCGGCGAGACCGGCCATGCGCGGCTGTCGATCATGCGCGATACCGAGGACGGTTTTCGGATTGCCGAGGAGGATCTAAAACTGCGGGGCGAAGGCGAGTTGCTCGGCACGCGCCAGTCCGGCACGCCCGGTTTCCGCATCGCCAGCCTCGAAGCCCATGCCGATCTTCTCGAAATCGCCCGCAAGGATGCCGCCTATCTGATCGACCGCGATCCGGACCTGACCGGCGAACGCGGCATGGCAGTACGCACCCTGCTCTATCTCTTCCGTCGTGACGAGGCGATCCGGTTCCTCAGAGCCGGATAGTTGGATGGACGCAGCGAGCGCGTCCATCCCTTTCAAAGACTATTACTTGGCAGACAGGCCGGGGATCGTGACCTGGAACACCTGGAACATGGTGTCGACATCAGCCCCACCTTCCCCCTTGTAGGCAGCGCCTACCTGGAAGCCGTCCTGAGTCAGGAAGTCGTTGTCATTGGCGACGAACAGGAAGTAGTCGTCCGGCAGCTTCGGGTCGAGAACGCTGACGAACGACATAGCCTCCCATTTTTCGGAGAGGTTGTTGCGGTCGTTCGGCGCACCGTTATGGAGACCGAAACGAGCCAGATTGGCACTGTCGTTGATGTCGATGAGCAGGCTGACCGTTGCGGGTTTCACCGAGGCATCAAGGACACCCTTCGGAGCAACCGGCGTGTCGGCATCGAATTTGCTGCCGGCAATATCGGTGGCAGTCGAGACGTCGACGATGTCGATGCTGCGATAGAGCGACTTTTCGCCTTCCATGCCGTAGCCGTTGTTGCTGTCGCGCGCCAGCATCAGGAAGCTCGTCGGCGAAAGCGCCACGATTTCGCTTTGGGCGGCGACAGCCGTCTTACCCTTACTGTTGGTGAAGACCGGCAATGGCACGACATATTCGTGCACCAACTTCAGATGCGCCAGATCGGCGGCATCGTAGACCAATGCGCGAGTGTTTTGCCGGGTCGAGCCGGAATCGCCGCCGTCCTGGCGGGTCGCCGATTGCAGCACGGCGATCAGAAACTTGCCATCCGGGGCCATCGACATGCCTTCGAGGCCCTGATTGTTCTGGCGGCCACTGGTCGGATCCTTGGGATCAGGTGCGCTTTCGCCGGGGCCAGGATTGTTCGAGGCGAAGTTCACGGCGCCATTGCGCATCGGCAGCAGCGCAGCCGGTGGCGGCGTGGCGGACATCATGCGGCCGTCGGCGGAGAAACGATAGATGTAGGGGCCGTATTCGTCGCTGATGAACATCGTGCCGTCAGGCAGGCGGACGATGGCTTCGTTGTCGAGCGAGATCTTGCCGTTCGGTGCTTCGGGCAGCGAGGGCATGCCATCTTTCGGGGAGCGAATGCCATTGGTCGGATCGAGGCCGGTGGTGTCGGCGCCCTTGTTGTCGGTCAGCAGCATGGTATCGGCGAGCTTGGCAACGACGCCCGACTGCTCCTTGCCGGCTGGCGGCGTTGCGCCTGGGGCGACCGGCGTCAGTTCAACATCGATGGTGTTGAGGCGCGGACGATAATTAGTTGTGCCGACGACGTTGTAGCCGCGATCCGGCAGCAGCCACAGCGATCCCTTATAGGAGCCATCGGCATTGCGCTCCCAGCTTTTGGCGTCGATCGACATGCCGGAACCGGAGCCGAAGGTCTCACCGAACTTGTCGCGCTGGTTGGCGGGAATGCGGCCTACAGCGACGAGGCCCTTATTGACCAGGGTAACACCGCCGACGGTAACTGAACTATCGGCAAAGGCTGTGACCGGCATGGCGAAAATGACAGTGGTGAGCGCTGCCGACAGCAGCGGCAAACTCATTGAACGCAAATTTCTCACGGCAATATCCTCCTGATGAAAACTCTTTGTGCTGGAATGGCATTCATCTGCGGATCGGTTGAAAACCGCGTCGAACGAAAATATCAGGCTCCGTCGAGCCGCCAACGTTCGACCATGAGATGTGCCCGCCTGCCCTTCCGGCAACCGGTCTAGAACGGCAATATGATAGAGACATGACAGTTTGGATCCGGCTGATGCGAACGGCGCCCGGATGATCGCCAGCATAAGGTTCCGTTGGGCGGCCGCGACATCTTGAGATTGAAACCGTGCCGTATTTGGCGTAGGTCGTTTCCTAAGTCTGCTGCGAATAGAATTTACGATGTCCTCGCAACAATTGCCGTTAACGCCATAATATAGCGAAGGGTTTCATTCCATGAAGACGTCTGCTCCTGTCGCAATTATCGCGATGGCATTCACGGTAGTGCTGGCCCTTTCGGCTTGCGACGATCAGTCGAATTCCACTGCCACCAGCAATCAGTCCTCGGCCGATACGGCATCGAAGCTGGCGAATAGCGCGAAATTAAACGACTACGTGCTCGCCTATAATGATCTCATCGGAGATTCCGGCCTGCTGGCACAATATCAGGCCTATGAGAACGCCAATATTTCGAAGAGCACGACGTCCGACAATATTACAGACGTCAGCAAAGGCTCGCTCGAACAATCCGCGGACAAATTGAAGACCGTGCGCGGCGCGAAGAGCGATGCGCCCACGGAACTCGATACCGCCGCCGACAAGCTGATCTCCGCGCTTGGTCAGGTCGTTCCCCGCCTTTCCGGCCTTGATGTCTACTACGCCAGCAAGGCCTATATGGAAGACGGGCTCGCGCGCGGAAAGCGCGAGGATCCCTTGATGCTTACCGATTTTCAGGCAGCCGCCGTCGCGCTGGAGGAGTTCCATCAGCAATTGCAGAAGGAGCTCGACCGCCGGGAACAGGCCGAGCTTGCCAAGATCAAGGAACGCGGGGATATGCCGGTCTATCAGACACGGCTTGCCCTCAGCCAGGCAAGGCAACTGGTCGATCTTCTCAATAGTTCGGAAGAGCCCGGCAAGCCTGCTCTTCAGAGCCAGATAGATGCAAAGATCACTGATCTGGAAAAGACATTGGAGGATCAGCGCACCGCCATGGCGAAGGCTAAACAGGAAGGCGGCAGCGGCGTCAATACTCCGCTTCTTGACGGCATCAACGACAGTCTGACCGGAATGGTCGGCGATTTCCGCGAGATCAAGCAGGACCCCACGCCGGACAAATACCAACTCGTCGTCACCCGCTTCAACAGTGCCATCGAAATGTTCAATAGCGTGAGATAAAGGCGCTACACGCAACGACTGGCCGCGGCACAAGCTACCGTACCAGCACGCGATCTAGCATTAAGACAAGGATTTCATAGGAACGGGCGGCGGCAATTCCTTGGCCGCGATCAGCTTTTCGCGATATTCGGGCGAGACTAGGCCGCCCGAAATCAAAAGCTTGGCGCCGTCTTCCGGGCTCATGTCAAGAATCGTGATTTTCTCGCGCGGTACGAAGATCAGGAAACCGGCGGTTGGCACGGGGGTCGGCGGCAGGAAAACCGCCACCATATCATGCCCCATGGCATCGAATTTCGAGGCGATTTCGCCTTTGGCGTCGGTGGAGATAAACACCATCGACCAGAGCCCGGGGCTCGGATATTCGATCAGCCCGACCTTCTTGAACGAGGTGCCTTGCTCCTTCAGCACGGTTTCGAAGATCTGTTTCAGGCTCTTGTAGATGGTTCGCACCAGCGGCACGCGTTGCACGATCGACTCGCCGAAGCGAACAATGCTCTGGCCGATCAGGTTCTTGGCGAGGAAACCGATGATGGTGATGAAGATCATCGCGATCACCACGCCCGTACCGGGAACGGCAAAGTTCAGATAGCTCTCGGGATCGTAGCGCGCGGGAATATAAGGCCGAACCCAGCTGTCGGCCCAGTGGATGACAGACCAGGTAAGCCAGAGCGTGATGGCAATCGGCGCGCAAATAATGAGGCCGGCCAGGAAATTATTTCTGATCCGTGCTGCCACAGACACTTTGATGGGCTTGTCCGTCATTCGCCGTTCGAAAACTCCGTTTCGTCGTCAACCGCTAACCGGCAAATTCCCCCACCATCTCCTTGCTGAATCGTGCCAGAAATCGGCCGAGCGCACAACCCGGCAGTCACGCCACCGGGCCAGATATCGGCCCGGTTCACGACGACGTTATCACACGAAAATAAATGGGGCCGCGATCTATTCCACAGTCACCGACTTGGCGAGATTGCGCGGCTGGTCGACATCCGTGCCCATGAAGACGGCCGTGTGATAGGCGAGCAACTGGATCGGCAGTGAGAAGATCATCGGCGCGATGATTTCATCGACAACCGGCAGGACGATCGTCGCCATCGTCGGCAGCGTGGAGGCGGCCGCCCCCGCCTCGTCGGTGATGAAGATGATACGACCGCCGCGCGCCGCCACTTCCTGCATGTTTGAGACGGTCTTGTCGAAGAAACGGTCGTAGGGCGCAATGACGATAACCGGCATGTTCTCATCGATCAGCGCGATCGGGCCATGCTTCAGCTCACCGGCGGCATAACCTTCGGCGTGGATGTAGGAGATTTCCTTGAGCTTCAGCGCGCCTTCCATGGCGAGCGGGAAGCTGGTGCCGCGACCGAGATAGAGCACATCCTTGAACTTGGAGATTTCGCGGGCAAGGCTTTCCATCTGCGGCTGGATGATGTTCAGCACCCTTGCCATGATGCGCGGCATCTCGGCCAGGTGGCGCACCATCGCGTTTTCATCCTCGGCACTCACCGTGCCGCGTGCAACGCCAGCGCCGATTGCCAGCGACGCCAGAACGGCGAGCTGGCAGGTGAAAGCCTTGGTCGAGGCAACGCCGATCTCCGGGCCGGCCATGATCGGAAACACCGCATCGGATTCACGCGCGATGGTCGATTCCTTGACGTTGACGATGGCGCCGATCTTCAGGCCATTGTCCTTGCAATAGCGCAGCGACGCCAGCGTATCGGCGGTTTCGCCGGACTGCGAAATGAACAGTGCGGCCTGTGAGGGCGACAACGGCATTTCGCGGTAGCGGAATTCGGAGGCGACATCGATCTCGACCGGCAGACGCGCGTAGCGCTCGAACCAATATTTGCCGATCAAACCAGCAAGATAGGCCGTGCCGCAAGCCGAAATCGCGAGGCCGGATACACCCTTGAAATCGATCGCCGATGCATTCGGGCGCAGCCGATGACTGACGAAATCGACATATTGGCTGAGCGCATGGGAGATCACCTCCGGCTGCTCGTAGATTTCCTTTTCCATGAAGTGGCGGTGATTGCCCTTGTCGACGACATAGGCCGTTGCCTGCGATATCTGCCGGGGACGACTGACTTCCTGGCCGTTGAAATCGAGGATCGTGGCACTGTTGCGCGTGATGATCGCGCAGTCGCCGTCGACGAGATAGGTGATCTCGTTGGTGAAGGGAGAAAGAGCGATGGCGTCGGAGCCGAGGAACATCTCGCCATTGCCGAAGCCGACGGCAAGCGGCGGGCCGGAGCGGGCCGCCATCAGCGTATCGGGGTCGCTCTGGAACATGATCGCGAGCGCATAGGCGCCGGTGACGCGGTTCAGCATCTTCAGCATCGCCGCGCGCGGATCGAGCCCTTCGCCGACATATTTCGCCAGCAGATGCGCGACGACTTCCGTGTCCGTCTGCGTGGTGAACACCTTGCCCTCGGCCTTCAATTCCTCGCGCAATTCGGAGAAATTCTCGATGATGCCGTTGTGGACGACGGCGACACCTTCAACGAAATGCGGATGGGCATTGGTCTCGTTCGGGACGCCATGCGTCGCCCAACGGGTGTGGGCGATGCCGGTCACGCCGGGCAGCGGCTCAGCATCGAGCCGCTTTTCCAGATTGAAGAGCTTCCCTTCGGCGCGGCGGCGATCCATCACGCCGTCATGAATGGTCGCGACGCCCGCCGAATCGTAACCGCGATATTCGAGACGCCGCAAGGCATCCACCAATCGCCCCGCTACGGGCTTCGTTCCGACAATCCCAACAATGCCGCACATGCAACTCTCCGTCTGGCCTCAAATAAGAAGGCAAGTCCTAATGATTCTAACAGTTTTCACAATTACCGCGATGGTCACTTTCGGTTTCCAACCGTTACGCGACCACAAGCGAAATACTTAATGGCTGCCCTTTTTTGCTGCCTTGATGGCCAGGGCTCTTTCGCGGATGACCTTGGCGCGGCCGGGTTTCACCTCCTGGCGCGCGCGGCCGAAGGCAAGCGCATCCGCAGGGACGTCCTCGGTAATTACGCTGCCGGAGGCGACATAGGCATTGTCGCCGATGCGTACCGGCGCCACCAATGAGGAGTTGGAACCGATGAAGCTGTTGGCGCCGATATGGGTCTCATGCTTGTTGACGCCATCATAGTTGCAGGTGATCGTACCCGCACCGATGTTGCTGCCGGCGCCGATCGTGGCGTCGCCGATATAGCTCAAATGATTGACCTTGGCGCCCTCGCCGATCTTGCCGTTCTTCACTTCGCAGAAGTTGCCGACCTTCGAGCCGTCGGCAAGATCCGCGCCGGGGCGCAGCCGTGCAAACGGGCCGACTGTAGCGGTGCCGCTGACATGGGCGCCTTCGATATGCGAGAAAGCATGGATGACCGCCCCGCTGTCGATTACCGCGCGGGGGCCGAAGACGACGTTCGGCTCGATCAACGCATCCTGACCAATGACGGTATCATAGGCGAGGAACACAGTTTCCGGTGCGATCATCGTGACACCCGAAAGCATCAGCTCATGACGGCGGCGCTCCTGCCAGAGGCGTTCGATGAATGCGAGCTCGGCGCGGTTGTTGCAGCCGGTCATTTCCACTTCCGGCGCATCGACGGCAATGGCGCGGCCGCCGAGCGAACGGGCGATTTCCACAAGATCGGTCAGATAATATTCGCCCTTGGCGTTGCTGTTGCCGATGCGGTCGAGCAGATCGAGTGCCTTGCGGCCATTGATCGCCATCAGGCCGCTGTTGCACCAGGTCACCGCGAGCTCGGCATCGGTTGCGTCCTTCGCCTCACGAATAGCGATCAGTTCGCCGTCCTTGACCAGCAGCCGGCCATAGGCGTTCGGATTTTCCGTATGAAAGCCGATGACGACGATATCGTTGCCGTCGGCAAGCCCCTTTCGGGCGGCGCGCAGCGGCACGTCGGTAAGCAACGGCACGTCGCCATAGGCGACGATGATATCGTCATAACCCCTGGCGATTGCCTCACGCGCGGCAAGCACGGCATGGCCGGTCCCCAGACGCTCCTTCTGCAGATAGGCTTCGACCTCGATGCCACCGATATCGGCGGCGGCGGCGACCTCTTCCGCATTGCGGCCGACAACGAGGGCCGCGGCAGAAATATCGGTCCTGGCGATCGCTTCCATCACATGCGCGATCATCGGACGGCCGGCGATCGGATGCAGCACCTTGGAGACCGACGATTTCATGCGGGTGCTGTCACCGGCGGCGAGGATGATGGCGAGGCAGGTGCGTTCCATTTCAAGCTCCGAAAGATACGACTCGGCGAGGCCTATGCAGGCTTCGTCTCCTCTTAGCAACTACTGCATAATTCCTTAAATCGGAATCGATTTAGGGATAAAATTATGCAGCAGATTTGAAGTGCTACAGCGACCTTTGCGCGTCACATGTGACGCGCAAAGGTCGCTGTAGTTAAATGGCGAACTACGGCGAATTTAGATATGGGACTCAGGCATCCGCAAGCGCCGCGAAGGCTTCCAGCACATGCTGGCGGCCATCGAAAATGACGAACTCCATCGCCTTATATGCGGTCGGTCCGTCGTGAGCCGCGATGGCATCGACAATGGCCATGTGCGTATCGGCAATATTTGCAAAGCCGTTGCTGGAGGGAGGCGCGCTCATGCGGAACATGCCGACCAACGCGGCCTCGATCAGGCCCCCGAGCGACCGCATGAAGGGATTGTGAGACGCTTCTGTGACCGCCAGGTGAAAATGAAGGTCGGCAAGCGCGAGGCTATCCGCCGTATGTTCCGGCGCGGCCATCGCCAGGGCCAGCCGCCGCAGCAGCTCGATTTCTTCCGCGCCGGCCCGCTCGGCTACGAGACTGGCGGCAAACGGTTCAAAGGCCAGGCGAATATCATAGAGGTGAAGCAGGAACTCTTCGTTCACGCCGCTTTCGAAGTGCCAGGTCAGCACCTCGTTGTCGAACATGTTCCAGTGGATTCTCTCGGTGACGCGAGTGCCGACCCTGGCGCGCGGAACGACCAGTCCTTTTGCCGCCAGCGTCTTCATGCTCTCGCGCAGAACCGTGCGCGATACTTTGAACCGTTGCAGGAGATCGCTGTCGCCCGGAAGGATGCCGCCGATGGGAAAAACGCCCGACACGATTGCCTTGCCGAGATCATCGACAACCTGAGCATGGCTCGTTCGTGATTTTCCTTGGCCTTTCCGTGTCTCAAGCAATCTGCTGCGCAACCGCTCTGTCCTTCCCTTAGGCGTAACGTCGATTGAAACGGGAAAGTAACAGAAGCCCCTTCTGCATCAAAATAAACGCAAAAAGCAGCAGCCCGATCAAGATCTTCGTCCACCAGCTGGAAAGTGTTCCGTCAAAGGTGATGTAGGTCTGGATCAAGCCCTGTATAAGAATCCCGATCAGAGTCCCCCCGACGAACCCTGCTCCCCCCGTCAACAATGTTCCGCCGATAACCACCGCGGCAATGGCGTCGAGTTCGACACCGACCGTGGCAAGCGAATATCCGGCGGATGTATAGAGCGAAAAAACGATTCCGGATAGACCGGCCAAAAAGCCCGACAAAGCGTAGATCTGCATCGTCGTGCGCGCGACCGGAACGCCCATCAACTGCGCCGTCTGCACACCGCCGCCGAGCGCATAGACGTTGGCGCCGAAGCGGGTGCGATGCGCCAGCAGGATGCCGGCGGCAAAAACGATGAGCATTACGCCACCGATCACCGTCAGGCGGCCGCCGCCCGGCAGCAACAGATACATATCGCTGAGTTGCGAATAGAAATCATGGCTGATCGGAATGCTGTCGATCGACAGGACAAAAGCGATGCCCCGCGCCAGAAACATGCCCGCCAGCGTGACGATAAATGGCGGCATGGCGAGGTAATGGATGATCGCGCCCATGCCCGCGCCGAAGGCCGTCGTGATCACAAGAACAATTGCGAAGGCAAACAACGGATGGATCGAGGTGTCGCGCAGGATGATCGCCAGGAAAACGCCGGTAAAGGCAATGACCGAACCGATCGACAGGTCGATACCGCCGGAGATAATCACGAAGGTCATGCCGACGGCGGCTATCCCGAGAAAGGCATTGTCCGTCAGCAGATTGCCGGCAACCCTCGTCGACAGCATGGTCGGATACTGTAACGCGCAGCCAGTATAGGCGAGGATGAAAATGACGATCGTTGCGAGCAGCGGGAGATATTTCGAATTCACTTTGCCTGCTCCTCATGGATCATCTGCGCCTCGTCACGCCGGCGCCATAGGAACGTCGTGACTGACTGAAGGGCGGGAGACTGGATGACCAGGATAATGATGACGATGACGGCCTTGATCACCAGATTGAACTCCGGCGGGAAGCCGGACAAAAGGATGCCCGTATTGACCGACTGGATGATCATCGCGCCGATCAGCGAGCCGACAATGCTGAAGCGGCCGCCGAGAAGGGAATTTCCGCCGACAACTACGGCCAGGATCGCGTCCAGCTCGAGCCAGAGGCCGGCATTGTTGGCATCCGCGCCCTTGATATCGGCAGACACGATGATGCCGGCGATGGAGGCACAGAGGCCGCTCAGCGCATAAACGGCGATCAGCAATATCGGCGTCTGGATACCGGACAGCGTGCTGGCGCGGCGATTGATCCCGATCGCCTCGACCAACATGCCGAGCGCGGTGCGCCTGACGAGCAGGATGACCGCAAGCCCCACCGCCAGCCAGACGACGACGGGCATCGGCAGCCAGGCAAAAGATCCGCTACCGAAGAAGATCAGCCCGTCATTGTTGAAGGTCAGGATGACGCCTTCGGTGATCAATTGCGCGATGCCGCGACCCGCGACCATCAGCACTAGCGTGGCGATGATCGGTTGAATGCCGAGAACCGCGACCAGAAATCCGTTCCACAATCCGCAGGCAATCCCGACGCCGATGGTCAGCATCAGCGTGTAGGCGAGCGAACTTCCGGCAACGATCGTCGATGCCGCAACGGCGCCGCAAATTGCAATCACCGCGCCGACCGAGAGATCGATGCCCTTGGTGGCGATGACCAGCGTCATGCCGATCGCCAGAAGCGCCACCGGCGCACCGCGATTGAGGACGTCGATGACGCTGCCGTACAATCGACCGTTCTGCATTTCCAGATTAAAGAAATGCGGGAACATGATGAAATTCAAAAGAAGAATGGCAGCCAAGGCAATGAGCTGCGGCATCAATCGAAACAAGGATGCCTTGATCTGGGAACTCATGCGTCCTCCCGCTTGCTCTGCGCCGTGGCGATGGCATCGACGATATGGCTGGCGGTTATGTCGCTGCCGGTCAACTCTGCAATATGCTCGCGATCGCGCAGCACGATGACGCGAGAGCTATAGGCCACGAGTTCCTCCAGTTCGGAGGAAATCACCACCAGCGACATGCCCTGCCGGCAGAGATCCTCGATCAGCCGAATAATTTCAGCATGCGCGCCGACATCGATGCCGCGCGTCGGTTCATCGAGAATGAGGAAGCTCGGATTGGTCGCCAGCCAGCGGGCCAGAATGGCCTTCTGCTGATTGCCACCGGACAGAAGCCTGATCGGCTTTTCCCGGTCGGTGGTGCGAATATCCAGCGCCTTGATGTAGCGGTCGGCGATCGCGTTCTGCTCGCCGCGTGACAGCGGGCGCGCCCAGCCGCGACGGGCCTGAAGCGCCATGACGATATTCTCGCGAATGGAAAGATCGCCGATGATGCCATCCGTCTTGCGGTCTTCCGGGCAAAAACCAAAGCCATTCTTGATGGCGGCGCGCGGTGACGAAAGGGTCACCGACTGCGCATCGATCCTTGCCTCGCCGCTGTCGGCGCGCTCGACGCCGAACATCACTTCGGCGGTTTCCGTGCGCCCGGAACCGAGCAGACCGGCAATGCCCACCACCTCGCCGACGCGAACCTCAAGGTCGAAGGGCTTGATCTTGCCGCGTTTGCCGAAATTGGTGAAATGATACTTTGCAGGCCCGCTTTCGCTGGCTGCCTCCTTCACGCTCGCCTCGACTTCGGCAAGTTCGCGGCCCAGCATCATTGCGATCAGGGTCTGGCGTGACAGGCCCTCCGCATCGCGGGTGCCGACAAGTCGACCATTGCGGAGAACGGTAATACGGTCGCAGATCTCGTAGACTTGCTCCAAAAAATGCGTAATGAAAACAATCCCCAATCCGCGCTGCCTCAAATTTCGGATGATGCCGAAAAGCATGGCGACTTCCTGGGTATCCAGGCTCGCGGTCGGCTCGTCGAGGATGAGGACCTTGCCCGAGAGATCGACGGCACGCGCGATCGCAATCACCTGCTGGATCGCGACGGAGAAGCGATCCAGCTGCCGGCTGACATCGATATCGATACCGTATTGCGACAACAGATCCTTCGCCATGGCGTTCATCACGCGGGTGCTGATCATGCCGAAGCGCTTCGGCTGGCGACCGAGAAACAGGTTCTCCGCAACACTCAGATTGGCAAGGAGGTTCACCTCTTGATAGACCGTGCCGATACCGAGCTTCTGCGCCGCCAGCGTGTCGTGCGGATCGATCTCGACGCCATCGAGAGCAAGGCTGCCGGCGTCGCGACGGTATGCTCCGGTCATGCATTTGATGAGTGTTGACTTCCCTGCGCCGTTTTCACCGAGAAGCGCATGGACCTCGCCTCGCCGCAGCGTGAAATCGACATGGTCAAGGGCGGTGGAACCGGGAAAATATTTGCAGAAACCAGTCGCGGTCAGAAGGCGCTCGACATCGTGAGCCATGGAGCAAGAATTTCCTTGGATTGAGCGGTATAAAAAACGCGGAACTGCCGTTCGCATCGCGCATCGGCAATTCCGCGCCGAAAAAACCGCACCGACCGGTTTCCCGGCCGATGCGACCCGTTTTTTAACTCAGTAGCCCAGGTCTTTCTTCGCTTCGTAGACCTTCTCCGGGTCGTCAGCCTGCGTATACAGCTTGGACTCGGTCTGGATCCACTTCGGCGGCTCCTTCTTGGTCTTCAGATAGGCGTCGAGCGCATCGAAGGCGGGACCGGCCATGTTCGGCGTCAGCTCCACAGTCGCATTCGCTTCGCCAGCCGCCATGGCCTTGAAGAGATCCGGAACCGAATCGATGGATACGGTCAGAATGTCCTTGCCCGGCTTCAGGCCGGCTTCCTTGATCGCCTGGATGGCGCCGACGGCCATGTCGTCATTGTGAGCGTAGAGCGCACAGATATCCTTGCCGCCGTTCTCCGCCTTCAGGAAGCTTTCCATGACTTCCTTGCCCTTGGCGCGGGTGAAGTCGCCCGTCTGGCTGCGGACGATCTTCAGGTTGTCATGACCCTTGATGGCTTCCTCGAAGCCCTTCTTGCGCGCAATCGCCGGCGAGGACCCCGTGGTGCCCTGAAGCTCGACGATGTTGCACTTCTTGTCACCGACATTCTTCACCAGCCAATCGCCGGCAACCTTGCCTTCGTGGATCTGGTCGGAGGTAACGGCGGTCAGATAGAGATCCTTCGGCGCATTGATCGTGCGGTCCAGCAGGATGACCGGGATCTTGGCTTCCTTAGCTTCCTTCAGAACGGAATCCCATCCGGTTTCCACGACCGGTGCCAGCAGAATCGCGTCAACACCCTGGGCGATGAAGGAGCGAATCGCCTTGATCTGGTTTTCCTGCTTCTGCTGCGCGTCGGCAAACTTAAGATCGATGCCGCGCTTCTTAGCTTCCTGTTTGGTCAGGGTCGTTTCCGCGGCCCGCCAGCCGGATTCCGAGCCGATTTGCGAGAAGCCGACGACCAGATCCTTTGCCGATGCAGACGTGAACATGCAGGCGGCAAGAATGGTGGCACTCACCAGTGCAGTCTTCAATTTCATGATATCCTCCCAAAGGGCCATCTCCTGAGGCCATGGAGAAAAAATCATATAGTAATACTTTTGTAAATCGACATTCGTTGATGCAGTGCAACAAAAAAGGGCGCCATCAGCGCCCTTTTTCAACTTTTGCGATTTTCGCCCGCTTTTACTTCGAGGCCGGCAACTTGTCGTCGATGCCTTCGATGTAGAAGTTCATGCCGAGCAGCGTGCCGTCATCGGCGCGCTCGCCTGCCTTCAGCCAAACCGTACCGTCCTGCTTGTTGATCGGGCCGGTGAAGGGCGCGAGTTCGCCGGACTTGATCTTGGCTTCGGTCTCTTCGGCCAGTTTCTTCACGTCGTCGGGCATGTTGGTATAGGGCGCCATCGTCAGGATGCCGTCCTTCAGGCCGTCAAAGCTCTGCTCGGACTTCCAGGTGCCGTCGAAGAAGGCGTGGACGCGCTTGATGTAGTAAGCGCCCCAGGTGTCCTCGATCGCGGTCAGCTGCGTGTGCGGACCGGCAGCGATCATGTCGGAAGCCTGGCCGAAAGCCTTGATGCCACGCTGTTCGGCGACCTGCATCGGCGCGGTCGTGTCGGTGTGCTGCGTCAGGATATCAACGCCCTGATCGATCAGCGCCTTGGCGGCGTCGGCTTCCTTGCCCGGGTCGAACCAGGTGTTGACCCAGATGACCTTCATCTTGAAGTTCGGGTTGACCGACTTGGCACCGGCTTCAAAGCCGTTGATGCCCATCACCACTTCCGGGATCGGGAAGGTAGCGATGTAGCCGGCCGTGCCGGTCTTCGACAATTTGGCGGCGATGACGCCGCTGATGTAGCGGCCTTCATAGAAGCGCGAATTATAGGTCGCGACGTTGTCGGCCGTCTTGAAGCCGGTGGCGTGCTCGAACTTCACCTTCGGATACTTCTTGGCGACGGCGATCGTCGGATCCATGAAGCCAAAGGAAGTGGTGAAGACCATGGCGCAGCCGGAGCGGGCCAGGCGCTCGATGGCGCGTTCGGCATCCGGGCCTTCCGGAACGTTTTCGAGGAACGGCGTTTCGATCTTGTCGCCGAATGCCTTTTGCAGTTCCTGGCGACCCTTGTCATGGGCCTGCGTCCAGCCACCGTCGGTCTTCGAGCCGACATAGATGAAGCAGATCTTCGTCTTGGCGGCAGCTTCCGCCGAGGTGGCAGCGCCGATACCGACGATCAGGGCCGCGGTGGCGGCGAGTGAGAGTGCTAGTTTTTTCATAGTAACCCCTGTTGGTTGGAAGGTTTCCGATAGCCCGTCTTTTGATTGTTCATCGATCCGGCACGAAAGACTTGCCGAGCGATGCTGGCGTGTTGATCAACGTCGCACGCCGATTTTGAGAGATAATAACCAGGACGACAACCGTGGAAAGATACGGCAGCATCGAGAGAAATTGTGACGGCACGCCGATGCCGAATGCCTGTGCGTGCAGTTGCAGGATCGTCACGGCGCCGAAGAGATAGCCGCCGATGAGAATACGCCATGGGCGCCAGGACGCGAAGACGACCAAGGCAAGCGCGATCCAGCCGCGGCCGCCGGACATGCTTTCCGTCCATTGCGGCGTATAGATCAGCGATAGCTGAGCGCCGGCAAGCCCCGCGCAGGCGCCGCCGAACATGACGGCGAGATAGCGCGTGCGGATGACATTGATGCCAAGCGCATGCGCCGAGGCGTGATTGTCGCCGATGGAGCGAAGCTTGAGGCCGGCGCGGCTGCGGAACAGGAACCAGTTGACCGCAATCACCAGGACGATCGACAGATAGAAGACGATATCCTGCTTGAACAGCACGGTGCCGATATAGGGTATCTGCGACAGGACCGGGATTTCGATCGGCAGCAGGCGGATGCCCGGCACGCCGACATAACCTTCGCCGATCATGCCGGATACACCGAGCCCGAGGATCGTCAACGCCAGGCCGGTCGCCACCTGATTGCTGACCAGTGTCAAGGTCAAGAAGGCGAAAAGCAGCGAGAACAGTGCTCCCGAGACCACGCCGGCAACAAGGCCGAGATAGGGATTGCCGGTGATCTGGGCGGCAACGAAAGCCCCGACCGATCCCATGATCATCATGCCTTCGACGCCGAGATTGAGCACGCCCGCCCGCTCGGTCACCAGCTCGCCGATAGCGGCGATGACCAGCGGCGTTGCCGCGGTAACGATCGTTAGGAGGACGGCTTCGAAAAAGGTCATGCCACACCTCCGGTCTTGACGTGCGCCCGCGACCGGACGAAGCGGATCTTGTAATAGATCAGCGCGTCGCAGGACAAGACGAAGAACAACAGGAAGCCCTGGAAGACGCTGGTCACCTTGTCGGAAACGCCGATGGTCAACTGCGCACCCTCGCCGCCGATATAGGTCAGCGCCAGCACCAGGCCGGAGGCGATGAGGCCAAGCGGATTGAGGCGGCCGAGATAGGCGACGATGATCGCTGTAAAGCCATAGCCCGGCGAGATCGACGGCTGCAGGTGGCCGATGGTGCCGGAAACCTCGGAAATGCCGGCGAGACCGGCAAGCGCGCCTGACAACAGGAATGCGAACCAGACCATCTTCTTCGGCGAGAATCCGGCGAAACGCCCTGCCCGCTCCGATTGCCCGAGCACGACCACCTCGAAGCCCTTCAGCGTGAAGCGCATCATGAACCAGAGAAGGATAGCCGCGACGATCGCAAAGACGAAGCCCCAATGCGCGGTGATGGTGTCATCCCAGATCGGCGGCAGCACGCCTTCCGGGACGAAGTCGCGCGTTCCGTAAAAGCCATGGCCATCCGGGTTGCGCCAAGGTCCGCGCGTCAACCAGTCCAGGAAGAGCTGGGCGACGTAAGTCAGCATCAGGCTGGTCAGGATTTCGTTGGTGTTGAAATGCGTCTTCAGGAGGGCCGGAATGGCGGCATAGAGCGCGCCGCCGATAGCGCCACAGATCATTATCAGCGGCAGCAACAGCGGCGAATGCCAATCGTAGAAATAGACGGGAATGATGGAGCCGAATATGGCGCCGACGCTATATTGGCCTTCCGCGCCGATATTCCAGTTGTTGGAGCGATAACAGACCGACAGGCCCACGGCGATGAGGATCAGCGGCCCCGCCTTCTTCGCCAGCTCGTTCAGCGACCAGGGATCGAACAGCGGCTCGATGAGCAGGGCTTCGAGCGAATCCAGCGGATCCTTGCCGAGCATCCAGAACATGATGCCGCCGGCGATCAGCATCAAAACCAGCGCGAGCAGCGGCGACACAAAGCCATAAAGCTTCGATGCCTGCGGGCGCTTTTCGAGTTCAATTCGCATGCGCTGGCTCCGAATGGGTCTTGGATTCGTGCAGGCCGCCCATCAGCAGACCAATCTTCTCCCGCGTCAGCTCGTTTGCCGGATAGGCAGGCGACAGCCGGCCTTCGGAAATTACGGCGATATCGGTCGCCACTTCGAAGATTTCGTCAAGATCCTGGCTGATGACGAGCACGGCCGAGCCGCTTCGAGCGAGATCTACCAGCGCCTGACGGATGCGGCTTGCTGCACCCGCATCGACGCCCCATGTCGGCTGATTGACGACCAGCACGGTCGGTTGGCGATCCAGCTCGCGGCCGACGATGAATTTCTGCAGGTTGCCGCCCGAAAGCGCCCCGGCGGCCGGATCCTCGCCGCTCTTGCGAACATCCATAGCCTCGCAAATCCGCTTGGCTGCCTGTTTGATCGCGCCATGGCGGATCACCTTCAGGAAACCGCCGCCGAGAAAAGCCTTGCGATCCGATTGAGCGCGGGCAAGCACGAGATTGTCCGACAATTTCAGGCCCGTCACCGCGGCATGGCCCTGGCGCTCTTCCGGCACGAAACCGGCGCCGAGCAGTCGGCGCGCATTGATGCCCTTGGTGCCGACCGCCTGGCCGCGCACATGGATCAAATCGTCCGAGATTACGGTATGCTCGCCGGAGATGACGTCGAACAGCTCCCCCTGCCCGTTGCCGGCCACGCCTGCAATCGCCAGAATTTCACCGGCGCGGACACGAAGCGAAATATCCTTCAGCGAGATGGCAAACGGGGTGCGCGCGGGAACGGTAAGGCCGGCGACCTCCAATTGGATGTCGCCCTTCTTGCCAAACCCTTCATGCTGAACGCTGGCAACGTCGCTGCCGACCATCATCCGCGCGAGCGAGCCGGTCGTTTCCTGCCGCGGGTCGCAGGCGCCGGTCACCTTTCCATGGCGAAGCACGGTCGCGCGCGAACAGATGCGCTGCACCTCCTCCAGGCGATGGCTTATATAGAGAACCGAGCGGCCTTCATCCCTGAGCTGGAACAACGTCTCGAACATGCGGTCGGCTTCCTGCGGCGTCAGCACCGAGGTCGGCTCGTCGAGAATGATCAGCTTCGGGTTCTGCAACAGCGCGCGCACGATCTCGATCCGCTGGCGCTCGCCAACGGAGAGATCGGCGACATGCGCGTGCGGATCGAGCGGCAGGCCATAGGCGCGCGACAAGCTGGCAGCCTCCTCGACGATCTTTCCGATCGGAACGCTGTCATCAAGGGAAAGAGCGATATTCTCGGCAACCGTCAGTGCCTCGAACAACGAGAAATGCTGGAACACCATGCCGATACCGAGCTTGCGCGCAGCGCCCGGCGAGGCGATGGATACGGGCTTCCCCTGCCAGGCGATCTCGCCAGCAGTCGGCTCCAGAACGCCGAACAGCATCTTCACGAGAGTGGATTTGCCTGCGCCGTTTTCACCGAGCAGAGCGTGGATCTCGCCCGGTTGGATTTCCAGATCAATTTCATTACAGGCAGCAAAGCTACCGAACAGCTTCGTCAGTTTTCGAACCGACAATAACGCACCGGCTGCCGGCATATCGGATGACGACACGTTCCCCTCATTTCTTTCCCAACAATCCGCCCTTTTGGATCTATGGGATCAGCAGCGTAGTTCCACTCGTTTTTCTTGATTCCAGATCCGAGTGCGCGCGCCCTGCATCGCTCAGCGGATATGTCTGGCTGATATTGATACGCACTTTGCTGCTTTGCACAACAGCAAATAATGCTTCCGCACTGGCTCTTAACTCCTCAGGGGTGCCGACATAGGCGAAAAGACTTGGCCTTGTGGCGAAAAGCGAGCCCTTCTGATTGAGGATGGCAAGGTTAAAATTCTCTATCGGACCGGAGGACTGACCGAAGGTTACCCACAGGCCACGCGGCTTCAGACAATCGAGAGACTGTGGAAACGTATCCCGGCCAACCGAGTCATAGACGACATCGACGCCCTTGCCGCCTGTGATCTCCTTGACGCGGTCGGCGAAGTTTTCACGGCTATAGTCGATGACATGGTCATAGCCATGCTCCAGTGCCAGCTTGACCTTCTCCGACGAGCCGGCCGTTCCGATCACGGTGGCGCCGAGGGATTTCGCCCATTGTCCGGCGATCAGTCCAACGCCGCCGGCGGCCGCATGGAACAGCAACACGGTTCCCGGTCCGACTTTGAAGGTGCGGTTGAGCAAATACTCCACCGTCATCCCCTTCAGCATCATCACGCCGGCGGTCTCGAGCGGAATATCGTCCGGAACCTTGACGAGATGGCGGGTCTCGATATTGCGCTCGACGCTGTAGGCGCCGTCACTGCCGACATAGGCAACGCGATCGCCAGCGGCAAAATCGGTCACCCCGGAGCCAATGGCGGTGATCGTGCCGGCCGCTTCCTTGCCCAGCGGCAACGGGAAATACGGCGCCTTGTAGAGGCCCGAACGGAAATAGACATCGATGAAGTTCAACCCGATCGCGGCATGGCGGATCTGTACCTCGCCGACACCCGGAGGCGGCAGGTCCACCTCTTCCAGCTTCATGACTTCAGGACCGCCGTTTTGATGGATGCGAATGGCCTGGGTCTTCTTCATGACGCGCAAATCCTACTGACGCCCGAGGGATGGGAAAAACTGCAACACGCCGCCGATGCAATAAAGATAGATACCACTGAGGACAAACAGGGCGACTGCCCAGTGCGGCATGACGAAATGCATCAGCAACGAATAGACACCGAGCGCGGACCAGAACAGGAAGATTCCGAGATTGAGCGGCCGCAGCCGCTTGACGCGCACCGGATGCAGGAAATTGATCGGCAGAAACGTCAGGACGACGGAGACGCCGACGACAATCATGGCGGTTGTCGCATTGGCGCCGATGACGAACAACGTGAAGACCACCATGTTCCAGACGACGGGAAAGCCGGAGAAGAAATATTCATCCGTCTTCATGCCGGTATCGGCGTAATAGATGGCGCTGGAAACGACGATCATGCCGGCGGCAACGAAGGACCATGGCTCGCCGATCATGCCGCTTTCATAAAGCGCGAAGGCCGGCAGCAGCACATAGGTCACATAGTCGATGATATTGTCGAGCGTGTCGCCGGACCAATTGGGCAGCACTTCCTTGACGCGGACCTTACGGGCGATCGGCCCGTCGATACCGTCGACGAGCAGCGCAAGGCCGAGCCACCAGAACATATCGACAAAGCGATGCTCCGCCGCGGCGACAACGCCGAGAAAGGCGAGGAAAGAGCCGGATGCCGTCAATATGTGCACGGAGAAGGCACGAATCTCCGCATAAGGCACCCGCTTGTAATTGAAGACTTTCATCCGCCCCACTGCTCGCCTGTTTATTCACCTGCCCCGGCAGGCGATTTTTCTCGCTAATATGCATCGTTTGCCCGGCACCGCCAGCGCAAAAGCTCCATTTCCAGTGCACGCTATAGCGTGTACCCGTCATTTTCACCCACTGCGATGTTTCATCCCATGGATTTCAACAGGCTAAGTGCTTATTTTCAGAGCGAAGACAATTGAGGCATCGATATGAAGCAGGTTGAAGTGGCCGTCATTGGCGGTGGTCTGGCAGGGATGGTGGCGGCGGTCGCGCTGGCGCGCGGCGGAAGACCCGTCGCCCTGGTGGCCGCGCCCTACACCAAGACGGACCGCCGGACCACGGCACTGATGGACCAATCGATTCGCTTCGTTGAGCGGCTGGCACTGTGGGGGTCGATCGCGCCTTCGACCGCCGCATTGACGACGATGCAGATCATCGACGGCACGACCCGCCTGCTGCGCGCGCCGACCGTCTCCTTCCGCGCCTCGGAAATCGGCCTCGACGCCTTCGGCTATAATATCCCGAACGCCGTGCTGCTCGGCACTCTTAGTGAAGCCGTCAAGGCCGAGGGGAATATCACCCTCATCGAGACCACCGCTTCCGAGGTCGCCATCTGCGACGATAGCGTCACGATCACGCTCGAAGATGGCGACACGGTCGAAGCGGCTTTCGTGGTCGGCGCGGATGGGCGCAATTCGATGGTGCGAGACACGCTCGGGATCAAGGTCAAGAGGTGGTCCTATCAGCAATCGGCCATGGTGCTGAACTTTGCGCATTCCCTGCCGCATCAGAACATATCGACGGAGTTCCACACTGAGAGCGGACCGTTCACCCAGGTTCCCCTGCCCGGTAACCGCTCCAGTCTCGTCTGGGTGCAAAAGCCTGAGGAAGCCGCCGCCAATGCGGAGAAATCGCTGGAAGACCTCGGCCGGTTGATCGAGGAGCGCATGCAATCGATGCTCGGCAAGGTCGATGTCGAGGACAATGTGCAGGTCTGGCCGCTCTCCGGCATGACGGCCCACCGCTTCGGCAAGGGTCGTGCCGCGCTGATCGGCGAATCCGCCCATGTTTTCCCGCCGATCGGTGCGCAGGGCCTGAACCTCAGCCTGCGTGACATCATCGCTCTGACCGATATTCTTTGCGGCAGCGCCGATCAGCCTATTGCGGCCTCCGCCGGGGACACTTTCGACCGCAAGCGACGCACGGATATCATCAGCCGGACGACAAGCGTCGACCTGCTGAACCGCTCGCTCCTGTCGGACTTCCTGCCGGTGCAGATGCTGCGGGCCGCAGGCCTGCACGTCCTCTCCGCCATCCCGCCACTGCGCAACGTCGTCATGCGCGAGGGCATCGAGCCCGGTGGCAGCCTGCGCGGCTTTACCTCCATGTTACGGGAAAAGCTGCGCCGGTAAGGTGCCGGACTTGATCAGGTAAAGCAGCAGCGACACCGTCACCACGGAACATGCCGTGGTGATCAGAATAGTGGCGGATGCCCGTTCCTGCCAGACGCCATATTGCTGGCCGATGACGAAAACATTCGTCGCCGTCGGCAAGGCGGCAAGCAGCACCGCCGATTCGATCCAGATCGGATCGAAGCCCCCGACCATCTGCAGCACGAGATAGACCATCAGCGGATGCAGGATGAGCTTTGCCGGCACGATATAGCCGATCTCGACGGGAATTCGCTTCAGCGGCCGAAGAGCGAGCGTCACGCCCATGGCGAACAGCGCGCAAGGGGCGGCAGCCTGGGCGAGATAATCAACAAAACGCTGGAAGGCGACCGGCTGGTGGACCGAAAAAGCAGCCACGGCAAAACCAAAAGCGGTCGACAGAATGAAGGGGTGCAACAGCACTTTCCGGGCGATATCGGCGGCAACCCGGCCGGGCGAACGCTTGTCGCCGCCCTCGATGGCCATCAGCGCCGGAGCGACGATGAAATGCAGTGCATTTTCGAAGCAAACGATGAGGGCCACGGGAACGGCGGCTTTTTCGCCCAGCGCCAGCAATGCCAGACCCGGCCCCATGTAGCCGATATTGCCATAAGCACCGGCAAAGGCCTGGATCGTGCTGTCGGCCAGCGAATTGCGCCGCAGGACGCGTCCAACCAGGAACACCAGCAGGAAGATCGAATAGGTCGCGGCGATGTCGGCGACGATGAAGTCGACGCGAGTCAGCTGTTCTATCGGCGTTTGCGAAACGAGCTTGAAAAATAGCGCCGGCAGCGCGGCATAGATGATGAAGGTATTGAGCCAGCCGAGCGCCTCGGCGGGCTGTTTCGTGATACGTGCGGCAATGTAACCGATCAGGATCAGGCCGAAGAACGGCAGCAACAGACCGACAATGTCAGTCATCGGGGTCAGCCATCGGGCATTTTCCACTCTGACGATGAAAACAGGAACGGACGATGGCGTCCGGCTTAGCCGATTTTCATCAGGATTGGAAAGGTCTGCTGGAACCAGATTGCCATGTCGCTGACATAGCCGAACATGAAGGCGAGGCCAGTCAGCACCAGAAACCCGCCCATGACCTTCTCGACGGTGCCGAGATGGCGGCGGAAGCGGACCAGGAAGCTCATGAACGCACCGGAGAAACCGGCGGCGATCCAGAAGGGAATGGCGAGACCCAGCGAATAGATGGCAAGCAGCCCGGCCCCGGCGCCAATTGTCTCGCGCGACGCCGCAACCCCGAGGATCGCTCCGAGCACCGGGCCGATGCAGGGCGTCCAGCCGAAGGCGAAGGCGAGGCCCATAATATAGGCGCCCGTCAGCGTCGCCGGCTTGCCATTTCCTTGAAAGCGCGCCTCACGCGCGAGAATGCCAAGCCGGAAAACGCCAAGGAAATTCAAGCCCATGATAACGATGATCAGACCACCGATCTTGGCAAGAATATCAAGATGCTGGCGCAGCAGAAGGCCGATCGATGACGCGCCCGCGCCAAGCGCGATGAAGACGGTCGCAAAGCCCAGCGTGAAGAACAGGGCTGAAAACAGCACATTGCCGCGGACACTCGGCCCACTTGCCACCGCCGCTCCGCCGCCACGAAACTGCTCGACGGAAATACCGGCCATGTAACAGAGATAAGGCGGCACCAGCGGCAGGACGCAGGGCGACAGAAACGAAAGCGCTCCGGCGAGCAAGGCACTGAGAAGCGAGATATCGGCAAGCGACACGATAGACTCCGGCTATGTCATTCAGCCGTCTTACTAACGTCGCGAGGGGCGGAAGGCCAATCACCTTTTCGAGGGGTAGCGCGGAGCAAGGCGGAGGCTGAAATGCATCGGTGTGGGGAATAGGGCTGCGGCGTTCGAGACGATGATCAGGATCGGCGACAAGTTGGTTGGATAATGAGGGTGTTCTCCATCAGCACCCAATATGTTGAAGCTTGTTTGATTATTTTTTCACAAGTGATGAAAACTTTAGCGAGCACTCCCATTTCAGGGAAGTCGCTATGCGAGCTCGTCCCGCAAGATTGAAAGCTGGAGCAGACCGTGAATAAAGTTCTCAATTATGTTGGCATCGATGGCTATCGATGTTTTCTGGTTGCCGCAGTTTGCATACCATCCTTCTTCGATGTGAGAATTTTCTATGGTGTTCTGATGTTTTTCGGATTTTGCATTCCGGGAACTTTGAACGAGCTTTTCAATAAGCCAGACGATTCCGGAAACAGGATGTTCTTTGTGTCTGGACGTGTTCTCTTTCCCTATGAGGTATTCCTGTTCATCTGGAATGGCTTCAGGGTGAAAAGCTAACAAGAACGATCAACCGTGTTTCCGTAAGCAAAACAAGAGCTCGAATATATACAGCCGCCATGCCTTAGCCTGACTTCACTGCAACAGAGATACCCCAGCCTCTTCTGCGGCCTTGATAAAGGCGTTTCGGGCGGCTTGAGGATGAACGCGTTCCATGATCGCGTCGAGACATGCCTGGATCGCAGTCAGGTACGCCTCACCATTCCTAATCGGCCAATGGTCCAGCAGCGTCTCCGTCGCATCCTGTGCCGTATTGACACGTCGATATCCACCCGTGTCGCTCATCACGAGCGTTACGGCGGCTGGAAATGGTCGCAAAGTGTTTCGTTCCAAAACTGATGACCTCAAAAGCGTAAAGACGCGAATAACCTTGCAAAAGCCGTTCCAGGAAATGCGGCCAACGCTCTCAGGGTGGTTCGGGGCACTGGGAAGCCTGAAGAGTTGATCGGGCAATGCGTCGGCGTCGCGAATTCGGCCGTTGCGTTTGATGACATAACGCAGGTCTTTCCTTCGCCGTTACCCCAAGCTCAGAAAGATCATTGTCTCTTGGATTAACTTCACCAAACCGGCCATTTAAAAGGGCCGTGGTGAGAGCGTCGGGGTTCGAACCCGAGACCTACTGATTAAAAGTCAGTTGCTCTACCAGCTGAGCTACGCTCTCCCCGTCCGCGGGTGATTGGCACCCCGGCTGGAAGTGCGCGGAACATATGCAGGCGCCCTATTGCGGTCAACCCATAAAATCGCCGTTGCGGCATCGCAGAATGCTTTTCCGCAGGTTGAGGTCGCAAAAACCGTCTGCATTGCCGACGGAAATGCCCGGATCGGCTGAAAACCGGGCCTTCGCAGAGCCGGAAAATGTGTTGTCGATAGCTGAATTAGTTCAGGCATGGCGGATCAATTGTAGCAATAACCGTCGATAATGGGGGTGGCGATGGCCGCGCCCTATCCGGCGCGTGCAATTGTTTGCCGTACGAATCGCTTTTGGTGTATATCAGCATTTGTGAACAACCCACCGAGTCTCAGGAGGACCTTATGGAAGTCGGTTGGATTGCAGCTATTATTATTGGTGGCCTTGCCGGCTGGTTCGCTGAAATGATCATGAAGAGCGATACCGGCATAATCATGAACATCGTCCTCGGCATTGTAGGTGCGCTTGTTGCCAGTTGGCTTTTCGGGATTGTGGGCCTCTCGCTGCCCTTCAACGCCTTGATCAACTACCTGATCACCGGCTTTATCGGCGCCTGCATCCTGATCTTTATCGGTCGACTGATCAGGCGATAGACATCGTGCGGGCGAAAGCTCGTCCCGAGTGGGAACAGAAGGGAAGACGGGACAACCGCCTTCCCTTTTTTATTGCTCTGACATGCGCTCCGCCGACCGAGACCCTTTTCAACCTCACGAAGAGCGCTAGGTACAAAGCAGAAGCAAAGAGGAGTTTGGAAGTATGATGGAAAGCGCCAATCAGACGCCGAGCCGCAAGGTACTGCGCGGTCGCCCCTACAGCATCGCCGAATTCGCGCGGAAATATCGCCTCGACGACGAGGAGGCCAAGCGTCTCTTCGACAAGTTCGGCCCATCGGCCACCGAACTGGATCTGCTGATGGCCGCCAAGCGGAAACCACCGAGTCTCGCCACCGTCATCGGCCATTGATCGACATGACGCGGCGGAAATCCGGGTGTTTATCCGGCTTCTTCCGCCGGCATAGCAGCCAGCACGAGGCACGCGACAGCACCCCTCCCTCCAATCTGATATATCAGCGCGGCTTGCCATCGCAAATGTGGCGTGCCAGAAAATGATATATCGGCATGGACATGGGAATCGGCTGGGATGCATCATTCGCAAAGCCACCTCGCCTATCTCGCCCTGGAGCACCTGATCGTTACGCTGGTGCTGAAGCCCGGTGCGCTCGTCACGGAAAAGCAGCTGATCGAACTGGCGGGCCATGGCCGCACGCCGGTGCGCGAGGCGATCCAGAAGCTCGCATGGCAGGGGCTTATCCATGTGCGGCCACGCGTCGGGCTGCAGATCGCGGAAATCCGACCGGACGACCATATGCATGTCATGCAGGTCAGGCGCGAACTGGAGCCGATCGCCGCTTCACTGGTTGCCATCAACGCCAATCAGCAGCAGCGCGACCAGCTGGTCGAATGCGCCCGCCTAATGTCTGACTGCACCATCACGGGCGACCTGCCCGGTTTCTTCGCTGCCGACAAGACATTCGATGAAATCCTGGAAGAGGCCTGCCCGAACGGCTTCATCACTGCAGCGCTTGGCCCGGTGCAGACCCACTCGCGCCGGCTCTGGTATTCTACAGCCACGCCAGACGGCATGGACCGGGCGATCGCGCTGCATGTCGGCGTCATCCGCGCCATTCATCAGGGCAATGCCGAAGATGCCAGCAAGGCAATGGCAACGCTGATCGACTATCTCAGCGGCACATGAAAAAGGCGGCCTCGCTATCGAGGCCGCCGTTGCCTATTTCAATATCGGAGAGATCTCAGCCGACGAAAGCACGCTCGATCACGAATTCGGCCGGCTTGCTGTTGGCGCCTTCGTTGAGACCAGCCTTCTCCAGCAGCTCCTTGGTATCCTTCAGCATCGCCGAGGAACCGCAGATCATGCCGCGGTCGATCTCTGGATCGAGCGCCGGAATACCGAGATCGGTGAAGAGCTTGCCGTTTTCCATCAGATCGGTGATACGGCCCGTGAAGGGATAGTCTTCGCGGGTGACAGTCGCATAGTGGCGCAGCTTGTCGCCGACGACCTCGCTCAGAAGCTCGTCATTGCGGATTTCCTCCACGAGATCGAAACCATATTTCAGCTCGGCAACATCGCGGGTGGTGTGGGTGAGGATCACTTCCTCGAACTTTTCATAGGTCTCGGGATCGCGGATCAGGCTCGCGAAGGGCGCGATGCCGGTGCCGGTCGAGAACATATAGAGCCGCTTGCCCGGCGTCAGCGCGTCAAGCACCAGCGTGCCCGTCGGCTTCTTGCGCATCAGCACTTCGTCGCCCGGCTTGATGTTCTGCAGATGGGAGGTCAGCGGGCCATCCGGTACCTTGATCGAAAAGAACTCAAGTTCTTCGGCCCAGGCCGGGCTTGCGATCGAATAGGCGCGGTAAAGCGGCTTGCCGTCGACCATCAGGCCGATCATTGCGAACTCGCCCGAGCGGAAACGGAAGCCTTGCGGCCGGGTCATCGTAAAACGAAAGAGCCGGTCGGTATAATGCGTCACGCTCAGCACCTTCTCGGCGAAAACACCGGCGGGTACAGCGGAAACAAATTCTTCGGTCTTGGCGGGGGCGTTCATTCGGTCTCAGATCCCGTATTCGTCGTGTGGGCGTCGGTCTTTGGCAGTCTGTGTCTGGCGAGGCTGATATTACACTATAGTGCGGATTTAAAGGCATTCTATTCCATCCTGCAGCACCAGCATAAAATATGCGTATTATACTCAAGTTTTATGCGGTCCTGCAGGTCATATATAGTCATCGCCAGGAATGCGACAATCCGATGAAAATCCTATGCCGCAATTCCTGGAATAAAGAGCCGAATCAGGCCGTCTTGGCCGCCTGGCGGCGCCAGCTATAGGTCTCGCCGCCTTCGGCAGGCCGGGCCGTCGGCTGATAATAATGCGGAATACCCGGCAGGCGATTTTCCGAAAGTCGCTTCAGCGCCGTTTCATTGGTGACCGCGAAACTGTCGATGCCGACGCGCAGCATCAACGGAACCTGGTCGATCAGCACATCGCCGACCGCGCGCAGTTCGTTGGCATAGCCGAGCCGCTGACGCAGCAGCGAGGCATGGCTGAAGGCGCGACCATCGCTGAAAGCAGGGAAAGCCACGGCAACGATGGCCAGCCGATCGAGATAGGGCTGCAGCTTCGTCACATCATCGGCCGGCTTGATCACCACGCCGAGGCCGATATCATTGCTTTCCTCAGCCTTGGCGATCAGGTCATCTAGGCTCAGCAGCGGCTTCTGCTCTTCGGTCGCCTTCAACTCCTCGGTCTCGATAACCCAGGGATCGTTCTCGACAAAACCGGTCTCGCGCCAAATCTTTGTCATGGTCATCTCCTTACGCAGCTTCGGCCGAAGCCGAGCCGTAGAGCGCATCCTTGAAGGGCTGCGGCCCAACACGCCGATAGGCATCGAGGAAGATTTCGGAGGGATCAAGGCGCAAGCCGAGATAGGTATCGACGATCGTCTCGATCGCGTCGGTCACCTTGTTCGGCTCGAAGCCGCGGCCGATGATTTCACCGATCGAGGTATGTTCGTCGCCGGAACCGCCGAGCGTGATCTGATAGAGTTCCGCACCCTTCTTCTCGACGCCGAGCAAGCCGATATGACCGACATGGTGATGACCGCAGGCGTTGATGCAGCCGGAGATCTTGATCTTCAGCTCACCGATCTCCGCCTGACGCTCGGCCGAGCCGAAGCGCGTGGAGATTTCCTGCGCGAGCGGGATCGAGCGGGCATTGGCGAGCGCGCAATAGTCAAGCCCGGGACAGGCAATGATATCCGTGATCAGACCGGCATTGGCGGTTTCAAGCCCGGCGGAAACGAGGCCGCGATAGACGGCTTCGAGATCGGCGAGCGCCACATGCGGCAGGATCAGGTTCTGTTCATGGCTGACGCGGATTTCGTCGCAGGCATATTCCTCGGCGATATCGGCAACGACATCCATCTGCGCATCCGAGGCATCGCCCGGAATACCGCCGATCGGCTTCAGCGAGATCGTCACCATGCCGTAATCGGGGTTCTTGTGCGGCTGCACGTTCTGCTGCACCCAGCGGGCGAAGTCCGGATCGGTCTTCTTCCAGCGAGCGAGGCTTTCCCAGCCTTCGGCGCGCTGTGGCAGTGCCGGCGGAGCGAAATAGGCCGAGATCGCCTGAACGTCAGCCTCGGGGAGCTTCAGCTCCGTGTCCTTCAGCTTGGCAAACTCGACCTCGACCTGACGGGCAAGCTCTTCGGCACCCGTTTCGTGCACGAGGATCTTGATGCGGGCCTTGTACTTGTTGTCGCGGCGGCCATGCAGATTGTACACGCGCATAACAGCGGTCGTGTAGGACAGCAGGTCCTCTTCCGGCAGGAAGTCGCGGATTAGCTTGGCGACCATCGGCGTACGCCCCTGCCCGCCGCCGACGTAGACGGCAAAGCCGATCTCACCCTTGTCGTTCTTCTTCAGATGCAGGCCGATATCGTGCACCTGGATCGCGGCGCGGTCACGCTCGGCGCCGGTGACGGCGATCTTGAACTTGCGCGGCAGGAAGGAGAATTCCGGATGGACCGAAGACCACTGACGCAGGATTTCAGCATAGGGACGCGGATCGGCGACTTCGTCAGCCGCAGCACCGGCGAAATGATCGGCGGTGACGTTGCGAATGCAATTGCCCGACGTCTGGATCGCATGCATTTCCACAGAGGCCAGTTCAGCGAGCACGTCCGGCATATCCGACAGCTTCGGCCAGTTGAACTGCAGGTTCTGACGGGTGGTGAAATGGCCGTAGCCACGGTCATAGGTGCGCGCGATATGGGCGAGCATACGCATCTGGCGCGAGCTCAGCGTGCCATAGGGAATGGCGATGCGCAGCATGTAGGCATGCAGCTGCAGATAGACGCCGTTCATCAGACGCAGCGGCTTGAACGCATCTTCCGCGAGTTCTCCCGAAAGGCGCCGCTGTACCTGATCGCGGAACTGGGCAACGCGTTCCGCGACAAAGGCGTGGTCAAATTCGTCGTAGCGATACATAAACTTCCTCGGGGCTTCCTCAGACTGCAATAAATTCAGGATCGGCCGCGGCATAGCCCGGCGCGTATTCCATGGTGGGACCTTCAGCGCGGATGCGCTCGCGCAGGCGCAGCGGCCAAAGCTTGCCGCCGGTTTCCTGAACTTCGATCAGATTGACGTCGACAACCTTGTTATCGGCGTAAGCCTGCTTGCCAATCGCCTCAAGCGCAGCCTCGGCCTCGGCGTGACGCGCAACCAGCGACTCCTGCAGGGACGTTACCCACTCGCCATTGGCATTCAGCCAGACGGCGACGCCATCGGTCAGCCTATTAGCGGTCAGAACCTTGTCGACCATGGGATCAGCTCCTTGCAAATTCTTGAGCGGCGGCCTCCTGACGGACCAGCGGCTCGGACTGTTCGAAATTGGCACCAGCGACGGCTTCGCCGATGATGACCATGACCGGACCGCTCAACTCGTCGCGATGTTCCAGATCAGGCAGATCTTTCAATGTGCCGTGCATCAGGCGACGGTCGCGACGGCTGGCATTCTCGATGACGGCAACCGTGGTCTCGGGCGGAAGCCCGGCTTCCATCAGACGGCCGGCGACGGAAGCGGCAACCGTGCGGCCCATATAGACAGCGATGGTTGCACCCGAAATAGCAAGGCTTGCCCAATCCGGCAGAACGTCGCCGGTCAGGTCATGGCCCGTGGTGAAGACCAGCGACGAGGCAACACCGCGCAGTGTCAGCGGCAGTTCGAAATCAGCGGCGGCGGCGAAAGCCGAGGTAATGCCCGGAACGATCTCATAGGTAACGCCGGCGGCGCGCATCGCGGCCATTTCTTCGCCCGCCCGGCCATAGACCAGGGGATCGCCGGATTTCAGCCGCACGACACGCTTGCCGTCGCGGCCAAGCTGCACCAGCAGGTCGTTGATCTCCTCCTGAGATTTTGTATGGCAGCCCTTGCGCTTGCCGACCGAGAGGCGCTCGGCATCGCGGCGCCCCATGTCGACGATCGCCTGCGGCACGAGCGCGTCATACACAATGACGTCCGCTTCCATCATCACCCGCTGGGCACGCAGCGTCAGCAGGTCTTCAGCACCAGGACCGGCACCGACCAGCCAGACATGGCCTTCGACCTTGTGGGCCGAGTGCAGCAGGCTATCGGCGGCATGTTCGGCTTGCGGCAAGTGACCGGCACTGACGGCATCGGCAACAGGGCCTGAAAAGAAACGGCGCCAGAAGACGCGGCGAGCGACGCCGCGCGGCACCAGGCGATCGACAGGCTTGCGATAGCGTGTCGCCAATTCCGCAAGCTTGCCGAGCGAGGGCGACAGCATCTGGTCGATCTGCGCACGGATCATCTGCGCCAGCACAGGACCGGCGCCTTCGGTGCCGATGGCAACGGCGACTGGAGCGCGGTTGACGAGTGCCGGGGTATAGAAATCGCAATAGTCGGGCTGATCGACGGCGTTTGCCGGAATTCTCTCGACACGCGCCGCATCAACGATCGCGCGATCGGCCTCCGCATCGCCAGTGGCGGCAAAAACCAGGGCAGCGCCCTTGACCTGATCCGGAGAGAAAGCGGTACGCACGGTTTCGATGCGATTGGCGATCAGGAAGGCATGATAGTCCGCTTCCGGCGCCGTGGCATAGGCAACGATCTTCGCCTGCGTGTTCATCAGAAGCCGCGCCTTGGCGAAAGCTTCATTACCATTACCGAAGACAGCCGTGATCCTTCCTTCCACGCGAAAGAAAGCTGGAAACACCGAGAGCTGGTCAGTCCTGGGAGGCATTATCGTTCCACTTCGAGATTGCCCGAATATCGCCTTTGCAGCCATAAGATTGAAGAAACAGAAATTCTAATGCCTCGGCAAGTCCGTATTCTTTTGCTCGACATCTCGCCGATTTGAGCAAAACTCACCAGAAGCCCCGACACAAGATAAATACAGGAAATCTATAGACTTTTAAGACTTTTCAGTACCAAAGATAGATTTATTGCCTGTGGCCAACAGTGTCTATACGTCATTTGCGCATTCCGCCACGCTGGCAATGCCGCTAAGCTAAGAGAAAATCCTCGGAGTACGACGCTTGTCCGCAAACACCATTGCCATCCGCCTTCTCGATGTCATGGAACAGGATATCCTGCCACTGACGCAAAAAGGCGTTGCCGCCGGAAACAAGGTATTCGGCGCGGCGATCCTTCGCAAGTCGGACTTGTCGCTGGTGGTCGCTGAAACCAACAACGAGCTGGAAAATCCGCTCTGGCACGGCGAAGTGCATGCGCTGAAGCGTTTTTACGAGCTTGGCGACAGGCCGGCGACCAAGGACCTGATCTTCCTGTCGACCCATGAGCCCTGTACCATGTGCATGTCGGCGATCACCTGGGCCGGCTTCGACAACTTTTATTACTTCTTCAGCCATGAGGATTCCCGCGACGCTTTCGCGATTCCGCATGACTTGCTGATCTTGAAAGAGGTCTTTGGGCTGGAGCCCGGCGGCTATCGCCGGCAGAACGCCTTCTGGAACAGCTTTGCCATTGCCGATCTGGTCGAGACGGAAGAAGATCCGCTGAAGACGGCGCTCAAGGAACAGACGGCACGCATCAAGGCCGCCTATACCGCGCTTTCCGATAGCTACCAGTCGTCCAAGGGCGACAACGACATTCCGCTGAATTGACCAAGGCCGGACCACAGAGATCCCAATGGAAGCATCACGAGACATATCCCGCCTGATCGAGATCATGGCGGCGCTGCGCAATCCTCAGACCGGCTGCCCCTGGGACATCGTCCAGACCTTCGAGACGATCAAGCCCTATACGATCGAGGAAGCCTACGAGGTTTCCGATGCAATCGAGCGCAAGGACATGGACGATCTCTGCGACGAACTCGGCGATCTTCTGCTGCAGGTGGTGTTCCACGCCCGCATGGCAGAGGAAGCCGGCGACTTCTCCTTTGGCAACGTCGTTGAAGCCATCACCCGCAAGATGATCCGGCGGCATCCGCATGTCTTCGCCGTTTCCGGCGCCGACACGCCCGATGCGGTGAAGCTGCAATGGGATCAGATCAAGGCCGAGGAGAAGCGCGAGCGCACAGAGCGCCGGGCGCGGCGAGGCATCTCCGAGGATTTCAAGGCCGGCTTTCTCGGCTCGGTGCAGCGTTCATTCCCGGCTTTGACCGAGGCGCTGAAACTGCAGGAACGCGCCGCCAAGGTCGGCTTCGACTGGTCCGCGCCGGAACCGATCCTCGACAAGATCGAAGAAGAGATCGATGAATTGCGGGTGGCGCTCGCGAGCGGCGACAAGGCCAAGGTCAGCGACGAACTCGGTGACCTGATCTTCGCGGTCGTCAATATCGGCCGGCATGTAAAAACGGACCCTGAGCAGGCGCTGCGCGGCACCAATACGAAATTCCGCCGTCGCTTCAATCACATCGAGACGACGCTTGAGGCGGCAGGCGAAACGCTCGAAGGAGCCTCGCTGGAGCGGATGGAAGACATCTGGCAGGCGGCAAAGGCGATCGAAAGGCAGCTCGCCGAATAGGGCGCGACAACGCGCCTGCCCTATTCCCAATCCTCGCGCTGCGGCTTCGGACCGCGGCCTAGACGCCGCTCCAGTTCCGTCGCTTCCGTCTCGGTCAAACGAACTTCCAGCTTTACGGTGCCGTCCTCGTTATCCTCACGGCTATCGACGATGGCATGATTGTAGACCCAGGACAAAAGCGCCAGCTTGTCTAAGGGCAGCGTGATCGTCGTCTCTGTCAGGACACCGGAAAGCCGGCGACTGATTTCGTCCATCAGGCGATCGACACCCTCGCCGCTCATTGCCGATACGGCGATGACGTTTTCGGCGGTCGATGCCTTCTGGACGATGGCGTCATGGGCCTCCGGCTCCAGACGGTCGATCTTGTTCCAGACTTCGAGGATGCGCTCAGCCCCTTCCGCCTCGCCGATGCCGAGGTCGCCGAGGATCCGCATGACATCGGCGCTCTGCGCCTGATTGTCTTCGTCCGAGAGATCGCGGACATGCAGGATCAGGTCAGCTTCCAGCACCTCTTCCAGCGTGGCGCGGAAGGCGGCGACGAGATGGGTCGGCAGATCGGAAATGAAGCCGACGGTATCGGAGAGAATGACGGTACGACCATGCGGCAGCTTCATGCGCCGCAGTGTCGGGTCGAGCGTTGCGAACAACATGTCCTCGGCAAGGACGCCGGCGCCGGTAATGCGATTGAACAGCGTCGACTTGCCGGCGTTGGTATAGCCCACCAGAGCCACGATCGGATGCGGCACCTTCCTGCGCTTGGCGCGGTGAAGCTGGCGGGTACGCACCACCTGCTCCAGCTCGCGTTCCAGCCGGATGATCCGCTCCTGCAACTGCCGCCGGTCGGCTTCGATCTGGGTTTCGCCGGGGCCGCCCATGAAGCCCGCGCCACCGCGCTGGCGCTCAAGGTGGGTCCAGCTTCGAACCAGCCGGCCCTTCTGATAGTTGAGATGCGCAAGTTCGACCTGCAGCGTGCCCTCCTTGGTGGAGGCGCGGCGACCGAAAATTTCGAGAATGAGGCCTGTGCGGTCGATGACCTTGGCGTTCCAGGCCTTTTCGAGATTGCGCTGCTGAACCGGCGTCAGCGGATGATCGACAATCACCAGACCAGCATTCAATTCATCGAGTAGCGCGAGGATTTCCTCGATCTTGCCGGTGCCGAGCAAGGTCGCCGGGCGCGGATCGTTGATCGGTACGATGGAGCCGTTGACGATATCAAGGTCGATCGCCTGCGCCAGGCCCTTGCCCTCTTCGAGGCGGCTCTCGGGTGTGCGCGACGTTGTCGCCGCACCATCCGCCTGTGCCGAGCGCGAACGCCCCTGCTTCAGCACAGGCACGATGACAACAGCCCGCATATCATCCCTATGCTTTATGGCTTCCGGGATGATGGAATCATTTTTGGTATCGCGTGTCGTGATAACGGCAAATCCTAGTTAGGATGCGACTTCTTCGCTCTCGAACATCTGCATCGGCTGACCCGGCATGATGGTCGAAATCGCGTGCTTGTAAACAAGCTGCGAATGACCATCTCGGCGCAACAGGACGCAGAAATTGTCGAAGGACGTAACAACGCCCGTGAGCTTCACGCCATTGATCAAGAAGATTGTGAGTGAAATCTTTTGCTTGCGAACAGTATTGAGAAACAAGTCCTGCAAGTTCTGAGAACGTTCCGCCATCGCGCCGATTCTTTCTTTTTTGCCGACCTAAGCCGGTGCAATATCAAGATATATTGAGGTCTCGGACAGGAGACACCCTCAATCTCTCCCGCCATCGATTGTTGGTATCAAATCGCAGTCTTTTCCGCAACGTCGAAAAAGGCTTCACGAATTTTCTCGGAAACGCTGCCCGGATGGCCATTCGCAATCGCCTCACCATCGATGGCAATCACAGGAAAACAAATACTTGTGGCCGCCGTGATGAACACTTCGCGGGCCGCCACCATCTCCTCGACGGAGAAGAAACGCTCGACGATGGTAAGCCCGAGCTTGGCCGCGACCTCCATCAAAGTCGTGCGCGTGATGCCCCGCAGAATACCATGCTCGGCCGGGCGCGTGACCAGATTGCCGTCGGGATCGACGATCCAGACATTGGTCGCGGCACCTTCCTTCACCATGCTGTTGTGATCGATATAGATTGCCTCCTGCGCGCCGGCCTCCTTGGCCTGCTGGCGCGCCAGCGCGTTCGGCAAAAGCCCGACCGATTTGATGTCGACCCGGTCCCAACGATTGTCGCGCACGGTGATCGCCTTGATGCCATTGGCATTTTTCTTGGCAATGACGGATGGATCGGTACTTTTGGCTGTGACGACAATCGAGGACGGCGTGCCTTCCGGCGGGAAGACATGGTCGCGCCGGGCAACGCCGCGCGTTACCTGCAGATAGAATAGGCCGTTGCGGACATGATTGCGGCGAAGCGTCTCACGAATCACATGGATCAGCGCCGCACGGCCCATCGGCCAGGCGATCCGCAACTCACCCAGCGAACGGTTGAGGCGGTCGAGGTGCCGTGTCAGGTCTACGATCAACCCATGGCGGACTTCGCAGACCTCATAGACGCCATCGGCAAACTGATAGCCGCGGTCCTCGACGTGAACCATGGCGTCGCTGTGCTTGACGTAACGACCATTCACATAAGCTATTCTCGGCATGACGGACCTTGATCAGAACTTCACGAGACTACGGGCAAATCCGTGCGACAGATTGCTGCAGCCACACGAACGACATCAGACACCGAGCGACTTCAGCTTGCGGTGCAGCGCCGAGCGCTCCATGCCGACAAACTCCGCCGTGCGCGAGATATTGCCGCCGAAGCGATTGATCTGCGCGATCAGATAGTCGCGCTCGAACATTTCGCGGGCTTCGCGCAGCGGCAGCGTCATGATGTGATAGTCGTTTTTGGCGGAGACCTTCGGCAGCATGTCGCCAAGATCGGTCGGCAGCATTTCCGCCGTGATCGGCGTATCCGGGCCATCGGTACGCGCGAGAATCATTAGCCGTTCGATGTTGTTGCGCAGCTGGCGGATATTGCCCGGCCAATCATGCGCCTGCAGCACCGCCATGGCGTCATCGCCGATCCGGCGCGATCGAATGCCGGCCTGCTCCGAAATCTGCCGCATCAGCTGGTCGACGAGGAAAGGAATGTCCTCCCGCCGCTCGGCAAGCGCCGGCACGCGCACGGGCACCACGGCAAGCCGGTGATAGAGATCCTCGCGGAACAGGCTTTCGGCAATCCGGCTCTCGAGATTGTAGGCGGTAGACGAGATAATGCGGACATCGACCTTGACCCGCTTGGAGCCGCCGACGCGCTCGAACTGCTGATCGACCAGCACGCGCAGGATCTTGTTCTGCGTCTCGCGCGGCATTTCGCCGACTTCATCGAGATAGAGGATGCCACGATGCGACTCTTCCAGCGCGCCGATCTTGCGCGGCTGGCCGGGCGAACCCTCGGTGCCGAACAGGGCGACTTCCATCCGCTCGGGCGTGATCGTCGCGGCATTCAGGGCAACGAAAGGCCCATTGGCACGCGCCGACTTCTTATGGATCATACGCGCCACAAGCTCCTTGCCGGAACCGGAAGGGCCGAAGATCATCACGCGGCTATTGGTCGGCGAAACCTTGTCGATGGTCTGGCGGAGCTGCGAGACGGCAACAGAGGTGCCGATCAGCTCGATCGCATCGCCGGTGCGACGCTTCAGCTCCGAAACCTCACGCTTCAGCTTGGAATTTTCCAAGGCGCGCTCGGCAATGAGGATCAGCCGGTCGGCCTTGAACGGCTTCTCGATAAAATCGAAGGCGCCGCGCTTGATAGCGGAGACGGCGGTTTCGACGTTGCCGTGACCGGAGATCATCACGACCGGCAGATCGGGATGGCGCGCCTTGATCTCGTCCAGCAGCGCAAGCCCGTCGAGCTTGCTGCCCTGCATCCAGATGTCGAGGAAGATCAGCCGCGGCGCACGATCGGAGATCGCCGCCAGCGCGCTGTCGCTGTCATGGGCGGTGCGGGTCTCATGCCCTTCATCCGAAAGAATTCCCGAAACGATTTCGCGAATGTCTTCCTCATCGTCCACCACGAGAATATCAGATGCCATAAACGCTTTCCTTGTCACTTGCTGTCTGGGCGACGATGGCTTGCTCACGGCGCGGCAGATGCACGCGGATCATGGCCCCCCTGCCCTGGTCGAAATCGGCGGGAGCATCGTGCAGTTCGAGCTGCCCGCCATGGTCTTCAATGATCTTCTTGACGATCGCGAGCCCAAGGCCCGTGCCCTTCTCGCGCATCGTCATATAGGGTTCGAGAATGCTGTGCCGGTTCTCGACCGGCAGGCCGCGACCATTGTCGACGACATCGACCGTAAAGCGGTCGCGTTCGGTGTCCAGCGACGCGCGCACGAGAATTTTCGGCTCCTCGCGGGTCTCGCCACTCGGCACGCCATCAATCGCCTCGACAGCATTCTTGATAAGATTGCCGAAGGCCTGACCGAGCATACGCGTGTCGAACATGCCCTCCAGCCGCTCGTCGCCAAGCTCGCGCTCGAACTTGACATGGCTGTTGCCCATTTCGCGCAGGAACACCGCGTCGCGCAGGATATCGCGCAGATCACTCGGCTCCATGGTCGGCTTCGGCATCCGGGCAAAAGACGAGAATTCATCGACCATCCGGCCGATGTCGCCGACCTGCCGGATGATCGTGTCGGTGCATTGATCGAAAACGGGGCGGTCGGCCTCGGCGATATTCTTGCCGAAACGACGGCGGATGCGCTCGGCGGAAAGCTGGATCGGCGTCAGCGGGTTCTTGATCTCATGCGCGATACGGCGGGCGACGTCGGCCCAGGCGGTCGAACGCTGGGCGATGACGAGATCGGTGATGTCATCGAGGGTGATGACGTAGGACTCGTTCGTATCGCGCGTTTCTTCGCGCGTCACCTGAACGCTGAGCGTCCGTACCGTGCCGCCGCGCACGAGGCTGATTTGCTTGCGGAAATCATTGCGATGCCGCGAGGTGGCTTCGGTCACCACCTGCTCGACCTCCGGGGCAATCTCGGCGAGGTTCTTGCCGACAAGTTCGTCGCTCTTCAGGGACAGAAGCTCTTCGGCCGACGTATTGGCGATGGTGATCCGCCTGTCGTGTTCGACGCCGATCACAGCGGCCGTCACGCCGGAAAGCACCGCTTCGATGAAGCGGCGGCGGTCATCCACCTCGTCCTTGGCTTCGAGGATCTCGTCGCGCTGGGTGCGGATCTCGGAAATCATCTTGTTGAAAGTGCGCGACAGGCTGCCGACGTCGCCATCGGCGGCGCGCACCGGCACCAGCACGTTCATATTGCCGGAAGCGACGTTGTCGGCGGCGCTGATCAAAAGCCGGATCGGCCGCACGATGCGGTCGGCCACCGCGATCGCGGTCCAGATCGCTGCCAGAAGCACGATCAGGGCAAAACCGATGTAAAGCACTGCAAAGGCGATCTGCAGGGACATGCGTCCCTGTTCCATCGCCTTGTATTCGGCCGTGTTGTCCTCGACCATACGCATGGCGTTCATGACGCGCGGATCGACGGCCCGAACCGTATAGAGGAAAGCGCCGGGGAGATCGTCGAGCTTGATGATCGCGCCGACTAGGTTGGTAACGCCGGGCGGGATAAGCGTCGGCTGGCCATCGGCGGAGGCGTCGAGCGCGTCCTTGGGGATCGCCGGCAACGGACGCTCGGTCTTGATATCGGCCTGGACGATCGCCGTGCCGTCGCGACGCACCAGGAAGGCGCCGAGCAGGCCGCGACCCTTGGCCTGCCTGGTCATGAGATCGGCGAAACCGGTGCGGTCGAGACTGTAGAGCGAGCGGTTGCGTTCCAGATCGTTCGCCATGGATACGGTCTGGCCCTGCAGATAGCTGGCATTCTCCATCAAATAGGCCTGAGCGACGTTCTGCGAGGAGCTGATGATCTGCTGCGTGCGCAATGCGAACCAGCGGTCGAGGCCGACATTCAGCGTCAGGCTGGCGACGATGGCCACGAGGATCGCGGGCGTAATCGCCACGATGGAAAAGAGAACGACAATGCGGATATGCAGGCGCGCGGCGGCGCGGCCACGGCTGCGCGCCTTTACGAGACGCGCGACCTCGCGCCCGATCAGCGCAATCAGCCCCAGAACGAACAGGCCGTTGATCACGACGGAGGTAAAGACGACCGAGGATGTGGGGGCAATGGGCGTCAGCCCCAGAAGCACCAGAAGCGTGGCAATCGCACACGACAACGCGCCACCGGCCAGGATCAGGCCAGGAAGAGCGAAGGACGCACGACGGTCCGTCACCTTGACAACCGCCTCGTCGCTCGCCGCCGACGACACCGCGTCCTGCTTCATTCCCAATATCTCCAGGCACAGGCGACGGTCGGCGCCTTGGCCTAATTGCAATCAGCACTGTTTTGGCGGCAGAGCGCAGCAGGCAAAGGCGGCATTGCCGCCCGGTTTCGCATCAACGCGAAACCCCTGCTTAAAATTATTGATACAACGGCCTGAAACTTCTGAACAAATTCTACTTGCGCAGGAGTCTTGCCGATGAATCGCTACCGCAAAAACCGCGAACCGGCTGCGTGACCTTTAAGCAACGCATTGTGGCGAAAATGCAACGCATCCGATCACATTGTCAAGCCGTGCGGGAGCTCCGATAGACGGAAACACCCAGTTCTCTGATCTTTTTGCGCAACGTATTGCGATTGAGGCCAAGCAGATCGGCGGCCTTGATCTGATTGCCACGAGTGGCCGTCAGCGCCGCGAGGATCAGCGGGTACTCCATTTCGGTCAGCACGCGGTCGTAGAGACCGGGCGGAGGCAAATTGTCGCCGAAGCTGGAGAAATAGCTGCGCATATTCTCCTCCACGGCCTGGGCGATGGTCATGGTGCCGGTCCGCACCGGCCCCTTCTCGATCGGGCTATCCGGCACATCGGCGCGCAATTCCGAATCGATGATCTCGCGGGTGATGACATCCTGCGGATAGAGCGCCATCAGGCGGCGGATGAGGTTTTCGAGTTCGCGCACGTTGCCCGGCCACGGGTAGGCCTTCATCAACTCAAGCGCTTCCTGGTCGAATCGCTTGGAGCCGAGCCCTTCCTTTTCCGCCTGCGTGATGAAATGGCGGACGAGATCGGGGATATCCTCGGCGCGGTCGCGCAGCGGCGGCAGACGCAGCGGCACGACGTTGAGGCGGTAATAGAGATCCTCGCGGAACAGGCCCTGATTGATCGCCTGCTTCAGATCCTTGTTGGTGGCGGCAACGATGCGAACGTCGGTGCGGATCGGCGTGCGGCCGCCGACCGTCGTATATTCGCCCTGCTGCAGGACGCGCAAAAGGCGTGTCTGGGCGTCCATCGGCATGTCGCCGATTTCGTCGAGAAACAGCGTGCCGCCCTCGGCCTGTTCGAAGCGCCCGGTCGAGCGTGTCTGCGCGCCGGTGAAGGCGCCCTTCTCGTGGCCGAACAATTCCGATTCGATCAGGTCGCGCGGGATCGCGGCCATATTGATGGCGACGAAAGGACCGTTGCGGCGCTTGCCGTAGTCGTGCAGCGCGCGGGCGACGAGCTCCTTGCCGGTACCGGATTCGCCGGTGATCATCAGCGTCAGGTCGGTCTGCATCAGACGCGCCAGCACACGATAGATTTCCTGCATCGCGGCAGAGCGACCGACCAGTGGCATGCCGTCCTGCATGTCGTCATCGAGCTTGGCGGGCTTGCGCTTAGGCTCCGACAAAGCGCGGCCGATGATAGCGATCAGCTCCGTCAGGTCGAACGGCTTCGGCAGATAGTCGTAGGCACCCTTTTCCGAGGCCTTGATCGCCGTCATGAAGGTGTTTTGCGCGCTCATGACCAGGACAGGCAGTTCCGGCCGCGCCTTCTTGATGCGCGGCAGAAGGTCGAAGGCGTTTTCATCCGGCATGACGACGTCGGTTACAACGAGGTCGCCTTCGCCGGCGGAAACCCAACGCCAGAGCGTCGCGGCGTTGGAGGTGATGCGTACATCGTAACCGGCGCGGCTCAAAGCCTGATTAAGCACGGTACGGATGGCTGCATCGTCGTCGGCGACAAGGATCGTGGCTGTCATCGAGTAGTCCCTGTAGAGTTCGGAAAGGGGGCGTCTTCAAGAGTGATGCCTTTGGAGGCCGGCATCAGAACCCGGAAAGTGGTGCGATGGTTCTGGCTGTCGCATTCGACAATGCCACCATGATCACCGATGATCTTGGCCACAAGCGCCAGGCCAAGGCCGGTTCCGTTCGTCTTCGTAGTGATGAACGGGTCGAATAGATGCGGTACGAGATCGGTCGGCACACCTGGGCCGTTGTCGATCACGCAGAACTCCAGCGGCAGCGAGATTTTTTCGCGCGTACCGGCGACGGAAAGGCGAATACCCGGGCGATAGGCGGTCGTCAGCATGATCTCGCCATCCGGCTTATCGCCGATGGCTTCCGCAGCATTCTTCACCAGATTGAGGAAGATCTGCACCAGCTGGTCCCTATTGGCATAGACGGCCGGCAAGGATGGGTCGTAGTTTTCGCTGAACTTGATGTTGCGGGCAAAGCCAGCCTTGGCAACCGCCTTCACATGATCGAGCACGGAATGGATATTGACCGGGACGCGATCGATCGGACGCTCGTCGGAAAAGACCTCCATGCGGTCGACCAGCGAAACGATACGGTCGGTTTCGTCGCAGATCAGCCGCGTCAGCGCGCGATCGTCATCCTCCACAGACTGCTCCAGCAACTGGGCGGCACCGCGAATGCCGGAGAGCGGGTTCTTGATCTCATGCGCCAGCATCGAGGCAAGGCCGGTGACCGAGCGAGCGGCGGCGCGGTGCGTCAGCTGCCGGTCGATCTTGTCGGCCATGGAGCGCTCCTGGAAAACGACCACCACGGAGCCGGGATCGCTCGACACGGGCGCGACGTAGATATCCACCAGCTTGTCCTGGCCAAGGCGTGGCGAGCTCAGATCGACGCGATATTCATTCACCGGCGCGCGGCGTTCGCGCACCTGATCGATCAGCGCCAATAACGGGCTGCCGAAGGGAATGAAGGCGGAAATCTCGTAGCGCGCCAGATGCGAGGCGCTGGCGCCGAAGAAGGCCTCGGCCTCCCAGTTGGCAAACGCAATCAGGCCGGCCTCGTTGACCATGACGACCGGATTCTGGATCGCGTTGAGAACCGCCATGGCCACGGCGCCACCCGTATGCTCGGCACCGCCGGAATTGGATTTCGAGCTCATGCGGCCTCCTGGAGGCTTCGGGCGAGATCGGACCCGGCCTGTAGCGCCGCATGCAACAAGGCGGCCGCCTCTTGGCTGTCTTTCGAAGTCATGATTCTTGCCTTTTCAGCACCATTGATGGTGGGAGCGTAACGGTCCAGATACCAGCCGAGATGTTTGCGGGCATGACGAATGCCGACGGCCTCGCCATAAAAATCCAGCATCATCCGGTAGTGTTCGAGGGCGATGTCGGCGATCTCACCACGATCCGGCTCGCGATGACCGGCAAGCACGCCCGCATGCCACGGCCGCCCCTGACAGCCGCGCCCGACCATGACCGCGTCGGCACCGGAACGGCGAAGTATTTCGCTCGCGTCTTCCGGCGTATCGACATCGCCATTGGCAACGAGCGGAATGGAAATGACATCGCGCACGGCGCGGATCGCATCCCAATCCGCCCTGCCCTCGTAAAACTGCATCCGCGTGCGGCCGTGGATCGTCACCAGCTGGATGCCGGCCTCCTCGGCGCGGCGCGCGATATGCGGCGCGTTGATGGAATTTTCGTCCCAGCCGAGCCGCATCTTCAGCGTCACAGGGACATCGACCGCCTTGACGGTCGCCTCGATCAGGCCCAGCGCGTGATCCGGATCGCGCATCAAAGCCGAGCCGGAATAACCGCCGATCACCTTCTTGGCGGGACATCCCATGTTGATGTCGATGATATCAGCGCCATTGTCGGCGGCGATCTTTGCCGCTTCCGCCATCCAATGCGCCTCGCGTCCGGCAAGCTGCACCATATGCGGCTTCAGCCCGGCACTCTTCAGACGCGCCCAGGATTCGGCCGTGTCCTGCACCAGCTCGCGGCTTGCGACCATCTCGGTCACGACAAGGCCGGCCCCATAGCGCAGAGCCAATTGCCGGAACGGCAAATCGGTTACGCCCGACATCGGCGCGAGGATCACGCGATTGCGGATGGGCACCGGGCCAATGGAAAATGGGGCTGCAAGCTCGGACGGAAGCAAATGATTATCTTTCAGGCACACCATGCATCTGCACTATTTTTAGACAGTCTTGAGAGGCTTGCCAAGAGGTTTCGGAGAATGCCGATATTTTTTGGGCAAATGCTGGAAAATACCCATTCGAGGCGATAGACCCTGCTGTAGTAAGATCCTGCTTTGGCGATCTTCTTAGCATGATCTTGCCCAGAAAACCGCTTCGCACTTTTTTGGGGATCATGCTGGAGCGGAGCCTTTCATCCCCGGGGGTTTATGACGCAAATGCACTCAACGCAACCGATGTCGATCGGAATCGTGATCGTTGCTGCCGGGCGCGGTGAGCGGGCGGGATCGCCCGAGGAGGGTCCGAAGCAGTATCGCGCGATCGGCGGCAGGCCGGTTATTGCGCATACGCTTGAAAAATTCGTGACATGGCCGCAGACGGCGAAAATCGTGATCGTCATTCACCGGGACGACGAGAAATTGCTGCGCTCGGCGCTAGAGATGATTGCCGATTCGTCCGGTGTCGAGATCGCATTCGGCGGCGCCACGCGCCAGCAATCGGTGCTTGCGGGGGTGCGGCAGCTGGAAAAGACCGGAGTCAGCCATGTCATGATCCACGACGCCGTGCGCCCCTTCTGCGATCACGACCTGCTCGATCGTGTCGCTGCGGCGCTTGCCGCCGGAGCGCCCGCCGTGCTGCCGGCCATGCCGGTGACGGATACGCTGAAGCGAGCGGGCTCGGATGCGCTAGTGACGGAAACCGTGCCACGCGCCGGGCTCTATGCCGCGCAGACGCCGCAGTCCTTCCGGCTGGCCGATATTCTGGCTGCGCATGAAAAGGCGGCTGCCGGTAACAAGACGGATTTCACCGACGATGCGGCGATTGCCGAATGGGCCGGCCTGCCTGTGACGCTGGTTGCCGGCAGCGCGGACAATGTCAAACTGACAATCAAGAGGGATATCGCCATGGCCGATGAAAAGCTTTCCGCCGGCCTGCTGCCGGATGTTCGTACCGGCAACGGCTACGACGTCCACCAGCTCGAACCGGGCGACGGCGTGACGCTCTGCGGCGTCTTCATTCCGCACGACCAGACGCTCAAGGGCCATTCCGACGCCGATGTCGCGCTGCATGCGCTGACCGACGCCCTGCTCGCCACCTGCGGCGCCGGCGATATCGGCGATCATTTCCCGCCCTCCGATCCGCAATGGAGGGGCGCGCCGTCGCGTATCTTCATCGAGCATGCAGCAAGGATCGTTCGTGATCACGGCGGCACGATCATGAATGCCGATGTCTCGCTGATCGCCGAAGCGCCGAAGGTCGGCCCGCATCGCGAAGCCATGCGCGCCAAGCTCTCGGAGTTTTTGGGGATCAGCCTCGAGCGCTGCTCGGTGAAGGCGACCACCAACGAACAGATCGGCTTCGTCGGCCGCCGTGAAGGCATTGCCGCCATCGCCACGGCAACGGTCGTCTATCGCGGCGGCAGGCCATGAGCCATTTCCCGGATGACATTCTGGCGCTTGCACGCGGTATCATCACCGATTTCGCAGCGAGGGGCCGAATGGTCGCCACGGCGGAATCCTGCACCGGCGGGCTGATTGCTGGCGCCCTGACGGACATTCCGGGCTCGTCGGCGGTCGTCGACCGTGGCTTCGTCACCTATACGAACACGGCGAAGATGGAGATGCTTGGCGTTCAGGAGCAGACGCTTGCGCAGTTCGGTGCCGTTTCGAAAGAGACGGCGCTGCAGATGGTGCATGGCGCCCTCTTCCGTTCGCATGCCGATCTGGCCGTCGCCGTGACCGGCATCGCCGGGCCGGGTGGCGGATCGACGGACAAGCCGGTCGGTTTGGTTCACCTTGCCGCCAAGGCACGAACCGGCGGCCTCATCCATCGCGAGATGCGTTACGGCGATATCGGCCGCGACAAGGTTCGTCTTGCTACCGTGCGGACGGCGCTGGACATGCTGATCGCGCTGGATCAGGCGTAGATCTTACCGGCACGCGTCTCGAAGGCATCCGTGAACATGCGGAAGGCGCGGTCGAACATCGAGCCCATCAGGGCGCCGAGAATGCGGCTCTTGAACTCGTAGTCGATGAAGAAATCGATGACGCTGCCATTTTCGGCCGGCTGGAAGCGCCAGCGATTATCGAGGTATTTGAACGGCCCGTCGATATATTTCACATCGATCGCCCGCTCCGCCTTGTTGAGCAGCACCTGTGTCGTGAAGGTTTCGCGGATCGCCTTGTAGCCGACGGTCATATCGGCCACCAGCAGGACCTTGCCGTCCCGCTCCTTGCGATTGCGGATCACCAGCGCATCGCAGAGCGGCAGAAATTCCGGATAGCGTTCGACATCGGCGACGAGGTCGAACATCTGGTCAGGCGTGTGCGGGACGGGGCGGTGCGTTTCAAACTGTGGCATGAGCCGCAATTAAGCAGGACGGTCGAGAAGATCAAGAAGCTGACGCATTTCGCCGCGGGATTTTAGTTGGAAAACAGGGATGTCAGGGCCATATTGAGCAAGGCCCGCCAGTACTTTTGGCGCAAATTTGCGTTCCCAATCCCAGATGTAGCGCAGGAATTCCCTATCGATGCGCTCGCGGCAACCCGGCGCCATGTCCGGACGGGACCGCCCCAACCATCGCACCGCTCTCGACAGAGCGCCCCACATGCACAACCAGCGCGGCATCCGCACCCAAAGAACAAGCTCTGTGCGCGGCAATCTCAGATCAAAGCTTGATGGCGCTGTTCCATCGATCAACCAGCGCTCCTCGGCAACCTTTGCCGCGATCAGAGCACGCTCCTCCGCCTTGTCTCTCTTTACCCAGCCCGGCAGCCAGAAGAACTCGCGATCCATCGAGACGTAGGGCAGATTCGTGCGTGCGCAGATTTTCCGCGAAAGAGTCGTCTTTCCACCGCCTGAGCAGCCCATGACTAGGATGCGATCGGTAGCCTTAAGGTGGGCAACAGCTTCGGCGATGTCTGCAAACTCTTTCATATTCCCATCTCCCGAAACCCGTCGTTTGCAGCGTCATGACGCCTGATGGCAGTTAGCCAGGGACAACGAGCAGATCAAGCAGCTCCCGCATCTGACGGCGGCTCGTCAGTTGAAGGACTGGAACCTCAGGACCATGCTCCGCGAGCCCGGCAATGACCCTGGGCGAATACACTTGCTCGAACGTCCATATGAAACGCAGAAATTGCCACTCGATCTTTTCGGGGCAGCCGGGCGCCATGTCCGGGCGGGTCCGCCCTATCCATTTGAACCATCTGGCCACGGCTCCCCAGATGCAAAGCAGGCGCGGCATGCGGACCCAGATGACGATGTCCGTGCGTGGCAGGCGAATATCGAACGTCGACGGATTCGTGCCGTCCATGATCCAGCACGCTCCCAGGATCTTTTCAGCGATGATTTTCCTCTGCTCCATCCTGTCGCGCTGCTTCCAGCCGGGAAGCCAAAGGACGTCGCGATCGATGGAGACATAGGAAAGGCCGAACCGCTTGCCGATCTTCTGCGACAAGGTCGACTTGCCGCCACCGGAGCAGCCGATAACGAGAACGCGTTCGGCGCTCTTGAGGATGGATGCCGCTGTCTCGATGTCGATAACATAGGGCGGCGCTTGCGGCGCGACGATCTGCTCCATGGCCCAACTCCACATTGAATCTTGACTGGCCCAATACCAGCAACAAGCGGCGGGACGCGTCCTGTAGACCGCACAGATGATGATCTGATGACGGCGCAAACAAAAACCGCGGCAAGATCGCCGCGGTTCGTTAAAAAGGCAAGAGCTTATGAAGGCCTACTCGGCGGCGAGCAGAATCTTCTTCTCCCGAGCCGCCCGCAGCCGGGCAAAATCGTCGCCTGCGTGATGGGACGAGCGCGTCAGCGGGCTGGAGGCGACCATCAGGAAGCCCTTGGTGTAGGCAACCGTCTCATAGGACTTGAATTCCTCAGGGGTGACGAAGCTCATGACCTGATGGTGCTTGCGGGTCGGTTGCAGATACTGGCCGATGGTCAGGAAGTCGACATCGGCGGTCCGCAGGTCGTCCATCAACTGCAGCACTTCGTTGCGCTCTTCGCCGAGACCAACCATGATGCCGGACTTGGTGAACATGGTCGGATCGAGTTCCTTGACCCGCTGCAAAAGCCGGACCGAGTGGAAGTAACGCGCGCCGGGACGCACCGTCAGGTAGTTTCCGGGCACCGTTTCCATATTGTGGTTGAAGACGTCGGGCTTGGCGGCCACGACGCGCTCCAGCGCGCCGGGCTTCTTCAGGAAGTCGGGCGTCAGGATTTCGATCGTCGTCATCGGTGAAGCGGCGCGGATCGCCCAGATCACCTTTTCGAAGTGCTCGGCACCGCCGTCGGCCAGATCGTCGCGGTCGACGGAGGTGATGACGACGTGGCTGAGGCCCATTTCCTTGACGGCCTTGGCGATGTTTTCAGGCTCGGCCATATCGAGCACATTCGGCTTGCCTGTCGCGACATTGCAGAAGGCGCAGGCACGCGTACAGATCTCGCCCATGATCATGAAGGTGGCGTGCTTCTTCTCCCAGCACTCGCCGATATTCGGGCAGCCGGCCTCCTCGCAGACCGTGACGAGCTTGTGCTCCTTCACGATCGAGCGTGTCTCGGCATAGCCCTTCGATGTCGGCGCCTTGACGCGGATCCAGTCGGGCTTGCGCAGAACTTCCGTGTCCGGCCGATGTGCCTTTTCCGGATGCCTTACGCGCTTTGCATCTGGATTGATCCTGTCGAGAATCGTGACCATGAAACGTCTACTTTCCGCCGCTTGTCCGCGGCCTCTTCATCGCCGGGCGAATTTGGCGAGGAATATCAGAATGCATGCACCAATGAAACCGGTGACGAAAAAACCAAACCTGCCGCCGGGTACGCCGACATGCAGCCCCGCGAGAATGGCGGCTGCGACCACCGAGCCGGCAATGCCGAGGACGATGTTGAGAATGACGCCATAGCGCACCTCCATCAGCTTACCCGCGAGCCAACCCGCAAGACCGCCGATGATGACCAACCCCAACCAGCCTGTACTTTCCATCAAATCCCTGCCCTTAAGCTATCAATCTCGCAAATAGCACCACGACAATCGCGCCCACCGTCGCGTGAATGATCTCGACGACCAGTGGGCTTTCAATTCCCAGCGAGATCCCGAACCAGTTGAACAGGAACCCGCCAACGAAAGCACCGATCACGCCGCTGACCAGGCAACCGATCAAACCACCGCCGCCGCCAACGATCAGGCTGGCGAGAAACCCCGCCACCAGACCGATCAGAAGAAAGACGACCCAAGCTTCCGTGCCGATAGACATGATGATTTCCTTTGCTATTTTCCACCCTCAACATAGAGGGCGTGCAAGGAAATTATCAAGCGTTCAGTACGCGGCCATAGGCGTCCAGCACAGCTTCCTTCATCGATTCCGAAACGGTCGGATGCGGGAAGATCGTGTGCATCAGTTCTTCTTCCGTCGTCTCCAGGTTCATGGCGACGACAAAGCCCTGGATCAGTTCGGTGACTTCAGCGCCGACCATGTGGGCGCCCAGCAGTTCACCGGTCTTCTTGTCGAAGATGACCTTGACCATGCCCTGATCTTCGCCGAGCGCGATCGCCTTGCCGTTGGCAACGAAGGAGAAGCGGCCGACGCGGATATCGCGGCCCTGCTCCTTGGCCTTGGCTTCCGTCAGACCGACGGAGGCGACCTGCGGATTGCAATAGGTGCAGCCCGGCACCTTGCTCTTGTCGGTCGGATGCACGTTCGGCAGGCCGGCGATCTTCTCGATGCAGACAACGCCTTCATGCTCGGCCTTGTGCGCCAGCATCGGCGGACCGGCGACGTCGCCGATTGCATAGATGCCCGCCACATTGGTCTTGCCGTAGCCGTCGATGACGACGCAGCCGCGATCGGTCTTCACGCCGAGCGCTTCAAGGCCCAGATTCTCGATGTTGCCCTGCACGCCAACGGCGGAGATCATGCGGTCGGCAATGATCTGCTGCACCTTGCCGTCTTCGGTCTCGACATGGGCGGTGATGTTGTTCGCACCCTTCTCGACCTTGGTGACCTTGGCCTTGGTGAAGATCTTCAGGCCGCGCTTTTCGAGCTGCTTGCGGGCGATGCCGGAGATTTCGGCGTCTTCGACCGGCATGATGGTCGGCATGACCTCGACGACGGTGACGTCGACGCCCATGGAGCGATAGAAGCTCGCGAACTCAATACCGATGGCGCCCGAGCCCATGACCAGCAGCGACTTCGGCAGGACGTCCGGCTTCAGCGCTTCGAAATAGGTCCAGATCAGCTTGCCATCCGGCTCGATGCCGGGCAGAGCGCGCGGACGTGCACCGGTGGCGACGATGATGTGCTTGGCGGTGTAGGTACCCTCGCCCTTGACGTTCTTCGGCAACGGATGCTGCGGCTCGACGACGGGCTTGGTCGACTTGCCGACGACGATTTCGCCGGGCTTGGTGATCTTGGCTTCGCCCCAGATCACGTCGACCTTGTTCTTCTTCATCAGATAGCCGATGCCCTGATTGAGGCGGGCGGACACGCCGCGCGAGCGGGCGACAACCGCCTTCACATCAGCGCTGACCTTGCCCTCAAGAACAAGGCCATAATCCTTCAGATGGTTGGAATGATCGAGAATTTCGGCCGAGCGGAGCAGCGCCTTGGTCGGGATGCAGCCCCAGTTCAGGCAGATGCCGCCCAGGTGCTCGCGTTCGACGATCGCCGTCTTCAGGCCAAGCTGACCGGCGCGCACGGCGGCGACATAGCCGCCTGGACCGGAACCGATGATGATGACGTCGTAATTCTCAGCCATGTGTTTCCTGCCTTTTTGGTGGCGGCCGGTAAAGCGTCAGCCTGCCCTGAATTGTTAGATACCCAGCATCATGCGCACGATCGACTCTACGCCACGACCAAGCGCCCGGGTGTTTTCCGCATCGAGATGCACGCCATCGAGCGGCGTAGTGACGGCTACCGAAGCGCCGTCGAAAAACCCGCAGCCTTCCTCATCGGCGAGATCGCGGTAGAGCGTCGCAAGCTTGCCTGACTCCTCGACCCCGCCAAGGAAACTCGACGCGAAAGCCGCATTGGCTGTTTCGGTGATAACAGGCGGCGCGACGATCAGAATATCGGGGATCTCATGATCGAAACCCCATGTATGATTGCGCACGAGCTGGATCAACCGCCGCACACCCTGCATCGCCGCGAAAGCGGGACCCGCAACAACCGGCTTCATGTCGTTGGTGCCGAGCATGATGATGACGAGATCGAGCGGCGCATGCGTCTGCAGGATCGTCGGCAACACCCTTGCGCCATTGCGGTCGCAATCGGCAAGGTGATCATCGAAAGCCGTCGTGCGGCCGTTCAGCCCTTCCGGGATGACCCGGGCCTGATCGCCGAGCGCTTTTTGCAGCACGCTCGGCCACCGATCTTCGAAGGCATGACGACCGATCGTTTCGGCGTTATAGCCCCATGTGAGCGAGTCGCCATAACACAGAACGGTCTTGGTCATGCATGCCTCCGTTTGACGTCAAGGCTCAGACGAGCATCCCCATCGGGTTTTCGATGTAGCCCTTGAAGGCGCCCAGGAGTTCGGCGCCGAGTGCGCCGTCAACGGCGCGATGGTCGGTCGACAGCGTGACGCTCATCACGGTGGCAACAACCATTTCGCCCTTCCGGACAATCACCCGCTGCTCGCCCGCGCCGACAGCGAGGATGGTCGCATGCGGCGGATTGACGACGGCGGCGAAGTTCTTGACGCCCATCATGCCCATGTTGGACACCGCAGTGGTGCCGCCCTGATATTCCTCGGGCTTCAGCTTGCGCTCCTTGGCGCGCTTGCCGTAGTCCTTCATCTCGTTGGAGATGGCAGACAGGGTCTTCAGCTCGGCACTGCGAATGATCGGCGTGATCAGGCCGCCCGGGATGGAAACGGCAACGCCGACATCGGCATGCTTGTGCTTGACCATGTTGCTGTCGGTCCAAGAAACATTCGCGTCCGGCACGTCGCGCAGAGCCAGCGCCAGGGCCTTGATGACCATGTCGTTGACAGAGAGCTTGTAGGCAGGAACGCCGTCCTTTGACTTCGGAGCAGCATCATTGAGCTGCGTGCGCAGCGCCAGCAATGCATCCAGCTCGCAATCGACGGTGACGTAGAAATGCGGGATGGTCTGCTTGGATTCCTGCAGGCGCTTGGCAATGGTCTTGCGCATGCCGTCATGCGGCACGAGTTCATAGGAACCGGGCTCGAACAGCTTGAGAACGGTATCGTCCGACTGGCCCTTTGCCAAAGCGGGTGCCGGGGCAGCTGCAGGCTGGGCAGCCGGAGCGGCCTTGGCAACACCACCACCGGCAGCAGCGGCTTCGATGTCCTTCTTGATCACCCGGCCGTGCGGGCCGGAGCCGACAAGCGCGGTCAGATCAATGCCGGCGTCCTTGGCAAGACGACGGGCAAGCGGTGATGCGAAGGTGCGCTGACCATCCGTCGCTACCGGAGCGGATGCCACGGCAGGAGCGGCCGAGGCCACCGGAGCAGGCGTTGCCGCAGGAGCGGCAGCAACAGGAGCAGCTTCCGCCTTTGGCGCTGCGGCCGGAGCCGCACCAGCGCCGGAAGCAGCCGCTGCAACATCCTCGCCTTCGCCGGCCAGAACCGCGATCAGCGCGTTGACCTTGACGCCCTCGGTCCCGGCGGGAACGAGGATCTTGGCAACTGTACCTTCATCCACGGCTTCGACTTCCATCGTCGCCTTGTCGGTCTCGATCTCGGCGATGACGTCACCGGACTTGATCTTGTCGCCTTCCTTGACCAGCCACTTGGCGAGGTTGCCCTCTTCCATGGTTGGCGAGAGGGCAGGCATGGTGATGTTGATAGGCATCGAAAAGCCCTCCCCTTATTTGTAGCAAACGGCTTTCACCGCATCGACCACTTCGCCGACATTCGGAAGCGCCAGCTTCTCGAGGTTAGCGGCGTAGGGCATGGGAACATCCTTGCCGGCAATCGTCAGGATCGGCGCATCGAGATAATCGAAGGCCTGCTGCATGACGCGGGTCGCGACTTCCGTGCCGACGGAGGACTGCGGATAGCCTTCCTCGACGACCACCAGGCGGCCGGTCTTCTTTACGGATTCGATAACCGTCGGCAGGTCCATCGGACGGATGGTGCGCAGATCGATCAACTCGACATCGATGCCCAGGGCTTCCAACTCGGCAACCGCCTTGATGGAATAGGACATGCCGATACCGAAGGAGACGATCGTCACGTCCTTGCCTGTCCGATGAATACGAGCCTTGCCGATCGGCAGAACGAAATTGTCGAGCTTCGGCACGTCGAAGTGCTGGCCGTAGAGAATTTCGTTTTCAAGGAAGACAACCGGGTTCGGATCGCGGATCGCCGCCTTCAGCAGGCCCTTGGCGTCGGCTGCCGAATAGGGCATCACGACCTTGAGACCGGGAATCTGGCTATACCATGCAGAATAATCCTGGCTGTGCTGAGCGCCGACGCGGGCTGCAGCACCATTCGGGCCGCGGAACACGATCGGAGCGCCCATCTGGCCGCCGGACATGTAGAGCGTCTTGGCAGCAGAGTTGATGATCTGGTCGATCGCCTGCATGGCGAAGTTGAAGGTCATGAACTCGATAATCGGACGAAGACCGGCCATGGCAGCGCCGACGCCGACACCGGCAAAGCCGTGTTCGGTGATCGGGGTATCGATGACGCGGCGAGGACCGAACTCCTGCAGCAGGCCCTGGGTGATCTTGTAGGCACCCTGGTATTCGGCGACTTCTTCACCCATGACGAAGACGTCTGGGTTGTCGCGCATTTCTTCGGCCATGGCGTCACGCAGTGCTTCGCGCACCGTCATCGACACCATTTCCGTGCCGACCGGGATTTCCGGATCAGCAGGAGCAGCGGCCTTCGGCTGTGCCGGAACGGGCGCCGGAGCAGCAGCTGCTGCCGGTGCTTCGGTCTTGACCGGTTCGACAGCCGGAGCAGCCTTGGCGCTGGAGATGTCGGACGCGGATTCACCGTCCTGCAGCAGGATGGCGATCTTGGCGTTGACCTTGACGCCTTCGGTGCCGGCTTCGACCAGCAGCTTGCCGATGATGCCTTCGTCAACGGCTTCCACTTCCATGGTGGCCTTGTCGGTTTCGATTTCCGCAATGACGTCGCCGGATGTGACCTTGTCACCTTCCTGCTTCAGCCATTTGGAAAGAGTGCCCTCTTCCATCGTCGGAGAAAGGGCGGGCATGAGAATATCGATGGGCATGGTTCTTCCCTCCCCGATTTAGAGCAGAATGTCGGTGTAGAGCTCGGATGCATCCGGCTCCGGATCGGCCTGGGCGAAATCGGCACTGTCGGCGACGATGTCGCGGACGTCCTTGTCGATCACCTTCAGGTCGTCTTCCGACGCCCAACCCTTGTCCAGAAGACGGACACGAACCTGCTCAATCGGATCATGCTCGGAGCGCATCTTCTGCACTTCGTCCTTGGAGCGATACTTGGCCGGATCCGACATGGAATGGCCGCGGTAACGGTAGGTCAGCATTTCCAGGATGATCGGACCCTTGCCGGAACGGCAATATTCGACCGCTTCGTCTGCGGCTGCCTTGACGGCGCGAACGTCCATGGCATCAACCTGGATGCCGGGGATACCGAAGGAGGCGCCGCGCTTGGAGAAGTCGGGCTGCGCGGTGGCGCGCGCCGTCGACGTACCCATGGCGTAGCGGTTGTTCTCGATCACGTAGATCACCGGCAGCTTCCAGAGCTGCGCCATGTTGAAGCTTTCGTAGACCTGGCCCTGGTTGGCAGCGCCGTCGCCGAAATAGGCGACGCTGACGCTGTCATTGCCGCGATACCAGTTGGCAAAGCCGAGACCGGTGCCGAGCGAGACCTGCGCGCCGACGATGCCGTGGCCGCCGTAAAAATTCTTTTCCTTGGAGAACATGTGCATGGAGCCGCCCTTCCCTCGGGAATAGCCGCCCTTGCGTCCGGTGAGCTCGGCCATGACGCCACGGGCGCTCATGCCGGCTGCCAGCATGTGACCGTGGTCACGATAGCCGGTGATGACCTGGTCGCCATCCTTCAGGGCCATTTGCATGCCGACAACGACAGCTTCCTGGCCGATATAAAGGTGACAGAAACCGCCGATGAAGCCCATACCGTAGAGCTGGCCAGCCTTCTCTTCGAAGCGGCGGATCAGCAGCATCTCACGATAGGCACTCAGTTCCGCATCGCGGTCAAACTCTGCGATTGCGCCGCCATTGGTTTCTTTGGCAGGCCTCGATGCTGTCTTCCGGCTGGAAACGGACGCGGATTTGCGTGGCGCCATTCAACCCTCCCTGTGTGAGTAGCCTCGTTTTATAGTGTGGCGTAACATAGGGAAGATTGTCCGCCACAGCAATGCTATAATTGCATGGCTCATATTCATCGTAAGTCATTGTTATAACTTCGAAAAACTTAATTAACCTGAATTCGGTTAATTGCGGCTATTTGTTGAAAATGACGATCTCGTCAGCCCGAGAATAAGTCAGCTGATAGCGCGCATACTGATCAAGCATATCCTTGTCCAGCGAGCCATCGCTCAGCAGCGCCACGGCCTTTTCGAGGTGCTCGCGCTTGGCAACGAGATCGGCAAGCTCCTTGCCGCGATCGATCCGACGCTGCTCGAAAACCTCGGTGGCCTTCAGACCGTAATCGCCATGAATACAGTGATAGCCGAAATAGCTGACAAAGGCGATCGTGATGGCGGGAAGGACGAAACGACCGAATCTTCTCTTCTTATGATATCTTGTCCACATACTCGCCTGCTCGAAACGCCCTACGGAGTATGATCCCGAACCTTTGATCCGCGCAGCGAAAATGCGAAGCGGTTTCCGGATAAGATCATGCCAAATCAAACATCTATGACGACTCTAGCCGGTAGAGATTAACCATCCGTTGACTCTAACGTTCCCACAACAAAAAACCGCGCCCGAAGGCGCGGTTCAAGACATCATGGGCTTTCAAGGTGGCCCGGATCATTGTCCGAGCTCAAGCCTAATTAGCCACGAAGAATGGAGCTGCCGGCATATTTTGCCTGCGGGCCAAGGCCTTCTTCGATGCGGATCAGCTGGTTGTACTTGGCAAGACGATCGGAGCGCGACAACGAGCCGGTCTTGATCTGACCGCAGTTGGTGGCAACTGCGAGATCGGCGATGGTCGAGTCTTCGGTTTCGCCGGAACGGTGCGACATGACGGCCGTGTAGTTGGCCTTGTGCGCGGTTTCGACAGCGTCGAGCGTTTCCGTCAGCGTGCCGATCTGGTTGACCTTGACGAGGATCGAGTTGGCAACACCCATACGGATGCCGTCGCGCAGACGAGCCGAATTGGTGACGAACAGATCGTCGCCGACGAGCTGCGTCTTCTTGCCGATCAGATCGGTGAGCGCCTTCCAGCCTTCCCAATCGTCTTCAGCCATGCCGTCTTCGATCGAAACGATCGGGTACTTGGCAGCGAGTTCGGCAAGATATTCAGCCATGGCGCCGGGTTCCAGCGTGCGGCCTTCGCCTTCCAGCACGTATTTTCCGTCCTTGAAGAACTCGGTCGAAGCGCAATCGAGGCCAAGAGCAACCTCTTCGCCTGGCTTGTAGCCGGCCTTTTCGATCGACTTCATGATGAAGTCGAGGGCAGCAGGAGCGCTGGAGAGACCAGGTGCAAAGCCGCCTTCGTCACCGACATTGGTGTTGTGGCCCTGAGACGCCAGTTCCTTCTTGAGGACGTGGAAGATTTCCGAGCCAATACGCACGGCGTCGCGGAAGGTGTCTGCGCCGATCGGCAGGATCATGAATTCCTGGAAATCGATCGGATTGTCGGCATGGGCGCCGCCGTTGATGATGTTCATCATCGGAACCGGCAGCAGACGGGCGTGAGCGCCGCCGACATAGCGGTAGAGCGGCAGGTTTGCGCTCTGGGCGGCAGCCTTGGCAACGGCAAGCGATACACCGAGAATGGCGTTGGCGCCGATGCGCGACTTGTTCGGCGTGCCGTCAAGCTCGATCATGATGTCGTCGATCTGGATCTGGTTTTCAGCGTCCATGCCGCCGATCGCGTCGAAAATCTCGGTATTGACGGCTTCGACGGCCTTTTCGACACCCTTGCCGTGATAGCGCTTGCCGCCGTCACGAAGCTCGACGGCTTCATGCGCGCCGGTCGAGGCACCCGACGGAACCGCTGCGCGGCCCAAGCTGCCATCTTCGAGGTAGACATCGACTTCAACAGTCGGATTGCCACGGCTGTCGAGAATCTCGCGGGCGATAATGTCGGTGATTGCGGTCATGATAGCTTCCTGCTCGCTGGGTTATAAATCGATTGAAATCGTCTTAATCGAAGTCGCGGAAATTACAATGCCGCTCCGCACCTCGATCTGGCGCTCCAACAGGCCGCGTATAGCAAGTTCATGTCAGCCTGTTGAATGCCGCTTAAAGTCTCAAGCCTTGGCGATGGCGTCGAAGGCCAGCAGCTTTTCCAGAAGCTGCGGCATGTCCTTCAGATAGACCATGTTTGGACCATCGGACGGTGCGTTGTCCGGATCTTCATGCGTCTCGACGAAAACGCCGGCAACGCCGACGGCGACGGCGGCGCGTGCCAGCGTCTCGACGAATCGGCGGTCGCCGCCGGTCGAACCGCCCTGCCCGCCCGGCTGCTGCACGGAATGAGTCGCATCGAAAATCACCGGCGCGCCCATGGCCGCCATGATCGGCAGCGAACGCATGTCGGAGACCAGCGTGTTGTAGCCGAAGGAGGCGCCACGCTCGCAGAGCATGATATTCGGATTGCCGCTGTCGTTCAGCTTGGCCAGCACGTTCTTCATGTCCCAGGGCGCCAGGAACTGACCCTTCTTGACGTTGACGACGCGGCCGGTCTTGGCAGCGGCAACGAGAAGGTCGGTCTGGCGCGACAGGAAGGCCGGGATCTGCAGGATGTCTACCGTCTTGGCAACGACAGCGCACTGCTCCTCGGTGTGAATGTCGGACAGGACCGGAAAGCCATATTCCTTCTTCAGATCGGCAAAGACTTCCATGGCCTTTTCCAGGCCGATGCCGCGCTTGCCGGAGAGCGACGTACGGTTCGCCTTGTCATAGGAAGACTTGTAGACAAGGCCGATGCCGAGCTTACCGCAGAGCTCCTTCAGAACGCCGGCAACCATGAAGGCATGATCGCGGCTTTCCATCTGGCAAGGGCCGGCAATCAGCGACAGCTTGGCGGTGTTGGAAAACAGAACCTTGGATGCGCCCTCGCCGACGATCACTTCGGAATTGGTGCTCATGCTATCTCCTCGAAGGCGAACAACGCGCCCTGTCCAGGGGCGGGCTTTGCCAGAATACGATTGTTCTTACGCGTGTATGTGACGCCGTTAGCAGCCAAATGCGACGATGTCACGGAAAGATCGCGTGTCTTGAAAAGGATTGCGCGCGCCCGAAGGCCGGGATCGACCGTTGGTACCGGAAAATCGTAAAAGGCTTCCATGCCTTGCGGGGTCAAGACCTCGATCCTGGCGTTCGCCGTCTCGATCGTCAGCCCAAAGGAATGCTCCGATATCTTTGATCCGTCGGCAATCCGTTCAAAGAAGCCCCGGAACACGGCCGGCTTCGGCGTCGACAGGGCGACCCGCGCAATGCCGGTCACACCATTGGCATGCCGCTCCAGGGCGCTGCGATCAGCCGGCAAAGGGTTGATGCGCTGGGCGCAGAAAGCATAGAAATCCGGCGAGCGCAGATCGGCCGCGAAAGCGAGACGGAAGCCGGCGATCGTTTCAGAGCCATCCGGCATACGCATCGGCCGTTCGAAATTCAGCATGCGCCCGGCCGACATGGCGTTGGCCAGGAATCGCTTGTCATCGGCGGCGGCATCCTTCGTGCCGAGAACGATGGCCGAAAACCCTTCCTCGCCGATACGAAAACGATAGGCCTGGTCGCGAGCGACGAAAACATTGCCTTCCTCGATGCTCCTTTCGTATTGCTCCTGCGACGCGACGCCCAGGGGCTCCAGATAGGTCTTGTCGGAAAAGAACACGCAGGCATTCTCGGTGCCGAAGGGATGGCGGGCATCGGCAGCGACGGTAAAACCGAGCTTGCCCAGCCGCTCCCGCGCCATGGCAATATTGACCGTCGGCAGAACGAGATGATCCAGCGGATGCGGCGATGAAACCATGGTTTCCCCCTTGGTGCATGCCGCAGGTTTGCGCTCTTCCGACGCTCAATTCAAGATGAAAACGCAGTGTTTAAAACCAGCCAGATCGCAAATGGGAGGGCGCGTTGTCGAATGCTTTGCAACTGCGCGGAAGCCGGAATTGCTCCGGGTTTCAGTGATCATGCAAAGATAGCCGGCTCCTATTCCCGCAGAATCGCTCTTGGTCGATTTCCGCATATGTTTCATTGATCAGCGCTGAAATACTCCGCGGTTTCGCTCACTCGGGACTTGTTATGTTCTCCTTTATTTAATGCGCCGGCAAAACATTCATCGAAAATTAGGGACTTGCGGAACACATATGGAACATATAGTGTCCGTTCTGGATTTGTTTCACGACACCTTCACGATTCTGGGGTTCAAATACGATGTTGACACGCAAGCAGCAGGAACTGCTTCTCTTCATTCACGAACGGATGAAGGAGTCCGGCGTTCCACCTTCTTTCGATGAAATGAAGGATGCGCTGGACCTTGCGTCCAAGTCGGGCATTCATCGCTTGATCACCGCTTTGGAAGAGCGCGGTTTCATCCGCCGTCTGCCGAATCGGGCTCGAGCGCTTGAGGTCATCAAGCTGCCGGAAGCCTATAGTCCGAGCCTGCAGCCGCGCCGCGGCTTCTCGCCAAGCGTCATCGAGGGCAGCCTGGGCAAGCCCCAGCCCGTACAGCCCCCCGCCCCCGCCAAGCCGGCGAACGACGAGAACAACAGCGCCGTTTCCGTGCCGGTCATGGGCCGCATTGCTGCCGGTGTTCCGATCTCGGCCATTCAGAACAACACCCACGATATCACCGTCCCCGCCGACATGCTTGGCTCCGGCGAGCATTACGCGCTCGAGGTCAAGGGCGACTCGATGATCGATGCCGGTATCTTCGATGGCGACACTGTCATCATCCGCAACAGCACCACCGCCAATCCCGGCGATATTGTCGTCGCCCTGGTCGACGATGAGGAAGCAACATTGAAGCGCTTCCGCCGCAAGGGCGCCTCGATCGCACTCGAAGCGGCTAACCCCGCCTATGAGACCCGCATTTTTGGGCCGGATCGCGTCAAGGTGCAGGGCAAGCTCGTCGGCCTCATCCGCCGCTATCACTGACAGGTGACAGGGGCACAATCGGTGCACCGAATGCGCCCGTTCGCCAATCATAGGCGCGATGCAAATTCCATGGCCGCGCCAGGGTATCAAAAGCGGTCGTGGCGATCGGCCTGTCGGTGCCGAGATCCATTTCGATGGATCCGGACCGCCGGAGATTAGCTCCTGTGAAAAGCATTGCCCCCGAGCGGCAACGATCGAGCCGCAGCCGAACGGGGATGACCACAATATTGCCTGTGTCACAGGCCGGGCCAAGATAGGCGGCATTCTCGATGGTGACGAGTATGTCGCCATTGTCCAGCATCGCGACGCACCATGCCTGCTTCTGACAGACAAAGCCGCCCTGCCCCGCATTGTCCAATGCCGCCTCCATTGACTTACGGACGGCATTCCGTTCCTCAGAGCTCAAACGGCGACGGGTATCCGACTTACTGATTTTGGGTAGCTGGCTGTCGGATGCGAGTATCATCGGCGGTTTTTGGTCCGTCATCGACAATGCTCCTTTCCATTGATCGAAGATGAAACTGGGCGGCTTTTCGCGATTGGTCGCCAAGGCGCCGTCTCGTAGCAGCGCGACCAACGTCCCATCCTCGGAAATCATCAGGTCAGGCTTTCTGACATCCGGGCCGAGCGCGACGGCTGCGACGGAACCGATGATTACGAGCGCACCAGCATGTCGCAGCCGTGTTCGCAGCAATGTCATCAACAGGAAGCCGGCAATAACAGCCGGGAACATCCAGGCCGGCTGTCGTCCAAAAGGAATATCGCCGCCCCAGGCGGCGACCGTCGTGGCGATACCGATGACGAGCTCCAGTCCCTTGCCGGTGACCTGCCAGAATGGAGCATCCAGGCCGAATGGCATCAGCAGCATCGCCGCCATGCCGAATGGCATGACGATGAAGGAGACGATCGGCATGGCCGCGAGATTGGCGGCGAGCCCATATGTCGCCAACCGGTGAAAATGCTCGATCGAGAAAATAGCCGTCGATGCGCCGCCTAGAAACGACGTCGACGCTATGCCGCCGAAAAAGCGCGAGATGAAGAACAACGGCCGCAATATCCGGAAGCGGGAGAAAACGGTTTCCCGATGTCGACGCCGCGTCCAGAGCGTATAACCGGACACCAATGCTAGGGTCGCCGCATAGGACATCTGGAAACTTGGTCCGAGCACTTGCGACGGCGACAGAACGAGAATGATGATCGCCGACAGCGCGACGTTTCGAAGGCTGATGGATGGCCGGTCGAACAGCACGGCAATCAGCATGATTGCCATCATGATGAAAGCGCGTTCGGCCGAAACGCCGAAACCGGAAATGAGGTAATAGGCGGTCACCGTCACCAGCGCGCCAAAGGCTGCAATCTTCTTTGTCGGCCAAGCCTGCGCAACGCCGAAAAACAGGCTGAGAACATAACGCAGGCCGACATAGAAGATGCCGGCCGACAACGCCATATTCAGGCCTGAAATGGCGATGATGTGCGTAAGGCCCGCAGTCCGCAGTGCTTCGGTCGTTGCCTCGGAAATTGCCCGTCTCTCATCGGTGACAAGGGCCGCGGCAAAGGCGCCGGTATCGCCGGGCAGCGTCCTTCTGATCCGGTCGCCGATGCTGTTGCGCAAACCGGCAAGCCAGATATCCGCCTTGTCGAGAACCGACCCCTCAACGATATCAGCAGCCGATAGCAACAATGTCGGCGTCCCATAGGCGAAGCCATTCGCGCCGATGCCGTTGAAATAGGCGCTGAAGGCAAAGTCGTTCAAGCCTGGCAAGGCAGGTCCTGCCGGCGGCGTCAGCCGCGCCCTGGTCTGGATGAGATCTCCAAGTTCAAAGGGTTGCTGCTGCTTGCGCACGAAGACGGTCACTCGCTCCGGCGGCCTGCGAATGGTCGGGTTTTCCGTTGCGTCGAGGGCGACGACATAACGCCATCGCTCCTTGTCGCTGGACTCACGTCGTTCAACGCGCCCGGTTATCGTGGTCGTCACCGCTGTATCGAGCATCACCGTCGATGCGCGCCAAGCCTCTAATTGTGCCAAAGCCATCCCGAAACACACCAGCATGCCGGCCAGAAGAAGGTGCCGGAGCCTCGGCCCGGTGTCACGCTTGAGAAAGAAACCGACCGCGAAAATGATGAGAGCGGCAAAGACAGCTTGCGGCGGCGGATCGGCGCCAGCGGTAAACCAGAAAATTGCTCCGATACCGATATAGACCGGCACAAGCAGGATCCCGCGGCCATAATCCGCCTCTTCTTCGATCAAACGGGAAAGGCCGATTCTGATGCGGCCAGCCGCGAGCAGAAGACGTACTGCAGGGGTGGCTTGATCCTGTGTTCGTACCGGCGGCGCTACTCCGACAAGAGCAGGAGTCGTCGCAAAGCCGCTGTTGCGATCAGCCACAACAGCGGGATTCAGGCCGTTCGACTGCCGATCCGGTGCCTCTAAATTAGGCATGCGCCCCCGCGCCCTACGCAAAACTACAGCTATAACGAGATATTTGCCGTCACCAGCTGGTGAATTCAACCGAAATCACGCGTGTGGCGGATAAATCACCTTAGCCGGCACGCGAGCGAGGCAATTTCATCTACCGCAGTGCCCAAAAGTTGATACCGCAATGCACAAATAGCTGTAAGGATAACTTGGCATTAGGCTCTGGATCATATAGCTAATCCCTAGTCGCTTAACCTTTTGGCGCTTTTTATGGCGTCAACCCCCCGCCAAATCTTGGAGGATCAGCATGACGGAACAAAGCGCGAAACTAACTTGGGGCGAAAAGACGGTGGATCTGCCGGTAAAATCGGGAACCATCGGCCCAAGTGTCATTGATATTGGTGCCCTTTATAAGAACACCTCCACTTTCACCTACGATCCTGGCTTCACCTCGACCGCGTCGTGCGAGTCCAGCATCACCTATATTGATGGCGACGAAGGCGTTCTGCTGCATCGCGGTTATCCGATCGACCAGCTGGCCGAACACGGCGATTTCCTCGAAGTCTGCTACCTGCTTCTCTACGGTGAACTTCCGACCGCTGCCCAGAAGAAGGATTTCGATCATCGCGTGACCATGCACACGATGGTGCATGAGCAGATGAGCCGTTTCTTCACCGGCTTCCGCCGAGACGCGCATCCGATGGCCGTCATGTGCGGCTGCGTCGGCGCTCTGTCGGCCTTCTATCACGACTCGACCGACATCACCGATCCGCACCAGCGCATGGTCGCTAGCCTGCGCATGATCGCCAAGATGCCGACGCTTGCCGCCATGGCCTACAAGTACCATATCGGCCAGCCCTTCGTTTATCCGAAGAACGATCTCGATTATGCGTCGAATTTCCTGCGCATGTGCTTTGCCGTTCCTTGCGAGGAATATGTGGTCAATCCGGTGCTCGCTCGCGCCATGGACCGCATCTTCATCCTGCATGCCGATCACGAGCAGAATGCCTCGACCTCGACGGTCCGCCTCGCCGGCTCCTCCGGCGCCAATCCGTTCGCCTGTATCGCCGCTGGCATTGCCTGCCTCTGGGGCCCCGCCCATGGCGGCGCCAATGAGGCTGCATTGAACATGCTGACGGAAATCGGCTCGGTCGACCGCATTCCGGAATTTATCGCCCGCGCTAAGGACAAGAACGATCCGTTCCGCCTGATGGGCTTCGGCCACCGCGTTTACAAGAACTACGATCCGCGCGCCAAGATCATGCAGAAGACGGCGCACGAGGTTCTCGGCGAACTCGGCATCAAGGACGATCCGTTGCTCGACATCGCGATCGAACTGGAGCGCATCGCGCTGACCGATGAATACTTCATCGAGAAGAAGCTCTATCCGAATGTCGACTTCTATTCCGGCATCACGCTGAAGGCCCTGGGCTTCCCCACGACCATGTTCACCGTGCTCTTCGCGCTTGCTCGTACCGTCGGCTGGATCGCCCAGTGGAACGAGATGATCGAGGACCCACAGCAGCGCATCGGCCGTCCGCGCCAGCTCTACACCGGCGAACCGCCGCGCGAATACGTTCCGGTTTCCAAGCGTTAAGCCAAAAGACAGAACAACAAAAAACCCGGTCAGAAATGGCCGGGTTTTTTGTTGGCTAAAACATCGAGGAGGATCGCCGCCGCCTTCTCGCCGGGCGGCTCTTCCGTCTGCATTCGCTCCCAGACCAGATCGTAGCCCTCCAGCATGGCCGCCCGCTCCAGCGTATCGTTCGACAGGCGTTCCATGTAACGCGCCACTTTGCCGGCCCGCAGCACGTCGTTGAGGAGCTCGGGCACGACGACGTAATCCGCAATCAGGTTCGGCAAAGCGGCCGTCCAGACCTTGATGCGCGACATCACAAACCGGGCAAGCCACTCCGTTTTATATGTCGAGAGGACAGGAACGCCTGCAAGACCCAGCTCCAGGATCACGGTGCCGGAGGCGGCGACAGCCGCATCCGCTTCCGCGAAAGCCTTCCATTTGGCCTCCTGGCCGACAAAGACATCCGGCTTTACGCTCCAGTTTTCAACAAGGGAGCGCACCAATGCTTCCTGCCGTGGGACGGTCGGCAGCAGATAGCGAATGCGATCGTTTCGCCGGCTAAGTTCCATCACTGCCTGCTCGAAAACTGGCATGAGTTGGCGGATTTCCGAGGAACGCGAGCCGGGAAGCAGCAGGATCGTCTTTCCGCTATCGGCGGTGCTCACGGTCCGGAGCGCACGCTGGCGGCGGGCCTCGACCAGGCTCGGATCCACCGTCAGGCGATGACCAACATAGGTCGTCGCCGGTCCCGCCAGCCGCTGCATTGCCGCCGGCTCGAACGGCAGGATGGCCAGGACATGATCGACATAGGCAAGCATTTTCTGCGCGCGATATTCCTTCCACGCCCAGACACTGGGGCAGACGTAATTGACCACCGGCAGGTCAGGCAAAGCCGCCCGCACCTTTTTCGCGACGCGATGGGTGAAATCCGGGCTGTCGATGATCAGCAGCACGTCCGGCTTGGCCGCGATGATGGCATTCGCCGTCTGCCTGATGCGGGCGAGCAGCTTCGGTAGCTGCTTGATCACCTGTGCAAACCCCATGATCGACAGTTCGGAATAGTCGAACAGCGATCGCAGGCCTTGCACCTCCAGCGCTTCACCGCCGACGCCGATCAATTCCACCGGGCCGTCATAACGACGCTTCAATGCGGCGACCAGATCGCCGCCGAGCAGATCGCCCGAGACTTCACCGGCGATCACAGCGAGTTTCAGCGGTCTGTTGCTCACATGAACCCCTCCGCGCTGAGGCCGCGGTCGATGCCGCAGACGAAAAGTCCGACTTCGTCGGCGGCCGCAATCACCGCATCGCGCTCCAGCACCAGCGCCCTGCCCGCCTCCACCGCCACACCGGCAAGGCCGGCCTTCTTGGCGTTCAGCACGGTCGACACGCCGATTGACGGCAAGTCAGCGCGTACATCCTGCTGCGGCTTGCAAAGCTTGACCAACACGCCGCGGCGGCGCGTCGATATACGCCCTTCGGCACGCAGGCCGGCGACACGCTCGATCATCTGGTCCGTGCCTTCAGCACCTTCCAGCGCCACGACGCGGCCACCGACACTGACAGCGCCTTGCCCGACATCCAGCAGCCCGAGCGCATCGGCAGCTTTCGCACCCTGAGCAATGTCTCTCAAATCCTCTTTAGAAGGAGAAAGCTTGCCCAGCGGCCCGGTAGTCGCCAGCAGGTCCGGTGCTATCTCATGGGCGCCGACAACACGGACACCGCCAGCCTCGATCAGCCGGATAACCATTTGCAAAACGGCATTGTCGCCGCCGGACAAAAGCGTGCGAATGGTCGAGGGCAATTCCTTGATCACCCGCCAGGTCGGATGTATCTCCCGCCAGGCTGGACGGCGCGCGACACCGCCGGACATGACGACCCTGTCGATGCCATAGCGGCGGAACACGGCTTCAAGACCGGCAAAATTGCCGACGCCAAGAGTGGCGTGATCGAAAGCGGACCAATCGCGGTCCGCCTCGTTGGTCAATGCAAGAATGACGGGATCTTCGCCGGCCTGACGGGCGGCTTCGGCGACATAGGCGGGCAAAAAACCACTGCCTGCGATGATCGCCAGCCTGCCCTTGTTGTCCTGACCGCTCGCGGCCACTTCAGCCCTTGCCGCGATTGGGCGACGATAGTGCGCGATCGCTATCGGCGGCGATGAAATCGAGAATCTCCATCGCTTCCTTGCAATCGGCATACTCCTCGCGGATCGCCGTCGCATTGTCGCGGATCGAGCCTTCGCCCTCAAAAATGCTCTTATAGGCGCGGCGGACCCGGTGGATCACCGAACGCTCGATGCCGGCGCGGGTCATGCCGACAATATTCAGGCCCGACAGGACGCCCGGATTGCCGTTCAACATGCCGTAGGGAATGACATCGTAACTCGCAGCCGAAAGGCCGCCGACGAAAGCTTGACGGCCGATGCGGGTGAACTGATGCACCGCGCAGCCGCCGCCGAGAATGGCGCGGTCTTCAACGGTGACGTGCCCGGCCAGCATGACGTTGTTCGACATGATGACATTGTTGCCAACGCGGCAATCATGGGCGACATGCGAATTGGCGAGGAACAGGTTGTTGTTGCCAACGACCGTCTTGCCGCCGTAATCAGCCGTGCCAGTGTTGATCGTCACGCCTTCACGGATCGTGCAATTCTCGCCGATATCCAGCGTCGTCTCTTCGCCACCGTGATGCACGCTCTGCGGATCGCCGCCGACGACGGCCATGGGGAATATCTTCGTACCCTTGCCGATCGTCGTCCGGCCGGTCACGACCACATGCGTCAACAGCTGGACAGAATCATGCAGCACGACCTTCGGACCGACATGGCAGAACGGACCGACGACAACATTCTCGCCGATGACCGCCCCGTCTTCAACGACCGCGAGCTTATGAATGCGCGCGCTTTTTGCAATGCTGCTCATGCCTGATCCGGGTCCTTCCGTACAATCATCGCACCGATATCGGCCTCGGCAACCACCGAACCATCGACCTTGGCATCGCAGTGGAACTTCCAGATCGTGCCGCGCTGCTTTTGCTTGACGACATGGAATTCCACCCGGTCGCCAGGAACGACCGGCTTGCGGAAGCGAGCATTGTCGATGGTCATGAAGTAGACGAGGTTACCGCCAATACCATCCTTGCGAGCGCAGATCGCACCTGCCGTCTGCGCCATGCCTTCGATCAACAAAACACCCGGCATAATCGGCGAGCCCGGAAAGTGCCCAGTGAATTGCGGCTCGTTGGCCGTGACGTTCTTGATGCCGATAGCGGAGTTGTCGCTATCGATCTCGATGATCCTGTCGACCATCAGGAAAGGATAGCGATGCGGCAAAAGCTTCATAATCTCGATGATATCAGCCGACGACAGCGACGTCTTGGCGTCTTCAGTCATGCTCCGCACTCCCATCCTTCTTCTCTCTGGCTCCGGATCGCTTCGCGATCTCCGCCGCCTCTCTCAGAAAATCCCACAAAGGTCGTGCCGGAATACCCGCAAAGCGCTCTCCGGCCGGGATACTGTTCATGACGCCGCTCATGGCACCGATCTGAACACCATCACCGATCTGGATATGACCGTTAATGCCTGTATGGCCGCCGATCTGTACACCATCGCCGATCACCGCACTGCCGGCTATGCCGACCTGGCTGACGATAGCGCAATAACGACCGATCCGGACGTTATGTCCGATCTGCACCTGATTGTCGATCTTGGTGCCTTCACCAATCACCGTATCATCCATGGTACCGCGATCGATCGTCGTGTTGGCGCCAATCTCGACGTTATCCTGAATGATGACGCGGCCGATCTGTACGATCTTGATCATGCCGCGCGGGCTTGGCGCATAGCCGAATCCATCCTGGCCGATACGCGCGCCATTGTGGATGATGACGCCGTTGCCGAGATAGGAGCACAGAACGCTGGCGCCGCCGCCGATCGTGCAGTGGCGCCCGATCTTGACACCGGGGCCGATAATGGCGCCGGCTCCGATACGGGTTCCCTCGCCGATCTCGGCACCCGGACCGACGACGGCGCCCGGTTCCACGCCGACATCAGCTTCGAGCTTGGCTGTCGGATCGACGAAAGCGGTTGGCGAAATCAGTGTCGGTGTCGACGTCAACGCAACCGGACGCATGGCTTGCGGATGCAGCAATGCACCGGCCAGCGCGAAATCCGTATGTGGCTTCTTGGAAAGAAGAACCGGAATGTGTTCCGGGACCAAAGAACTCAAGGTCGGCAAACAAATGATCGCCGAAGCCTTGCAGGTCTCCAGTTCAGCACGATTCTTTCGGGAAAGAAGGTAGCAAACGTCGCCATCGCCGGCCCGATAGACCGGCGCAATGGACTTGATGATGATGCCCGCGAAGGCCTCATCAGCAAGTTCCGCCCCAAGATGCTCGGCCAGCGCACGAAGGCTAACGCCATCATGGGGCGGGAAAAAACCGATATGTTCCATAAGCACCAGCTCCAGAACGGTGTTAAGCCCGCAGTTCTGGGCTGCCGATATCAGAACTGGTTGGCGATGCCAAACCGGAAATTCTCAACCTTGTCGTAGTCTTCCTTGAGAACCGGTACGGCATAGTCAACACGGATAACACCGAAGGGCGACGACCAGATCAGGCCTGCACCGAGCGAGGCACGGATCGAGCTGTCATTATGCAGGACATCGCCGAACAGATTAGCCTTGTTGCCATAGAGCGTACCCGCATCGGCAAAGGCTGCGAGACGCAGACCGATATCCTGCGGAACACCCGGCATCGGCATGCTTGCCTCAGCCGAGGCCGTGACATAGGTCGTGCCGCCCAGCGGATCGCCATTCGACGTGCGCGGACCGATACCGGCATTCTCGAAGCCACGGATTTCACGGCCACCGAGCGTGAACTGGTCGAAGACGTTCAGCTTGCCATCCGTCGGCATGACGTAGCCGGCACCAACCGTCAGCGAGCCGATGATGTCAGCCTCATCGCTGATCATCTTGTAATAACGTGCCTTGCCGCTCAGCTTGTAGAAGTCGGAGTCGCCGCCCAGGCCCGCATATTCATGCGTAAACTTGGCGATGATACCTTCACGCGGCAGATTTTGATCATCCAGCGTGTTGTAAGTGAAGGTCTGCGAAATCGTCGACTGAATCCAAGGACCGTTCAAGACAAGATTCTGGTACGGAGCCGACAGGTTGTCTTCCCAATCGTTCGTACCATCGTAGGTTAGGCGCTTGTAGTTGTAACGCAGCGTCGTCGCGAGGTTCTCGGTAATCGGAGCCGTCACGCGCAGCGAGAAGCCCTCTTCCGAGTAATCATAATAGTCGTCGCTCGACGTCTGGTTCTTGAAGATGTCGAAGCCAGCGGCCAGACGATAACCGAGGAAATAGGGCTCGGTGAACGAGATGTTATAGGTACGATTGCCTTCCGTGCCGGCGCCCGCTGCAATACGGATGTACTGACCGCGACCGAGGAAGTTCTTTTCTTCAACCGAAGCTTCGAGCAGCAGACCACCATTGTTGCCGACTGCGTAACCAGCACCGATACCGAACGAGCCAGTCGGCTGATCTTCGACGTTGACGACAACGACAACGCGGTCCGGAGCGCTGCCCGGTGCCGTGCTGATATCAACCTTCGTGAAGTAGCCGAGCGCGTCGAGGCGACGCTTGGCGCGGCTGATCATTTCCTGGTTGAACGCATCGCCTTCGTTGATATCGAATTCGCGACGGATAACGTAGTCGCGCGTGCGGGTGTTGCCGCGGATTTCGATGCGCTCGACATAGGCGCGCTCGCCCTGGTCGACCAGATATTCGATACCGATAGTGTGGCCACTGAGGTCACGGTTACCACGCGGCGTGATGCGGGCAAACGGATAGCCGGCCGAAGCGACACGCTTGGAAATGTTCTCGATCGAGGTCTGAATATCCTTGGCGCTGTAGACATTACCCTTCTGAGTAATGACCAAGCTCTTCAGGTCCTCGGCATTGACGCCATCAACCGTCGAAACGACGTTGATGTCACCATAGGTATAGCGCGGACCTTCATCGACGCTGAAGTTCAGCGTGTATTCGTTGTTCTGCTCGTTCAGCGTCGCATCGGCGCTGACGATACGGAAATCGGCATAACCGTGATTGTAGTAGAACTGACGCAGCGCATCCTGGTCCGCCTGCTGGCGATCGGCGCTGTAGACGTCCTTACGGGTCAGGAACGACATGAAGTTCGTCTTCTTGGTGCTGATCACCGAAGCAAGACGACCGCTGTTGTAAGCCTGGTTGCCGGAGAAGTTGATCTTGTCGATCTTGGTGCGATCGCCTTCATTGATGACGAAGGCAACGTTGATGCGGCCCTGCGCGACCGGAACGGTCTGCGTTGTCACCTGAACATCATTACGACCGATCGCCGCATAGGCGTCCTTGATCGTCTTGATGTCGGCCTGAACCTGGGTTTCGCTGTAGGGACCAGCGGCATGGGTCTGTACGACACCCTGCAGCTTGTCATCCTTGATCTTGCGGTTGCCGTTGAAAACCACGGCATTGATCAGCTGGTTTTCCTTGACGGAAACGACCAGCGTGCCGCCGGAAACAGTCACATGTACATCGGAGAAGTATCCGGTGGCATAAAGCTGCTTCACCGAATTATCGATGTCACCGGGCGAGAAGCTCTTGCCGGGCTTGATCGTGAGATTGTCGCGAACAGCATCAACGCCAACACGCTCTGCCCCCCTGACATCGATCCGTTGTATGACAGCGGCTTCTGCGACCGAGGCAGAAGCAAGGGTGATAACACCAGCGCCCGACGCAACAACACCAGCAGACAGCGCTACCGCCGACACTGCGTTCAAAAATCTTGAACCAGCCTTCATTTCACTTCTTACCTTTTTTCAGTCGTCCCCAGCCCCGGGAAGAACCCGATTCCGGCCACGTGTGTCGTTTTACCCGCTTTTGACATACAAGCAAGGGAGCAAGTTAATTTCTGTTTACTTCATTTCAAAGCGTGGCTCATTCGCCACTACAGCTTTGAAACATCGTAAATAAATCGTAATTCTTCCCTTGCTCCCCCATCAGCCTATCCTGGAGCTGATGTCGTTCCATGTCGCAAATACCATGAGTGACAAAACCATTGCGAACCCAATCCGGAAAGCAATGTCCTGCGCTCGGGCACCTAGCGGTTTTCCCCTTACTGCTTCAATCGCATAGAACATCAGATGGCCGCCATCAAGTACCGGGACCGGCATCAAATTTAATAAACCAATTGAAACAGAAAGTATGGCGGCGAATTGGAGCACCGCGGAGAAGCCCAGAGTTGCCATTTGACCGGAGAGTTGCGCCACGCGAATCGGGCCGCCGAGCTGGTCCGCCTTCATGTAGCCGCCGATGACGTTGCCGAGATATTCAAAGGTGCCGGAAATGATGTTGCCGGTCTGCTTCACGCCTTCGCTGAGCGCCTGCAGCGGCCCGTATGCCTGATAACGCAGCTTGATAGGCTTCTGTCCATCGCTGATTCCGATGCTGCCGATCTCCGTCTCGTTGCCGAAGGCATCAGGTTCTGCGGCCATCTTGGGCGTGACTTTGACGTCCCGCGTCACGCCGTCATGCTGGACGGACAATACCACTGCCTTGTCCGCTCGGGAGGCAACATAACGCTGCACCTCACCGATGGAGCCGATGGCGCGTCCATCCACAGAAAGAATGCGATCTCCGAGCGTGATACCCGCACCTGCGGCAGGACTATCCTGCGCAATTGTGGCCACGAGCGGATCGACCGGCGAAATGCCGACGCTGCCGACATCCTTCTTGTTGCCGGAAGAATCGGTCTCAGCCAGCGCCGCCGGCACCATCGGAAAATCGCGGATCTGGCCATTGCGCTCGACCGTCAGGACCACGCTCTTGCCGGGGCGGTCACCGATATAGCGAACGATATCGTAATAGGTCGCGACATTGTTGCCATCGACCGCGACCAGACGGTCGCCGGCCTGTATGCCCGCCCGTGCCGCCGGCCCGCCCGGCTCCACCGCCGTTACCTGTGGGTCGACGAGCGCGATACCGATGCGACCCATCTCCATCTTGTTGCCGAACTGATCCGTGTCTTCCGCAAGCTTCGGCATGATGTTGAAATCGCGCTTCTGGCCATCGCGCTCGACGCTGAGCACGATATTGCGGCCGGGCCGCATGCCGACATAGCGCTGCACTTCATCGAAGGTCGCGATCTTGTTGCCGTCAATGGCGACGAGACGGTCGCCAGGCTCGATCCCTGCTTCGGCGGCGGCACCGCCGCGCGTGACCATGGCAACGACGGGATCCGCAACCGTGCGGCCATAGGCGCCGAACAGCACGGCGAAAATTGCGATGGCGAGAATGAAATTAGCAATCGGGCCGGCGGCAACGGTTGCAGCGCGCTTCCAGAGCTTGGCACCCGCGAAGGATTGGGCGCGCTCTTCCTCGGTCATGGCCGCGAGCTGATCTGTGTCGGTCTTGCTCGAAGCGTCCTCATCACCGAAGAAACGGACATAGCCGCCGAGCGGAATGAGCGACAGTTTCCAGCGCGTGCCATGGCGGTCGGTGAAGCCGGCGATCTCGGGACCAAAGCCGATCGAGAAGGCCATGATGCGGATGCCAGACCAGCGCCCGACCAGATAATGACCCATCTCGTGCACGAAAACGAGCAGTGACAGGACGAAAACAAACGTGATGACGTTGTTCGTCAAGAAGCCGATGATGCCTGCCACGCTACCCATGCATTGATCCTGTTCGCGTTGATTTCATACACCGAGCAGGACACTGCCCAATGACATGGTCTCGCCGCTCATTGTCAGCGATATCACGATAGCCAACATAAACGCCGCAAAACAAGCAAAAATTAGTCCATCGACCCGATCCATGACGCCGCCATGGCCGGGAATTAGATGGCTGGAGTCCTTGACGCCGAAACGGCGCTTCATGAAAGACTCGAATAAATCGCCGATTTGGCTGCAAATCGACAGGATCAGCGCGAGCACCGGAATCCATAAACCATCTGCGGAGAAATAGCTCCAGACCACCGCCGTTCCGGCAATCACGGCTGCGATTGCACCGCCGATGGCGCCCGACCAGGTCTTGCCCGGCGATATGCGTGGCGCAAGCTTTGGTCCGCCGATGGCGCGGCCGACAAAATAGGCGAAAATATCGGTCGCCCATACCGTGGCGAAGATGAACAGCATCAGCACGAAGCCCCGCAGGTCATCGTCGCGGATCTCCGCAAGGGCGATGGTGGTCAATCCGGCATAGAATATTCCGCCGGGCAGCCACCAGCTTTTGCCACGCATGGCGACCATGATCGCTGTCACCGCAACGAAAGCAAACAGCACCTCGATGGAGTAGACCGATTCTTCCATCAGCGTTGAGCCGGAAATCAGCACCAGGCCCAGCCAGGCAAGCGCGTTGCCCTGCGGATCACGGCCATGAAGATCCGATATTGTCGACCACTCATAATAGACGAGCAGACCGATCGCCACCGCCAGCAGGCGGAAGCTCAGCCCGCCGTACCAGGTGGCGACGAGAACGATTGCGGCAAGAATGATGCCGGAGAAAATGCGCAGCCGGAGTTCGCGACTCATCAGGACCCCACGGCCGCCTGCTTGGCGGAAAGACCGCCAAAACGCCGATCGCGCGCGGCATATTTTTCCAGCGCGGAGAAGAAAAGGTCCCGGCTGAAGTCCGGCCAGTATTCCGGCATGAACATGAATTCCGAATAAGCGGCCTGCCAGAGCAGGAAATTCGACAACCGCTCTTCACCGCTGGTGCGAATGATCAGATCGGGATCGGGAATTCCGGCCGTGTCCAACCGCGCGCCGACCAGTTCGGGGCTGATATCCTGCGGGCGCAGCCGCCCGGCCTCGACGTCCCTCGCGAGGCTGACGAGGGCGCGGGAAATTTCATCGCGCGAGCCATAGTTGAAGGCGATGACCAGCGTCAGGGCCGTATTGTCCCTGGTGGTCTCCTCCGCCTCGATCAACAATGGCAGGATGTCGCCGCGCAGATTGTTGCGATCACCGATCACCCGGATGCGGACATTCTGGCGATGCAACTCGGCAAGGTCTCGCCGGATGAAGGCCTTGAGCAGACCGAGGAGATCGCTCACCTCCGTCTCCGGACGACGCCAATTCTCCGACGAAAAGGCAAAGAGGGTCAGATATTTTACGCCGATGTCGCCGGCAGCCCGCACGGTCTCGCGCACCGCCTCCACGCCCTTACGATGGCCCATGGTTCGCGGCAGGCCGCGTGCATTGGCCCAGCGCCCGTTGCCATCCATGATGATGGCAACGTGTTCGGGTATGGCAGAGAAGGTCGGAAGTGACATATGGGTCCAGTTTTGTTCGGCGGGAAAGGTTCTGGCCTCTTAATCTAGCGCACCCTTGCCGCTTTCAATATCTCGTGATCGAAAGCGCGATGCCCTAGCGTGAAATCAGACCTGCATGATTTCCTTTTCCTTGTCGACTAGCAAGCGGTCGATGTCCGAAATCGTCTCATCCGTCATCTTCTGCACACGCTCTGACAAGGAGCGGCCCTCATCCTGACCGATGTCACCGTCCTTTTCGGCCTTTTTGAGACCGTCCATGCCATCACGGCGAACATGGCGAATCGCCACCTTTGCCTTCTCAGCATATTCGTGGGCGACCTTCACCAGCGAGCGGCGACGCTCCTCGTTGAGTTCCGGCAACGGAATTCGCAGGTTCTGCCCGTCGATAATCGGATTGAGACCGAGATTGGATTCGCGGATCCCGCGCTCGACGGCGCCGACCATCGACTTGTCCCAAACCGAGACCGACAGCATGCGCGGCTCGGGAACCGTGATATTGGCCACCTGGTTCAGCGGCATGCGCGAACCGTAGGCTTCAATCGTCACCGGGTCGAGAATGTTGGCGGACGCACGCCCGGTGCGCAGCGAGGCGATGTCGCTCTTGAATGCCGCAATGGCGCCGTCCATGCGGCGCTTCAATTCCTTGAGGTCAGTGCCTTCACTCATGTTTATACTCCCGTCTAATAGGCGACGCCGGGAAGGTCCGGCGCCACAGGAACGTCAATTGTCTGATACGATGGTCTTGCGGCCGCCGCCGGTCAAGATTTCCGCGAAGCCGCCCTTTTCATGGATGGAAAAGACGATGATCGGAATGGAGTTCTCTCGTGCCAGCGCCACGGCGGCAACGTCCATGACGGCGAGGCCCTTTTCGAGCACCTGGCTATGGGTCAATTGCTCGAAGCGGGTCGCATCCGGGAACTTCTTCGGATCGGCGGAATAAATGCCGTCGACCTGCGTGCCCTTGAAGATCGCCTGGGCGCCCATTTCGGCGGCGCGCAGGGCAGCGGCTGAATCAGTGGTGAAAAATGGATTGCCGGTGCCGCCGGCAAAGATCACCACACGGCCGAGCGAGAGGTGATAGAGCGTGGCGCGTTGCGAGAAGCTCTCACAGATCTCCGGCATGGAAATGGCGGAGAGGACCACCGTGTCGATATCGAGCTTGCGCAGCGAGGTCGCCAGCGCCAGAGCGTTGATTATGGTTCCAAGCATGCCCATGTGATCGCCGGTCACACGGTCGCCGCCCTTGGAGGCCACAGCGACGCCACGGAAAATGTTGCCGCCACCGACAACGACGCCGACTTCGACGCCCATTGCGCGCGCCTCTGCAATATCGGAGGCAATCCGGTCGGCGACGGTCACGTCGATACCGAACCCTTGGCTGCCCATCAGAGCTTCGCCGGAGGCCTTGAGCAATACACGCTTGTAGATCGGCTGAGTCATCATGGCTCCTTGAAGTGATCGCGGGGAAGATTGTGAAAGCCGGATACACGAAGGGCATCGCGTTGTCACGCGATGCCCACGGGTTTTCCCGGATATGGTTTCACCTATCTGGGGTATGGTTTCGTTTCGTCAACAGACGAAACGAATTCGATGATCAGCCCTTGGCCACGGCAGCGACTTCAGCGGCGAAGTCGGCCTCTTCCTTCTCGACGCCTTCGCCGAGGAGCAGACGGGCCATGCCAACGACTTCGATCGCAGCGCCAGCGGTCTTTTCAGCTTCCTTGATGGCAGCACCGACCGTCAGGTCCGGGTTGATGACGAAGGCCTGCGAGAGAAGAGCAACTTCCTCGAAGAACTTGCGCATGCGGCCTTCCACCATTTTTTCGATGATGGCTTCCGGCTTTCCGGATTCGCGGGACTGCTCGATGAAGACGTTGCGTTCGCGCTCGGCGACTGCGGCATCGACTTCTTCGGCGCGGATAGCCAGCGGGTTGGTAGCAGCAATGTGCATGGCAACCTGGCGGCCGATCGACGTCAGAACGGCCTTGTCACCAACCGACTTCAGGGCAACCAGAACGCCGAGCTTGCCGATACCGTCACCGGCAGCATTGTGGATGTAGGTCGCCACGACGCCGTGCTCGACTTCAAGCTTGGCCGCACGACGAAGCGTCATGTTCTCGCCGATGGTTGCGATCGCGTCCTTGATGGTGTCGGCGACCGGCTTGCCGGATGCAGGATAGGTCGCAGCCGAAATGGCTTCGACCGTGCCATCGGTGGACAGCGCGACTTCGGCGATGCCGCGAACGAGCTCCTGGAAGGCATCGTTACGGGCAACGAAGTCGGTTTCGGAATTGAGCTCGACGACAACGGCCTTGTGACCGGCGCCAGCAATGGCGACCAGGCCTTCAGCGGCGGTACGGCCGGACTTCTTGTCGGCCTTGGAGATGCCCTTGGCGCGCAGCCAGTCGATCGCTGCTTCGATATCGCCGTTGGTTTCGATAAGCGCCTTCTTGCAGTCCATCATGCCTGCGCCAGACTTTTCGCGCAGTTCCTTCACCAATGCAGCCGTAATCTCGGTCATAAGCTTCCTCTTGTCGGTTCATACGGTGCGGCAAGCGGCTTTGAGCCGAGGCGGCACCGATTTGAGGGACGAAATGTACCCGTAAGTATGACAGCGTTATGAAGCTGCGTCATACTCTGGAATTCTTGATTGGAACATGCCTGGATCTACCGCCCAGGCCATGTGTTCCCTGAAACAGAACAAGGCCGCTCGAACTCCTTGAAGTCGCAAACGGCCTTGTCCCGGATGTCAATACGCTCGGGCGGACAAGTGTCTGTCCGCCGCGGGGCGTGATCAGGCTTCGGTGCCGCCTTCGACCAGGGTCGGCTCGACCGGAGCTTCGATGGAAGCGCCGAGGTCGCGGCCCGATGCGCTCTGCTGGCGAGCGATGCCGTCGATGGCAGCGCGTGCGATCAGGTCGCAGTAGAGAGCGATGGCGCGCGAAGCGTCGTCGTTGCCCGGGATCGGATAGTCGATCAGGTCCGGATCGCAGTTCGAGTCGATGATAGCGACGACCGGGATGCCGAGGCGCTTGGCTTCGTCGATCGCGATCTTTTCCTTGTTGGTGTCGATGATGAACATCAGGTCCGGAGTGCCGCCCATATCGCGGATACCGCCGAGAGCCTTGTCCAGCTTTTCGCGCTCGCGCTCAAGGTTCAGACGTTCCTTCTTGGTGAAGCCCTGGGCGTCGCCGTTGAGGATTTCGTCGAGCTTGCGCAGACGCTGGATGGAGTTCGAAATCGTCTTCCAGTTGGTCATCATGCCGCCGAGCCAGCGGGCGTTGACGTAGTACTGAGCCGAACGCTTGGCGCTGTCGGCGATCAGTTCAGAGGCCTGACGCTTGGTGCCGACGAACAGAACGCGGCCGCCACGGGCAACGGTGTCGCTGACGACCTGCAGAGCGCGGCTCAGCAACGGAACCGTCTGAGCGAGGTCGATGATGTGAATGTTGTTACGATCGCCGAAGATGTACGGCTTCATCTTCGGGTTCCAGCGATGCGTCTGGTGGCCGAAGTGAACGCCAGCTTCCAGAAGCTGACGCATAGAAAAATCGGGCAATGCCATGCCTTTGTATCCTTTTCCGGTTGAACCTCCGCAAGGCGAACAGCATCCTCTTCGAGAATGCCACCGGGCGGAACCATCCGGATTTCTCCCGGACAATCCCATGCCTTACGTGTGGAATGCGGCTGGCCATACATTCGATTCACCGGGAATGCAAGGGCACGGCGGAAAAAAGAGCGATTTGGACAGCTTTGGCCCGACGCTTTACTGGCAAGCCTTGGCGTCGAGCACTTCCAGCTTGGAAAGTTTGCCGGTGAGCACGAAGTCGCCGTAGTCCATGGTGAGGTCGCGGGTGATGCCGTTTTCATAGAGTTTGAACGACATGCGGTAGACCGGTATGGCGTCGCCCCTGGACTTCTCGTTGAAATAGGCAACGGTCACCGGCCAGAATGGCGTCTTGGCAAAGGCGCCTGCCTTGTCGGCATCGGGATCGTCGGTGGCCGGCGTCTCCGACTTGCCGACGACCGTGGTTGCGAGCAACGGCTTGTCGCCATCGTCCGAACCGTCGAAAACCTGGGCCTCAAAGAAATTTTTGCCCAGCTTGGCATTGTGGATGATGTCGAGCATGTGCTCCGTCGGGAAGCGGCTCTGGATGAGTTCGATCTGCCTGGGCTTGGGCTGGGTCAGGTCCACCTTGATGCCCTTCTGATCGTCCGTCGCAGCGCCACGCACGTCCTTGTCGAGCTGATCGTCGGTATAGGACTTGGTCTCGAATCGGAATGTCCGTTTGGCGAGATCCTCGAACGTCGTGGTCTGCTGGTCGCTGAGGCGGGTGGTGTCGCCCGTGTCGATCTGCGTGACGAAGCGGAAATTGGTGGTGAATCCAGTGCAATCGGAACCGTCGAACTCATAGACCATGCGGCCGAACATGCCGGCAATGCCGGAGCGGTCGGTGGCGTCCTTGAGTTCGAGATCGTAGACGGCGCGATGCGCGATCAGCCCGCTCGGACCAGCCGCATAGGCTACTGGTGCGCCCAGAGATGCGATGCCCAAACTCGAAACAATAACGGCGGCAAGACTCGAGCGGAACATTCATTATCTCCTGTTGGACTCGCACGCGATGTTATAAGAACGCTTTCGGCTAAAACGAGGCCGCCGGTCCCTTATATGGGAATTTAATCTTGATGCCGGATTTTTGAAGGTTTTACAACAAAACGGGAGATGAAAATGTCCAACGCTATCGAGGGTCGTCTGAAGGAGCTTGGCATCGTCCTGCCGCAAGCCGCTGCACCGGCTGCGAATTATGTTCCCTATGTCATCAGCGGCAACCTTCTTTATCTCTCGGGACAGCTGCCGATGGAAAACGGCAAGGTCGGCGTTACCGGCCATCTTGGCAAGGATGTCGACGTTGCCGGTGGCCAGCGCGCCGCCGAGCTTTGCGCCATCAATATCCTCGCCCAGGCGAAAGCCGCCCTGGACGGCGATCTCAGCCGCATCAAGCGCCTGATCAAGCTGAACGGCTTCGTCGCTTCGGTGCCCGAGTTCGTCGAACAACATCTTGTGATCAACGGCGCCTCTAATCTTCTGGCAAATGTACTCGGCGAGGCCGGCAAGCACGCACGCGCCGCCGTCGGCATGGCTGCGCTGCCGCTGAACGCCGCCGTCGAGATCGATGCCATTCTGGAAATCGCATAATGAGCAAGCTTGCCTGGCTGACTGAACGTCCCGTCGCCCATCGCGGCTATCACGACATGAACAAGCAGGTCTGGGAAAACACGCTATCGGCCTTCTCCCGGGCGATCGAGGCGGGTTTTGCCATCGAATGCGATCTGCATTATGCCTCGGACGGCGTCCCGGTCGTCTTTCACGATGACGACCTGCAGCGCGTCTGCAATCTTCCCGTCGAAGTGCGCGACCGCACGTCGGGCGAACTCGGCCTGCTGTCGATCGGCGGCACCAAGGACAAGATCCCGACGCTGAAGCAGCTCCTGCGGCTCTGCGACGGCAAGGTGCCGCTGGTGCTGGAGCTGAAAGGCCGTGAAGGCGACGATGAGGGCTTTGCAGAAACCGTGCTCGAGGTGCTGGAGGGCTATAAGGGCCATGTGGCGCTGATGAGCTTCGACCATTGGCTGCTCAAGGACCTGAAGGCGCTCGACGCGCCCTACCCGGTCGGCCTGACGGCGGAGGGAAATCAGCCCGAGACGTTTTTTAAGCATGACGAAGCCATGCAGCTTGGGCTAGACTTCATCTCGTATTTCTATGGCCATCTGCCGAACCCATTCATCACGGCGCAGCGCCAGCGCGGCATTCCGGTTATCACCTGGACCGTGCGCGACGAAGCAGCCCGTCAACACACATTTGCCAACGCAGACCAGATGACCTTCGAAGGTTTTGATCCCAGGGAGAGCCCTGCCCTCATTTCATGACAGACGAATTATCCATTCGCGTAGAACGTTCCTTCAAAAATATAGCTCCGGAGGGCTGGTCCAGGCTCGCCGGGGCATCGAGAACGGGTATGCTGCTGCCGTACAACCCGTTCGTCTCGCATGCTTTCCTGTCATCGCTGGAGGAGTCCGGCTCCGCCACCGACAGGACGGGCTGGCTTGGCAACCATCTGCTGCTCGAGACCAATAGCGGCGAGCTCATCGGCGCCGTACCCGGCTATCTCAAGAACCACAGCCAGGGCGAATATGTCTTCGATCATGGCTGGGCCGATGCCTTCGAGCGGGCCGGCGGGCGTTATTATCCAAAATTGCAATGCTCCATCCCCTTCACGCCAGCCACCGGCCCGCGGCTGCTGGTGGCGGAAGGTCAGGATCGCATCGCGATCCAGCCGACGCTGGCCGAAAGCCTGAAGGAAGTGACCCGGCAGATCGGCGTCTCCTCCGCCCACATCACCTTCCTGCCGGAAGACGAGATCTCCGTCTTCGAGACGGATGGCTACCTGCACCGCACCGACCAGCAATTCCATTTCATCAATGATGGCTACGCCAATCACGATGCCTTTCTGGACACGCTGGCGTCACGCAAGCGCAAGGCACTGAAAAAGGAACGCCGCGCCGCTCTCGAGGGCGGCATCAGCATTGACTGGCTGACCGGCAGCGATCTGACCGAAAGCATCTGGGACCAGTTCTTCACCTTCTATATGGATACCGGCAGCCGCAAATGGGGCCGGCCCTACCTCACCCGCAAATTCTATTCGCTGATCGGCGAGCGCATGGCCGATGACATCCTGCTTGTCATGGCCAAGCGCGAGGGCCGCTATGTCGCCGGCGCCATCAATTTCATCGGCGGCGACGCGCTCTATGGCCGGCATTGGGGCTGCATCGAGGACCATCCCTTCCTGCATTTCGAGGTCTGCTATCATCAGGCGATCGATTTCGCGCTTAGCAAAGGGCTGAAGCGGGTCGAGGCCGGCGCGCAGGGAGAACACAAGCTCGCCCGCGGCTATCTGCCGGTCATAACGCATTCGGCGCATTATATCGGCCACCAGGGCCTGCGCCGCGCCGTTGCCGACTATCTCAAGCAGGAGCGCGAACAGGTGGAAGAGATGAGCGAGATCCTGACGGAACACAGCCCCTTCCGCAAAGGCGAGCGGCAGGATAACTAGGGCAATTCCAGGAAAAGTGTGCTGCGGTTTTCCGTCCGGGATTGCGTAAAAACAAAGAGCTAGACAACCATAATCGGAAGACGAGGAGACCCTTCATGACCAGCCCGGCCTATGACACCAACAACATCTTCGCAAAGATCCTGAAGGGCGAAATTCCCTCTGTCCGTGTCTACGAGGACGAGCACACAGTCGCCCTCATGGATGTCATGCCGCAGTCGCCCGGCCACACGCTGGTGCTCCCGAAATCCCCTTCGCGCAACCTGCTCGATGCCGATCCGGCCGCCCTTACGCACCTGATCACGACTGTCCAGAAAGTCGCCGTCGCGGTTCAGGACGCTTTCGATGCCGATGGCGTCTATATCGCCCAGTTCAACGAGCCGGCTGCCGGTCAGACGGTGTTCCATCTGCACTTCCACGTCATTCCGCGCCACGAGGGCATCGCGCTGAAGCCGCATTCGGGCAAGATGGAAGATGGCGCGGTCCTGGCGGAGAATGCCAAGAAGATCATCGAGGCTCTGGGCTGAATTTCAGCCGAAGACGATTACAGCTGTTAAATTCCTTCATAAGAAATACAACATAAACATATGAAAACGGCTGCATTGTTGCCAATGCAGCCGTTCTGTTTTCTCAAGCAGTCGATTACGGCCTACTTGCGCGGCACTTTTGGTACCGTGCCGCCTTTGCGCGGCGACTTGCCTTCCTGCACATCGCTGGCAGGTGCGGTCGTCTTCGGCGAGCGGCGAGCCTCCGAAGTGCTGCCGGCCTTGCCGACGCGGCTTCTGGTCTTGACGGTATCGCCGTCATCCTCTTCCACTTCGACTACGGCATCGATCACCTCGGCCTCCGGCTTTGGCCGGATCCGCGCGGTCTCGGCGACGGATTCGAGCACGATACCGGTCGTGCCATCTTCCTTTTTGCCGACGGTGACCGTGACGACACCACCCTTCTTCAGCTTGCCGAAGAGGATTTCGTTCGCCAGCGGCTTCTTGATGTTTTCCTGGATGACACGCGCCAGTGGACGGGCGCCCATCTTTTCATCGTAGCCCTTCTCAGACAGCCATGCGATCGCATCTTCGTGCAAATCGAAGGTAACGTTCCGTTCGGAAAGCTGAGCCTCCAGCTGCATGATGAACTTCTGCACGACCTTGTGGATGACGACGGTCGGCAGCGGCGCGAACGGAATGGTCGCATCCAGACGGTTGCGGAATTCCGGGGTGAAGAGCCGGTTGAGAGCCTCTTCATCCTCGCCCGTGCGCTTGGCAGAGCCGAAGCCAATAGCAGCCTTGGCCATTTCCGATGCGCCCGCATTGGTCGTCATGATCAGGATGACGTTGCGGAAATCGATCTTCTTGCCGTTGTGGTCGGTCAGCGAGCCATGGTCCATGACCTGCAGCAGGATATTGAAGATATCCGGATGCGCCTTCTCGATTTCGTCGAGCAGGACGACACTATGCGGATGCTGGTCGACACCGTCAGTCAGCAGCCCGCCCTGATCGAAGCCGACATAGCCGGGAGGTGCGCCGAGCAGACGGGAAACCGTGTGACGCTCCATATATTCCGACATGTCGAAGCGCAGCAATTCGACCCCAAGCGACGAAGCAAGCTGCTTGGCGACTTCCGTCTTGCCGACGCCCGTGGGACCCGAGAAGATGTAGCAGCCGATCGGCTTGTTCGGTTCGCGCAGACCCGCACGAGCAAGCTTGATCGCAGTCGACAGAGCCTCGATCGCGGTGTCCTGACCGTAGACGACGGAGCGCAGTTCCTGTTCGAGATTGGCAAGGACCATCTCGTCGTCCTTGGAAACCGTCTTCGCCGGAATGCGCGCCATCGTCGCGATGGTGACCTCGATCTCCTTCTCGGTGATCAGCTTGCGACGCTTCGACGGTGGCAGCAGCATTTGCGCCGCGCCGGTTTCGTCGATGACGTCGATCGCCTTGTCCGGCAGCTTACGGTCCGAGATATAGCGAGCCGACAGTTCGACCGCCGACTTGATGGCGTCATTCGTGTAGCGCAGGTGATGATACTCTTCGAAATAGGGCTTCAGGCCCTTCATGATTTCGATGGCATCCTCGATGCTCGGCTCGTTGACGTCGATCTTCTGGAAGCGGCGGACGAGTGCCCGGTCCTTCTCGAAGAACTGGCGATATTCCTTGTAGGTGGTCGAACCGATGCAGCGGATCGCACCCGAAGACAGGGCTGGCTTCAGCAAGTTCGACGCATCCATCGCGCCGCCGGAGGTCGCGCCGGCACCGATGACGGTATGGATCTCATCGATGAACAGCACGGCGCCGGGATATTCTTCCAGCTCCTTGACGACCTGCTTCAGCCGCTCTTCGAAATCGCCGCGATAACGGGTGCCAGCGAGCAGCGTGCCCATGTCGAGCGAAAAGATCGTGGCATCGGCCAGGGCTTCCGGAACCTTGCCCTCGACGATGCGCTTGGCAAGACCTTCGGCAATCGCCGTCTTGCCGACGCCGGGATCGCCGACATAGAGCGGATTGTTCTTCGAACGGCGGCACAGCACCTGGATGGTGCGGTTAACCTCCGAATGACGACCGATCAACGGATCGATCTTGCCGTTCTTGGCCTTCTCGTTGAGATTAACGCAATAGGCCTTCAGCGCATCCTGCTGTTTCTTGTTACCGCTCTCCTCCTGCTCGCCGCGGGAGGTCGGCTTGCTCTCGGATTCGCTATCTTCGGCGCCGCGCGGCGTGCGGGTCTGGGAGGCCCCCGGACGCTTGCCGATACCGTGAGAAATGTAGTTGACCGCGTCGTAGCGGGTCATTTCCTGCTCCTGCAGGAAGAAGGCCGCATGGCTTTCCCGTTCCGCGAAAATCGCGACGAGAACGTTGGCGCCCGTCACTTCCTCGCGGCCCGAGGATTGGACATGGATGACGGCACGCTGGATGACGCGCTGGAAGCCGGAGGTCGGCTTCGAGTCCTCGTCATAACCAGTGATCAGGTTTGAAAGTTCATTATCGACGTATTCAGTCAGCGTCTTACGGAGCGCGTCGAGATCAACATTGCACGCGCCCATGACAGCTGCGGCATCGGCATCGTCAACCAAGGCCAATAGCAGATGTTCCAGCGTGGCATATTCGTGATGCCGCTCATTCGCGTAGGTCAGTGCCTGATGCAGCGCCTTCTCAAGACTAGGCGAAAATGTTGGCACGTTCAGATCCTCACTTCTTTTCCATAACACATTGCAGCGGATGCTGGTGTTGCCGGGCAAAATCCATCACCTGGCTTACCTTCGTTTCAGCTACTTCATATGTGAATATCCCGCATTCGCCGACGCCGTGGTTGTGGACATGAAGCATAATGCGGGTGGCACTCTCGAGATCCTTTTGGAAGAAACGCTCCAGGATGTGGATCACAAATTCCATGGGCGTGTAGTCGTCGTTCAAAAGCAGCACGCGGTAGAGATTGGGTTTCTTGGTTTTAGCCTTGGTGCGCGTGATCACCGAGGTTCCGCGATTGCCGTTATCCCCGTTCCTTTCGCTGTCTTTTTGCATCCGGATCGGCTCAGCGATCATTTCATTCATTCCTCAAATCATCCGGCAGAAGCTATCGCATTCCGACTTGGTAAACTGGATTGGGTAACTGACTCGGCCGGGCCGGATATCCGAACCTCTAACGTAGTTCATATTGGCGCGATTTTAAGCCCCCTGCCGAACACTGCAATCACTATTCGTTGCCAAAACGGGCAATGATCAAAAAAGTCGTGGCCGCAGTCCAACCGAAACCGATAATCGAAAACGTAAAAGACCGGCCGCGCGTCGCGCAACCGGTCTTTCCTGAAATTGCCAGCGATAAGCGAAACGCTTATGCGGAAGGCGCAACCGAAGAGGCAGCCTTGCCTGCAGCCTTCGTGGCAGCGGCAATCGGCGCTTCGAAAGGCTTATAAGCGGACTTGGCGAGATCGGCGTACATTTCGCCCAGCTTGGTCGCCTCGGCGACGAAGCTTTCATAAGAGGACTTCACGAAGCTGGTCTGCAACTCGAAAGCCGCTTCGAAGCTCTTGACGCCGGCGAGCGTCTCGAAATGAGAAACGCCGTCCTGGAACGACTTCTTGGAATATTCGGCGGTTTCAGCGGCAATCGCCTGAAAGCCTTTGTTGACATCGGTATAGTTCTTCAGCGCCGTGTCGATCGCTTCCTTGCCCTTTTTATTGGCTTCATCGAAATTGAACATGTTTTCTCCGTCCCTTTGCTGATTGGCCGATAGTCGGTCTAGCGAGGGAAAACTTAAATGCAGCGCACAAATAGTCAAGTAGTCTTGTGCGTCGCAATATCTATTTAAGATTGCATTTCCGGCAGAGACGCAGCAATGGCTGAGGAGGCCGCGGGGCATCCTTCTGATTTTGCTAAAATATATCAAGCAAGTTGCAACTGCAGGCTTTGGGAGAAAAATTCTTCCTTGCCGGAAAAATCCAGACTCCAGCCAAAATCACGCCGAATTCGGTTCGAAATGACGAGCATTTGGATTGTTTTCGAGCGATTACTCAAAAAAAGAGCCGCATTTCAATGAAAATGCGACTCTCTGCGAGATCGGTACACTATCGGAAACCTAGGTACGGACTAGAGATCCATATCCAGGATTGCCATGGAGAAGTTGTAGGAACGGTCGCCGTCTTCGTCATCGATATAGACAACGCCCAGGAACTCTTCACCGAGATAGACTTCCGCGGAATCGTTCTTGCGCGGACGGGCCTTGACCACCATCTGCGGGTTGAACGTACGTTTGAAATAGGCGTCGAGCTTCTTGATTTCGTCAGGCTTCACAATTTATCTCCGCGAGGAATCTCAGGTTGGCCGCTTCTTGCATAGGAAAAGCGGCAGTGTAAAGACCGGAAGCGCGCCTTCCACCCTGGCCGGCGCCGCAAAATCCTGAACGCTAAACAGGATTTTCCTTAGATTCCGGCGCCCATGATCTGGTCGACGATGATCTTTTCGGCAAGGAGCTGATCCATGGAGCGGGAGGGCTCAGAACAGCCTGCTTCCCCAACCACCTTGGCCGGCACGCCGGCGACCGTCGTCTTCGGCGGCACTTCCTTCAGCACCACCGAGCCCGCGGCGATGCGCGAGCAATGGCCGATCTGGATATTACCGAGAATTTTCGCGCCAGCGCCGATCAGCACGCCGTGGGCGATCTTCGGGTGACGGTCGCTGCCTTCCTTTCCGGTGCCACCAAGGGTAACGCCATGCAGGATCGAGACATTGTCGCCGATGACAGCGGTTTCGCCAACGACCAGACCGGTCGCGTGATCGAGGAAGATGCCCTTGCCGATGCGCGCAGCCGGGTTGATGTCGGTCTGGAAAACGCTTGAAGAGCGGCTCTGCAGATAAAGCGCGAAATCGCGGCGGCCGCGATTGAGCAGCCAATGCGCCAGACGATGGGTCTGGAGCGCATGGAAACCCTTGAAGTAAAGGACCGGCTCCAGAAAACGCAGGCAGGCGGGATCGCGATCATAAATGGCCTGGATATCGACACGCAGGATCGAGCCCCATTCCGGCCAGTCGGACAGCATTTCCTCGAAAGTCTGGCGCAGCAGAATGCCCTGCATGTCCGGATGATCGAGACGCTCGCAGATCCGATAGATGACGCATTCTTCCAGCGACCGGTGATTGATGATCGTGGAATAGAGGAAGGCGGCCAGAAGCGGATCCCGATCGGCGGCTGCGCGAGCTTCCTCGCGCATGCTGTCCCAGATGGGGTCGACGACCTTGAGTGAGCCTAAGCCTTCGACCGGGCGAATGTCCGTTGCTGCGACCATTGGCGGTCTCCTGATTTCCTATTGGTGGGACATTATATAGAGTAAAAGTCCGACAACATAAATGGGTTAGGCACGTATGAGTTTCGAGCGTGATTTTGCCGGCGGTCTCCTGCGCATAAGCTGCAGCGATGCGGTCGGAACGCTTACCATCGACAATCCCGGCCGCAAGAATGCCGTCACCGCAGCGATGTGGCGTGCCATACCCCAGGCCATCCGCGCCTTGACCGATGAAGCCCACGCACATGTGATCATCATGCGCGGCGGCGGCCAGGATTTTTCTGCCGGCGCCGACATCAGCGAATTCGATAGTCTGCGCAAGAATGCGGAAACTGCCATCGCCTATGAGGCGCTAAACAGCGACGCCTTCACCGCCATCCGCCATTGCAGGGTGCCGACGATCGCAGCGATCCGCGGCATCTGCTACGGCGGCGGCTTCGGCATCGCGGCCGCCTGCGACCTGCGCGTCGCCGAGGAAGGCGCGCGCTTCTCTGTGCCCGCCGTCCGTCTCGGCATCGCCTACCCCGCCGATGCGGTGCAGGATATCGTCAATGCGCTCGGACCGCAGATGGCCAAGGTCGCCCTGTTCACCGGCGCACCGATGCCGGCCGGCAAGATGGTTACGGCCGGTTTCCTGCTGGAAGAGGTCGCAGCCGATGCCTTCGACAGCGAGGTCGCGGCGCTTGCCCATGCGATCGCCGCCAATGCGCCGATCGCACTGCATGCCTCAAAGCTGGCGGTGCGGGCCGTCGTCGAACAGGATAGCGACCTTCTGCGGGAAGCGGAGGTTATCGGCGCCGAGACTTTCGATAGCGCCGACTATGCCGAAGGCCGCGCCGCCTTCGCCGCAAGGCGCAAACCGCATTTCACCGGCAAGTGACTTGACCTATCAATCGGCCAGCCGCTCGTAGAACTCCAGGACGGCCTTCTTGAACAGCTTGTCGCCGACGGCGAGCATGTGGTCGCGGTTCGGGATATCCAGGACTTCGGCATGCGGAATCAGCGCGGCAAGTTCCTGCGCCGAGCCGGCAATGTCGTCCTTGGTGCCGACGGCGATCAGGGTCGGCTGTTCCACCTTCGCGACATCTTCTCTGGCAGCGAGATCGCGCGAGCCCTTGATGCAGGCAGCCAGCGCCTGGCGGTCGCTCTTGGTCTGGTCGGCAAAGGCGCGGAACATGCGGCCGCGCTCGTGCGTGACATCGTCCAGCGACGGCGCCAGCAGCGCATCGGCGATCGGATCCCAATCGCCGACACCATCGACCATGCCGATGCCGAGACCGCCGAGGACCAGCGAGCGGACGCGGTCTGGATGCGCCATCGCCAGGAATGTCGAGACGCGCGCGCCCATCGAATAGCCCATGACATGGGCTTCGGGAATGCCGAGATGATCGAGCAGAGCGACGGCATCCTCGGCCATGATCCAGGGATGGTAGGCATCGGCATCGTAGGATTTGTCGCTTGCTCCATGACCGCGATTGTCGATGGCGATGACACGATAGCCCGCATCGCCCAGCGTCTTCAGCCATCCCGGATTGACCCAGTTGGCAATCGCGGTCGAGGCAAATCCGTGAATCAGCAGCACCGGCGGGCCGTTCGGATCGCCCTCGTCGAAATAGGCCAGCTTCAGGCCATCATGGGTGAAGTGAGAAAAGGCGGGGACATTCAGATTCATGGCAAGGTCTTTGCAAACATCGTCTCTTTGGCGCCAGACCTTATTTTATCGGCGATATCAGGTGAACCCCGGCCCCACGAAAATCTGTGCGCCGAGCCGGACTTTCGCACTACACAATCGCCAAGAAGGATTATAAAGAAGGGCTACCAAGTCTGGCGCAACATTCATGCCATCCAGGGCAAGACGTATTCGGAGATCATCATGGCCGGCCACAATATTCCCCATTTCCAGAACGACGGCGGTCACCGCGTTATCGAGATCGGCGTGAAGGAATTCATGTGCACCGGCGCCTCGGTCCCCTACGACCATCCGCATATCTTCATCGATCTGGGTGACGAGAGCGAGAAGGTCTGTTCCTATTGCTCGACACTCTATCGCTACAATCCGTCGCTGAAGGCGGATCAGACCAATCCGGCCGGCTGCGTTTTCCAGTTCAAGGCCGCCTGATTCTACGAGACCGGATCGGACATAGCTGAATGCCGATCAAGAGCGCCGCGATCATCGGTGCCGGGATAGCCGGCCTCACGGCGGCGCTGGCGCTGGCAAGGCACGGCATTCGCTCTGAGATTTTCGAACAGGCCGAAGCGCTGACCGAGGTCGGCGCCGGCCTGCAGATCTCTCCCAATGCCTCCCGCATTCTCGACACACTTGGCGTGCTCGATGCGCTTCTGCCTGTCTGGCTGGAGCCGAAGGAAGTGCGGCTGGTCTCCGGCTCGTCTCTCCGACTGATAGCATCCGTTCCCTGCGGCAACTTTGCCAGGGAACGTTGGGGCTCGCCCTATGGCGCGGTGCATCGCGCCACATTGCAAAAGGCGCTGCTCGATGCCGTGACCGCCAATCCGCTCTGCGCGCTGCATCTCGGTCGGCAAGTCGACGCAACGAACCGGCAGGCGCTTGATGCGGCCATCGGCGATAAGGTGGATCTGATCATCGGCGCCGATGGCGTCTGGTCGAAGGTGCGGGCGCTGGTGCCCGGCGGCCCCTCGTCGCTTTTCTCCGGCAACATCGCCTGGCGCTTCACCATCCCCGAGGCCCTGGCTCCGTCCATCCTCGACAGAGCAAGCGTTACCGCATTTCTAGGCGCTTCGGCGCATCTGGTCTGCTATCCGATCCGTGAAAAATCCGCCTTCAATATCGTCGCCAATGCACCCGGAAGCAGCGCCAGCCACGGCTGGGATGCCACCGGCACCAAAGCGCAGCGCGACCATTTACTGCAGCGCTTCTCTGGCTGGAACGGCGCGATCACAAGGATGTTGGAACAGCAGGAGCAGATGAGCTTCTGGCCGCTCTACGAAGCAAGCGTCGGGCGCTGGCACAATGGCAAGGATGTCGTCCTGATCGGCGATGCCGCGCATGCGATGATGCCGTTTGCGGCCCAGGGTGCTGCGATGGCGATCGAGGATGCCTTCGAGCTTGCCGGCATGGTGGCTTCACGTCCGCTTGGCGAAGCGCTCGATCTTCTTGAAAGGCACCGCGCACCACGAATCGCACGCCTGCGCCAGCGCGCCGCCTTCAATCAATTTGCCTATCACGCCCGCGGCCCTGTGCGGCTGGCGCGCGATCTGGTTCTATCCATGCGTCCGCCGCAAAGCCTCGCGGCGGACATGGACTGGATCTATGGCTATCGCGCCATCGGCTAGTCAGACCTCTTTCGCGGCAGCAAAGCCCTTTTCAATATCGGCCTTGATATCGGCGACGTCTTCGAGCCCAATCTGCAGGCGCAATACCGGGCCCTCCGTCGGCGCCTTGGTGACGCGCCGGTCATTGAGCTTGACGTGCAATGCGAGGCTTTCGAAGCCGCCCCAGGAATAGCCGAGACCGAAAATCCTGAGCGCATCGAGGAAGGCATGCGCCTTGGCCTTGAATTTCTCCGGACTGTCGACCGCCAGCACAAAGGAGAAGATGCCGCTCGACCCCTTGAAATCCCGTTTCCAAAGCGCGTGGCTGGGGAAGCTCGGCAGGGCCGGATGCAGGACGCGCGCAACCTCCTCCCGGCCCTCGAGCCATTGCGCGATCGCAAGCGCACTTTCCTGATGCCGCTCCAGCCGCACACCCATGGTGCGCAAACCGCGCAGCACCTGATAGGCATCATCCGGCGCGCCGCAGATGCCGAGCTGACCGTGAGCGTCCAGCAGTTGCTTCCAATGTGTGGCGTTGGCGGAGACTGTTCCCATCAGAATATCGGAGTGGCCGGCCGGATATTTCGTTGCGGCGTGGATCGAGATGTCGACGCCATGATCGAGCGGCTTGAAATAGAGTGGCGTCGCCCAGGTATTGTCCATGGTGACAACGCAGCCGTGCCTGTGAGCGGCAGTCGAAATCGCGGAAATATCCTGCATTTCAAAGGTGTTGGAGCCCGGCGCTTCAGTATGCACCAATTTGGTATTCGGCCTGATCATCTGCTCGATGCCGGCGCCGATCTGCGGATCATAATACTCGACCTCGACGCCGAGACGCTTCAGCATGGTGTCGCAGAAAAAGCGCGTCGGCCCGTAGACCGAATCAACGACCAATGCATGATCGCCGGCGGACAAAAAGGCCAGGAACGGCACGGTGACCGCCGCAAGCCCCGACGGCACGAGGACCGTGCCTGCCGATCCCTCCAGCGCATCGATCGCTTCGCAAAGCGCATCCGTCGTCGGCGTGCCGCGCGTGCCGTAGGTATATTTCTGGTCGTGCGCCTCCATCGTCCGCGCATCGCGGAAGAGCACCGTGGACGCATGAACGACCGGTGGATTGACGAAGCCGTGATAGTCGGAGGGCGAATAACCGATGTGGGCCAAACGGGTATTGATGCCGGCGTTTTGCAGCGGTGTGTCTTTGTCTTTCATGCTTGGATATGCCTTTGGCGCTGTGGGATTTCGATTTGTGGCGGCCAAGTCTGGCGGGGTCAACCCCGAATGGTTCAGCAGTCCCTACTATTACCACCTGCAGAAATACCAAAACGACAGAATTTTACGCCGTTTTCGCGCATTTTTTGACAAAACGCTGCCTAAACTGAAGCCAATTGCCCATTTTAAAGCCGTACCGAGCAAAAATGCCGGAATATTCCTCAATAATTCGGGCAATGTCTTGACCCGAAATGCATTTACGAATGAGATAGGACCACTCGCACCGGGAGGGTGAGGAACACGGTTCTCCGAGAACCTGCTTCGGGAGCGATACATTTTAACTATAAAACAAGAGACAAAGGTTGGGAAAGATGAAAAAGATTGCTCTGTCCGCATTCCTCGGAGCGGCAGCATTGGCATACAGCGTTTCTGGCGCGTCTGCATCGACGCTGAGCGATGTGAAGGCCAAGGGCTTCGTCCAATGCGGCGTGAATACCGCCCTTCTTGGGTTCTCACAGCCCGACGCCTCTGGCAACTATTCCGGTTTTGACGTCGACATGTGCAAGGCTGTCGCTGCGGCTGTCTTCGGAGACGTGACCAAGGTCAAGTACACTGCCCTCAGCTCAAAGGATCGCTTCACCGCCTTGCAGTCCGGCGAAATCGACCTCTTGTCGCGTAACACGACCTGGACCCTCAACCGCGATACGGCGCTCGGTCTCAACTTCCGCCCGGTCACCTATTATGACGGTCAGGGCTTCATGGTCCGCAAGGAACTGAACGTGAAGTCGGCTCTGGAACTCTCCGGTGCCGCCGTCTGCGTGCAGTCGGGAACCACGACGGAACTCAACCTCGCCGACTACTTCAAGTCCAATAACCTTCAGTACAATCCGGTGGTCTTCGACAAGCTTGAAGAAGTCAATGCGGCCTACGACTCCGGTCGTTGCGACGTCTACACCACCGACCAGTCCGGCCTCTATTCGTTGCGCCTGACGTTGAAGAACCCCGACGACAACGTCGTTCTGCCGGAGATCATCTCCAAGGAGCCGCTCGGCCCGGCCGTACGCCAAGGTGACGACCAGTGGTTCGATATCGTCACCTGGACCGCCTATGCTCTGATCAACGCCGAAGAATTCGGCATCACGCAGAAGAACGTCGATGAGATGAAGAGCTCGGCGAACCCGGACATCAAGCGCTTCCTCGGTGCAGAACAGGGCTCGACCCTCGGCACGGATATGGGCCTGACCAACGACTGGGCCTACAACGTCATCAAGGGCGTCGGCAACTACGGTGAAGTCTTCGACCGCAACATCGGCGCAGGCAGCCCACTGAAGATCGCTCGCGGCCTGAACGCGCTCTGGAACAAGGGCGGCATCCAGTACGCACCGCCGGTCCGCTAAGCCAGCGACCTGATTATTCGAGGAAGGCGGGAACCGCCTTCCTCATCTAATATAACAAGCCCGAACGGGCACACCGGGGAAAAGCTCTGCATGGCAATAACCACGAATTCGCCCGAGGGCGAACGCTCTTTCGCATCGGCGATATATAATCCCAAAGTCCGCGGCCTGTTCTATCAGGTCCTTACTGTTATCATTCTGGTGGCGGCGGCCTGGTTCATCGTCCAAAACATCATCGACAATCTGCGTGCATCGAACCAGTCTTTCGGCTTCAGCTTCCTCACGGGGCGCGCCGGCTTCAATCTCGGGCAAGCGCTGCTTCCCTTTTCGAGCGATTCCACCAATACCCAAGCGCTGATTGTCGGCCTGCTCAATACGATCGTCATTTCGATATGCGGCATCATCGCCGCGACGATCATCGGTTTCCTCATCGGCATCGGGCGGCTTTCGAAGAACTGGTTGATTGCCAAGCTTTGCCAGGCCTATGTCGAGCTTTTCCGCAACATCCCACCGCTGCTGGTCATCTTCTTCTGGTACAGTGGCGTTCTGGTATTGTTGCCTCAGGCACGCGACGCCCTGCACCTGCCGTTTTCCAGCTACCTCAGCAATCGCGGCCTCGCCTTTCCGAGCCCGATCTTCGGCGCTGGGATGTGGGCTGTCGGCGCGGCCATCGTCATCGCCATCGTCGCCGTCTTCTTCCTGGCACGCTGGGCACACAGACGCCAGGCAGCCACCGGCCAGCAGTTCCACACCATCTGGGTGTCGATCGCCCTCATCGTCGGCTTGCCACTTCTGACCTTCCTCGTCTCCGGCAGACCGCTCTCCTTCGACTACCCCGTTGCCGGAAAATTCAATCTGACGGGCGGCTTCGTCGTCGGGCCGGAATTCATTTCCCTGTTCCTTGCGCTTTCCTTCTATACCGCCTCCTTCATCGCCGAAATCGTGCGCGGCGGCATTCGCGGCGTAGCAAAGGGACAATCGGAAGCAGCCAGCGCACTCGGTTTGCGTTCTTCTGCCATCACCCGGCTTATCGTCATTCCGCAGGCGCTGCGCATCATCATTCCGCCGTTGACCAGCCAATATCTAAACCTGACGAAGAACTCGTCGCTCGCGATCGCCATCGGCTATGCTGATCTCGTTGCCGTCGGCGGCGTCATTCTCAATCAGTCCGGCCGCGCCATCGAGGTCGTCATCATCTGGATGATCGTCTACCTCACATTGAGCATCGTCACCTCGCTGTTCATGAACTGGTTCAACGCCAAGATGGCTCTGGTGGAGAGATAATATGTCCAATACGAACCATAGTTTTGTGAGCAAAACCCTTCTTCCGCCGCAGCAGGCTCCGGCCAACGAGAAGGGTGTTGGGCACTGGATCAAAAAGAACCTGCTGGCGACGCCGAAGGACATGGTGTTGACCGTCCTCGCCATCGCCTTCCTCGCATGGGCCATTCCGCATATCGTCAACTGGCTGTTCATCCAGGCGGCCTGGACCGGCGCCGATCGCACTTTCTGCGCAACGACGATACAGGGCGGCACCCAGCCAGACGGCTGGAGCGGCGCATGCTGGGCTTTCGTTGGTGCGAAAATCAACGTCTTCCTGTTCGGTCTTTATCCGCCCGAGGAACGCTGGCGGCCAATACTCGTTATCATTCTTGCTGTTCTTACTATCGCGCCACTGCTGATACCGTCGGTTCCGAGAAAAGGGCTGAATGTCGTCTTGGCGTTCATCGTGCTCCCGATCATGTCGTTCTTCCTGCTTTACGGCGGGTTCGGCCTCGATGTCGTGGAAACCCAGAGATGGGGTGGCCTGATGGTGACGCTGATAGTCTCCTTCGTCGCGATCGCAGTATCAGTTCCGTTCGGCATCGTACTCGCGCTCGGACGCCGCTCGCAAATGCCGGTCATCCGCATGCTGTGCGTCCTCTTCATCGAGGTTATTCGTGGCATTCCGCTGATCACGGTGTTGTTCATGGCCAGCGTCATGCTGCCGCTCTTCCTGCCGCAGGGCTGGACGATCGACAAGCTGCTGCGCGCCGTGATCGGCGTCTCGATCTTCACCTCGGCTTACATGGCCGAAGTCATCCGAGGCGGCCTGCAGGCAGTTCCGAAGGGCCAATTCGAGGGTGCCGATTCGCTCGGCCTCGGCTATTGGCAGAAGATGCGGCTGATCGTTCTGCCGCAGGCGATCAAGCTGGTCATCCCCGGCATCGTCAACACCTTCATAGGCATGTTCAAGGACACGTCGCTGATCTCGATCATCAACATGTTCGATCTGCTCGGCATCGTCCGCCAGAATTTCTCCGATCCGAATTGGGCAAGTCCGGTGACACCGGTCACCGGTCTCATTTTTGCCGGCTTCGTATTCTGGCTTTTCTGCTTCGCCATGTCGCGTTATTCAGGTTTCATGGAACGCCATCTCGACACTGGCCACAAACGATAAAAACTGAGGGAAAATAATATGGCTGATGCCCAACCGAAAAAACTGACCATTTCCGATACGGAAGTCGCGGTTGAAATGATCAACATGAACAAGTGGTACGGCGATTTTCACGTACTGCGCGACATCAACCTCAAGGTCATGCGCGGCGAACGCATCGTCATAGCCGGCCCGTCGGGCTCGGGCAAATCGACGATGATCCGCTGCATCAACCGGCTGGAAGAGCACCAGAAGGGCAACATCTTCGTCGACGGCACCGAGCTCACCAACGATCTGAAGAAGATCGACGAAGTGCGCCGCGAAGTCGGCATGGTGTTCCAGCACTTCAACCTCTTCCCGCATCTGACGATCCTGGAAAATTGCACGCTGGCACCGATCTGGGTGCGCAAGATGCCGAAGAAGCAGGCGGAAGAAATCGCCATGCACTTCCTCACCCGCGTCAAGATCCCGGAACAGGCGAAGAAATATCCGGGCCAGCTTTCCGGCGGTCAGCAGCAGCGCGTGGCGATCGCCCGCTCGCTGTGCATGAACCCGAAGATCATGCTGTTCGATGAGCCGACCTCGGCGCTCGACCCGGAAATGATCAAGGAAGTGCTCGACACCATGGTGGGTCTCGCCGAAGAAGGCATGACCATGCTCTGCGTCACCCACGAAATGGGCTTCGCGCGCCAGGTCGCCAACCGCGTGATCTTCATGGACCAGGGCCAGATCGTCGAACAGAACTCCCCGAAGGAGTTCTTTGATAATCCGCAGCACGAGCGCACCAAGCTGTTCCTCAGCCAGATCCTGCACTGATCCGGAAATTACTGAACAATCAGAACCCGCCGGCTGTAACCCCGCCGGCGGGTTTTCTATTTGATGCGGCTTATCCGGCCATCGTCGCCATTAACCATCTTGACACCCGGAACAAACGAGAACATTGTGCGAACAAACAAGGACAAACACAATGGCATCCGGCGAAAAATTCATCATCCTTCCCTACAAGAAGAACCGGGGAAACCTGGTTCCAGGCGAAATGCGACAGGCTTCGAGCGCCGCCGGCGCCGAGAAGATCGCCTCCTCCATGTCCGCCCGCTTCATCGGCGTCGCCGCCTATTCCGTCATGGTCGACGAAGAGACCGGCGACATGACCGCCCCTCGCCTGCTGGCCCGGCACGGCGAGATCGCGGATCTGAATGCTGCCTGATATTGTTCACCAGCCGAGGCGGATATGGCCTCTAGCGCAAAGGCAATGCATAGGTCTGCTTGACGATCTGGCTCGGCACATCGGTCTTGACGTTCTGGATGCCGTTGATCCTCGTCAGGTGGGTTGACTGGAATTGCCGATAGTCATCGAGGTCGGAGACGACGACGCGCAGCAGCGCATCGCTTTCGCCCAGCATGATGTAGCACTCCATCACCTGCGGCAGCCTCTTCATCGCTGCCATGAAGTGATCGATGGTCTCAGCATCCTGGGCTGTGAGCCAGACGCGGGTAAACATCGAGAGGGGCAGGCCCGCCTTGACTGGATCGACCACCGCCACGTAGCGGTCGATGATGCCGGCCTCCTCAAGCAGCTTGACCCGTCGCAGACAGGGTGAAGGTGACAGGCCCACTTCCTTTGCCAGTTCGATATTCTGGAGACGCCCATCGCGCTGCAGGGCACGCAAGATACGCTTGTCGATATCATCCAACCGCATTGGCATTCCCTACCAATAATCTGACCAATCGGAATTCTGATGCCAATTAATCAGCAAAAATTGGCGTCTTCGCAACCCGGTTGCGCGCCTTTACTCCTACGATGCCAATCATGGAGAACACAAATCTGCTTTTCTTCGCGGCCACCGTGCTGCCGCTCATCTGCACTCCCGGGCCGGATATGCTGTTCGTGGCATCGCAAACCCTGTCGGGCGGTGCCGTGGCCGGGTTGCGGGCAACGGCCGGCGTCTGCATCGGCTATGTGGTGCACTCCGCTCTCGTGGCACTCGGCGTGGCCGCCATCATCGCCGCCTCGCCGGCGCTCTTTACAGCTCTTCGCTGGATGGGCATCATCTATTTGGTTTATCTTGCAGCCCGGCTGATCGGCTCATCGATGACATCCGGCAAAATCACGCTATCGGCAGCGGCCAGCACAAACCAGCTTCAGCGAGGTTTCCTGACGGCCGTCCTCAACCCCAAAGGCATGATGATCTACTTCGCCATCCTGCCGCAATTCATGCAGCACCAGGGCAACATCGCGCTGCAGGCATCCATCCTTTCAGCCATCTTCATCGGACTATGCGCCGCCGTCTACACGATCCTCAGTTTTACGATCGCCACAGTCGGCGCACGCGCACGCTTCAATGATCGCCGCCGGCGATGGATCGATGGAATAGCTGGCGGTCTTTTACTTGTCGCAGCCGGCAGGCTGGCCGCCTGAAAAGGCATATAGCGCACCGCCACGAACGCGATATACTGTCGACGGCTGCGCAGGACGCAGTTTTCACGAGGCGTTGGGGAACGGGGCGTGAAGAAGAGCGACAGGATAGTCATGACACTTGCGCTTCTGGGCGCAGCGATCATCGTCATAAAAATGATCGGGGCGATGTCCGGATACGATCTGATCGAGATGGCTGTCAATGCGACCAGGCCAGCGGATAGCGGCGGCTGGCTCGCGGCGACACGCTGACGCGTGTCACCTATGCGTCGGGAATGGACAAAGTGTCCTTCCCGAGAGAGGGGTG
>NZ_AJVM01000026.1:0-24187 GCF_000281735.1 Rhizobium sp. AP16 | reverse complement strand
CGGCTGCCGCCGATTGCCACGCTCGTTCTCTCGCTGACCTTCGGCGTCATTCCAATGCTGCGCGACGATTTCGAACGCATTGCGGACGCGCAGCGGTCTCGCGGCATGGAGATCGACAATGTCAGCCTGCCCACGAAATTGCGCTTCGCGCTGGCCCGCGGCATTCCGCTGCTCGTTCAGGCGATCCGCATGGCGCACGCCATTTCGTTCTCTCTCACCCTTTACGGGTATGATCTGAAACACAAGCGGACAACCTGGCGCCATGTCGGCCTCATGGTCGAGCCGCGCCTTAGCATGAAGGACAAAACCGATGACCTCTGAGACCACGGACCCAAGAACCGGACAGAACTGGAGAGTCGATGTTTCCGGCTATCCGGTCGATTTGCCGATCGTGGCGATCAAGCCGGATTTCGCCATTTCGCTGATGATGGTCATCGATCTCGGAGTGAAATTCGGCGAACATATCGGCCGCAAACTTGCCGCCAAATTCGCACCGCTCAAGCCCGACATCATCGTCGGCACGGCGACACTTGGCATTCCCGTCGCAATCGAAGTCTCTCGTGCGCTCGGACTCGACCATTACGTCATCCTGCAGAAGTCGCCAAAAATCCATTTGGCGAATGCATTGGAACAGAAAATCTCCTCCATTACCTCCAAGGGCGAACAGCGCTTGCTGCTGGACCGCGCCGCGATTCCGCTTCTCAAAGGCAAGCGCGTGGTCGTGGTCGACGACGTCGTTGCCTCCGGATCCAGCCTTAAGGGATCGCTCGAACTGGTGCGCAAGGCAGGAGCCGACGTTATCGGCATTGGCGTTGTCCTGACAGAGGCACGGGATTGGCAGGAAACGCTGGGATCCGACTGTGACCTCATTCAGAGCCTTGCCCATATTCCACAGTTTTCCCGGACCGACGATTTAGCCTGGGAGCCCATTCCCGGCACCTGACACCACTGTCCCGGCCAAACGGGACGTTTGGCGCTTCGTTGCAAATTTTTGGAAGGTGAGCGTTCTGGAACCTTCACACCGAGCGACCTTGTCGGGAGCGGCAAGGTCGGCACTGTACACGACCTGATCATTTATCGCTTAAGCCGCCTGCAACTCATCAACCGAGCCGAGGCGGGATAAAATTCCATAATTTCTATAGAAAAAGAATGACCTGTCTTTCTGCGCCCACGGGCGCACATTAGCATCCATACAGAATCCGATGCAGCAGGCCTGGGGAATAATTATATGCCGACCGAATTCATCAGCATCACGTTTCCGAACGCATCGAGAAAAACGGGCGGCCTGTTGATAAACGCTTTGATTGCCCGGGTATTTTGCAAATGAACACGTTCCAGACCCATAGCTCCCATTGGGGCGCGTTTTCTGGCCGCTACGAAGACGGAAAGCTCGAAATTCGTCCCCATCCGGCCGACCCGTATCCATCGCCCTTGTTGGGCAACCTCGCCGCGATCGCTCATAGCCCCGCGCGCATCAGGCGTCCTGCAGTCAGGCGCGGCTGGCTTGAGAGCAAGAAAGGTAATGCGCAGGATCGCGGCACAGATGATTATGTGGACGTCAGCTGGCCAGAAGCGTTTGATTTGGTTGCTGGAGAACTTCGGCGCGTTTACGGAGACTTTGGACCCCAGGCCATATTCGGTGGTTCCTACGGCTGGTCGAGTGCCGGGCGCTTCCATCATGCACAGAGCCAGATCCACCGGTTTCTGAATGTGCTCGGCGGCTATGTGCGATCCGTCAATACTTACAGCTCCGGTGCTGCAATGGTCATCATCCCACACGTCTTGGGGCCATATGACCATTTCGACCGCAAGAGTGTCACCTGGGATGCCATCGAACGGAGCAGCGAACTGATCGTCGCCTTCGGCGGAATGGCGATCAAGAATGCGGACGTGCATGGCGGCGGCATCAGTTCGCATATCGTCCGCCAGACGCTGAACGGCGCGAGCGCTCGCGGTGCCCGCTTCGTGCTCGTCAGCCCACTGAAAGACGATTTTCCCGCCGAGCTGGATGCGCAGTGGCTGCCGATCGTGCCGGGCACGGATGTCGCGCTGATGCTCGGTGTCGCGCATGCGCTCGTCAATGCGGGATTGCACGACCGCGGTTTTCTCGACCGCTACACGGTCGGATACAAGCGTTTCGAGGACTATCTGCTCGGGCGGAGCGATGGTGTCGAAAAGAACCCGGAATGGGCCTCCGGCATCTGTGGCATCGGTGCCGATGCCATCAAGCAGCTCGCGCTTGCCATGGCACAGGCAAGGACGCTGATCACCGTCAGCCACTCTCTCCAGCGCGCCGACTATGGCGAGCAGCCTGTCTGGATGGGCATCGTGCTGGCCGCAATGCTCGGACAGATCGGACTGGATGGCGGCGGCTATGCCTATTCCCTCGGTGCATTGGGGAATATCGGCAAGGCCCAGCTTGCCGTTCCACTGCCGACCCTTAGCCAGTTCAAAAATCCAGTGCCGGATTTTATTCCCGTCGCGCGCATCGCCGATATGCTCCTCAATCCGGGCGACGAGTTCAACTACAACGGCCACACGATGCGTTATCCCGATATCCGCCTCGTCTATTGGGCAGGCGGCAACCCGTTTCATCACCATCAGGATCTCAACAGGCTGCGGGCGGCATTCAAGCGGCCGGAGACCATCATCGTCCATGAGACGGCCTGGACGTCGTCCGCACGTCACGCGGATATCGTGTTGCCCGCGACCACCACGCTTGAGCGTGACGATATCGGCGCGGCGGATCGTGACCCTCTGATGATCGCGATGAAGAAGCTGATCGAGCCGGTCGGGGAAGCGCGAGACGATTATGAGATTTTCTCCGAAATAGCGCGCCGTCTCGGAAAATTCGAAAAGTTCACCGAAAATCGCACCAGCCGGGATTGGCTTGCCTTCCTGTTCGAGACCACGCGCACGGCGCTCGCATCCGGTGGACACGAGGCTCCGGATTTCGAGGCGTTCTGGAACCATGGAGAGATGCGCCTGCCTCTCAAGCCCGACGATGGCGGACCGGCCCGCACCTTTCGCAATGATCCGTCCGGATCCCCGCTGCAGACGCCATCCGGAAAGATCGAGATCTTTTCGCAGACGATCGAGGGCTTCGGCTACAACGATTGCCGTGGCCATCCGAGATGGTATCCTCCAAGGGCAGAGACCAAGGCCGACGAGCGCTATCCCCTGCATCTGGTCTGCAACCAGCCGCATTCGCGGCTCCATAGCCAGCTGGACTATGGTGATTTCAGCCGCTCCACCAAAATCAAGGGCCGCGAGCCGGTTCGTATCCACCCGGTAGATGCGGTTGAGCGTGGCATCTCGGATGGAGACATCGTGAGGTTGTTCAACGTCCGCGGCAGTTGCCTCGCCGCAGCGGTGATAAGCGAGGACGTGCGCAAGGGGGTCATGCAGTTGGCAACAGGTGCATGGTTCGAGCCGGACGCCCCAACCGCCGACAGCGCGATGTGCATTCACGGCAACCCGAACATCCTGACACACGACGTTGGGACCTCGCAGCTGGCCCAGGCTTCGACCGGACAGCTTACAAGGGTGGAGGTCGAACGGTTCGTTGGCGAAGCGCCGCCAGTGCGGATATTCGAGGGACCCAAGGTCCAAAATCGATCCCAATGAGATCAGCACGGAGACCCTGATCACCAAGGAGGGTTTTGAACGCGCAGCTCCCTCGCAGACAAGCCCTGAAAAAAGCTGACCCTTGCACACGCTAAAACTGAACAAAATAATCCATAAAATTAGTAGAAAAAGAACAACTAGTCTTTCTCCCTCGGCTCCGCCTGCATAGGCTCTGTTTCAGGATTTCTCAGAACCAGAACCATCAGGACCTCTTCATGACCGAACGCCTTTTTTCGTTGTCCCTCTCCCGGCGCCGTCTGCTGATCACCACGTCCGCCGTGGCAACCGGCGCTTTGGTGACGATGGCAGGCCTCGCCCCGGCTCTGAGTGCTGACAGCCCACACAACGGAGGTGACATCACCTTCCTCATCGATTCGTTGGGCGACACCTGGATTCCGAACAACAGCGCGATCTCCAGCTTCCAGGGCCATATCTGGGGCCATGTGACCGATAAGCTCCTTTACGTCGACGCTGACGGCAAGGTCAGCCCCTGGATCGCCGAGCGCTGGGAGCAGAACGACAACGCCACCGAGTTCACCCTACACCTCAAGAGCGGCGTCACCTTCTCCGACGGCACCCCGCTCGACGCGTCGGCCGTCGTCGCCAACCTCGACATCTGGTACGCCGGCCGCAAGACCGAGGGCATCAATCCGATTGGTCTCTTCCCGAAAACCTACGACCATGCCGAGACAATTGACGCGAGCACAGTGAAGGTCTTCTTCAAGAAGCCGACGCTCGGCTTCATCCCGACTCTCGGCTACCACGGTTCGATCCTCATCTCCCCGAAGACCATCGCGCAGCCCGCCCCACAGCAGGCTGACCTGAGCAAGACCTCCGGCAGCGGCCCCTATGTGGTCGATTCCTGGAAGGAGGGCGACTTCGTCAAGCTGGTCAAGCGCAAGGATTATAACTGGGGTCCTCCGGCGGTCGGTCATACCGGTCCAGCCTATCTCGACACGATTACCTACAAGCTGGTGACCGAACCGTCGCTGCGCGTTGCAGCCGTGCAGTCAGGCCAGGCCGACGTCGCCTACAACGCCTCACCGCAGGAACTGGAGTCTCTCAAGTCGGAGGGCTTCACCATCGCGACACCACGCTATCTCGGCTTCGTCAACGGCTGGGCGATCAACACCAAGCTCGCGCCGTACGATGACGTGAAAGTACGTCAGGCCCTCCAGGCCGGCATTAACCGCCAGGAGATCATCGACACCGTCTACACGCCCGACTGGAAGCTTGCGACGTCCTTCATCCAGAGCAACGTGCCGGGAGCGACCGACCAAAGCAGTTTGCTGGCGTACAATCCCGACAAGGCTGAAAAGCTCCTTGATGAGGCAGGCTGGACAAAGGGCGCAAACGGCATCCGTACGAAGAACGGCGAGCCGCTATTGCTGATACTGAATTCCAACCCCTACCTTGCTACGTCCAAATCGGTCGATGAGCTCATCGCCCAGCAACTCGGCAAGATTGGCTGGAAAGTCGCCATCCGTGCCTACGATGTTGTCACCTACGGCCAGAAGGTCAAATACGGCGGCCCGGCCGTGCCGGCCTACGAGGTGACGCGTAGCTTCATCGACGCAGGGACCGTCGCCAGCATTCTGACGAACGCCAACAACGGCGAGAACTGGTTCGCTCTCGACGAGAGCGACACGAGGCTCAATGAGCTACGTGACAAGATCGCCAGCGCCGGCTCCACCGAAATTCGCAAACCCCTCCTCGACGAGTTGCAGAAGTACATTCTCGATCAGGGCTACTTCATCCCGCGCACACAGATCGTTCAGCGGATCTACGCTCAGTCTCCCAAGCTCAAGGGCGAGGTCTACAACGGTGTCGCCTATGCCAGCTACTACACGGCCACGAAAAGCGAATAGCCCGCAATTCAACCGCGCAAAGAAGGTGACAGGCATGAGCAAAGCCTACCTAAACTACGCCGCAAAGCGCCTCGTGCAGGCGATCGTCGTGATCCTGCTGGCTTATGTCTTCACCTTCGTTGTCGTCAGCATCCTGCCGGGTGACCCGATCTCCAACGTCCTGAACAATCCCCAGAATGGGTTCACACAGGAGGAGATCAAGGAGATCATCGCCGCCCAAGGTCTGGATAAACCGATCCCGGTCCAGCTTTGGACATCGTTTTCCGGGTTTGTCACCGGGGATCTGGGCCTGTCGATGCGGACCAATCGGCCCGTGACAACGCTGATCGCCGAGGTGCTCCCGTCGACGCTGGTCCTTGCTTCCGCCGGCCTCGTCGTCGCGCTTCTGCTCGCGGCGGTGATCGCCTATGGCACACAGTTTCTTCCAAAACGGCTTGGCCAGGGCTTGCTGCGAGGCTTTCCGTCGCTGTTCCTGTCGGTACCGAACTTCGTGATCGGCCTGGTGCTGATCCACCTCTTTGGTTTCCAGCTCGGCGTCTTTCGTGTGATCGAGCCCGACAGCGTCTGGGCGACACTTTTCGCGGCGATCGCGCTCGGCATCCCCATCTCCGCACAAATCGCCGAAGTGCTCATCGCAAACCTCGACCATGAGTCCGGGCAGGAATACGCCGCCGTTGCACGGGGCCGCGGCCTCGGGCAAATGCGGCTGTTCGCCAAGCACCTGCTCAAGCCGTCTTCACTCCCGGTCGTCACTGTCGTTGCGCTCACCATCGGCGAGCTGCTTGGGGGCTCGCTGATCACCGAGACGGTCTTTGGGCGCACCGGTCTTGGCAGCTTGGTGCAAAGGTCGGTGAGCACGCAGGACCTGCCCGTCCTTCAGGCAGTCGTCTCGTTGGCAGCGGTGGTCTTTGTGATTGTCAACCTGATCGCCGACCTCGCCTACCCGCTGCTCGACCCGCGCGTCAAGCTCCTCAGCTCTCCCGAGCGTCGTCCAACCACGGCTGACGAAGGCTCCGTCAACATTTCCAAGGCGGTGACCTCATGACCCTCGCCTCCGCCTACCCGATCTCGCGTGTCACGGCGATCAGCCGGCTGACAGCCCTGCGTCTGCCGCCGGCCGTCGCGCTCTCGTTCGCGATCGTCGCGCTTGCGATCGCCTGGTCGCTCGCCCCGAGCCTGTTCACGAGCTATGACCCAATCAACGGTGTTCCTGCTCAAAAGCTGCTTGGCCCCAGTGCCGCGCACTGGTTCGGCACCGATCATCTCGGCCGCGATCTCTACACCCGTGTTGTCTATGGCACAGCCTCTTCGGTCGCGAGCGCGCTGATCGCTGTGATCATCGGTGTTGTTGCCGGTGGCCTCATCGGGCTGCTGGCCGGCTTCTTCGGCAGCTGGGTTGACACCCTGTTCGCCCGCCTGGTCGACGTGCTGCTCGCCATTCCAAAATTCTTGCTGGCCGTCATCGTCGTCACCGCGATCGGCTTCGACACCACAAACGCCGCCATCGCAACGGGTGTTTCGGCTGTGGCCCTCTTCGCCCGGGTGATGCGCTCGGAGGTCATCAAGACCCGGCAGGCGACATTCGTCGAGTCTTCCTTTCTCCTCGGCGGGTCGCGCTGGCACATCCTGTGGCGCCACGTATTGCCGAACGCATCGCGCTCGGTGCTCCCACTTGCAGTGCTGCAGTTCGGCGACTCGATCCTGGTGATCGCCAGCCTTGCCTTCCTCGGGTACGGCGACCCGCCACCGGCGTCCGACTGGGGCCTGCTGATCTCGATTGGCAAGGACTACCTCAAATGGCCCTGGCTGGTTTACGCACCCGCCTTCGTTACGATCGCAACCGTCCTCTCTGTAAACAGGATCAGCCGATGGCTCCGCAAGACAGACTGACCCAGCTTTTCGCTCGCACCGATATTACCGGCTCAACGTCTCAACGATCAGCTCCACTGCTCCGCGTCGGCGGCTTGTCGGTCGCCTACGGAAAGCAAGAGGTCGTCACCAACGTCGGGTTCGAACTGGGCCGTGGCAAGAGCCTTGCTCTCATCGGGGAATCGGGCTCGGGCAAATCGACGATTGCCCGCGCGGTACTGCGACTGCTCCCGGCCGGTGGACGCGCGAGCGGCCGCGTCGACTTCGACGGCCAGGAGGTGCTGGGGCTCCCGGAGCGGCATTTCCGGCCATTACGGGGACGTGCTATCGGGTTTGTCCCGCAAGATCCAGGCAACTCGCTCAACCCGGTGCGGACGATCGGCGCCCAGGCGATGGAGGCAGCCACGCTCATCGACGAGCCCAATACGACACGTCGCAAGGCGCTCATCCTGGAGACATTCGCTCAAGTTGGGCTCGACAACCCGCAGCGAGTTTATGATTCCTACCCACACCAACTGTCCGGCGGCATGCTGCAGCGTGTGCTGATCGGCCTTGCGGTCCTTCCACGGCCGCTGCTGCTGGTTGCGGATGAGCCGACCTCCGCGCTCGACGTCACGATCCAGAAACGCATCCTCGACTTGCTTTCCAAATTGCAGCATGAGCTCCATATCAGCCTGCTCCTCATCACCCACGATCTGGCGATCGCCGCCGAGCGGGCGGACTCGCTGGTGGTGCTCAAGGACGGCATCGTCCAGGAGGCCGGCAGCACCGCGGCCGTCTTCTCATCGCCCGCTTCGCCATACGCAAAGAAGCTGCACGCCGACGTCCCTGCCCTCAATCCCAACCGTTACGCCCGGCTGCGCGATCCCGGTTTCCGTTTCCTCAAGACAGACGCCGGCAAGGCACCGAAGATCGAGGTCAGCGCCGTCACGAAGACCTTCGCGGTTGACGGCAAGGTTCTGACGGCCGTCAACGACGTGTCGTTTGCCGTCCAGGCTGGCACCACGCATGCGCTGGTCGGTGAGTCGGGTTCAGGCAAGACGACCGCAATCCGGCTCTTGCTTGGGCTGGAGCAACCCGACACCGGGAACATCACCGTGGCCGGCGAACAGCTCAACGGTCGCTCGCACCAGTCGCTGCGCGCGGTGTGGCGCCACCTTCAGCTCGTCTACCAGAACCCGTTCACCTCGCTTGACCCGACCTGGAAAGTCGAGCGACTGGTGCGCGAACCGCTCGACCGCTTCAAGATTGGAACCGCCACAGAGCGGGCCGCACGGGTCCGCGAAGCGCTGGCCAATGTCGGGCTCGGCGAGCACCTGCTTGCGCGCAATCCTGTAGCCTTGTCAGGTGGCCAACGCCAACGCGTGGCCATCGCCCGGTCGCTGGTCCTCAAGCCGGATGTGATCGTGCTCGATGAGCCCACCTCCGCGCTCGACGTCAGTGTCCAGGCCGACATCGTCGAAGTGCTGCTTTCGCTGCAAGCCAAGCTTGGCCTGACATATGTATTTGTCTCCCACGATCTGGCCCTGGTGCGCCAACTCGCCCATACCGTCTCGGTGATGCAGCGCGGACATATCGTCGAACACGGGACCGTCACCGACATCTTCGACAACCCTCAGCAGGCCTATACCCGGTCGCTGCTGGAATCGATCCCGTCCGGCGTCGCTCGTATCGCCCGCGTGCCCCAGCCTCAACCTCAACGGGTCTTCAGCGAGGAAAAAATCGCATGACCGTGACCGCGCCTGCCGGCGCCCTGTCCACGCCGTTCCGCCCCAAGCAGCGGCTCGGCTTCAATACCCGCGTGTCTTTCAACGATGATGCCGGGCCGGCGCAGGGGTTGCGCGACGGGATCGAGCTGTTCAAGGCCGCAGAGCGGCTGGGCTACCAGTCCGGCTGGGCCTACCAGCGGCACTTCGACCATTACCTGTCCTCGCCGCTTCCGTTCTTCGCCGCGGCCGGCCAGCACACCAAGCATATCACGCTGGGCTCGGCGGTCATCCCGATGCGCTATCAAGATCCGATCCTGCTTGCCGAGGCGGCCGGCACGACCGACCTGTTGATCGGCGGCCGGCTGGAGCTGGCCATCTCTACCGGCGCCAACGCGGCGTTCGACGCTGTCTTCGGTACAGTCGACACCGATGCCCGCACGGAGGCCAGGCGCCGCCAGGCACGCTTCCTCGCCGCGATCTCGGGCGAGGTCCTCCACACCGTCGCCGGGCCGAACCAGGGTGCCCCGGAAGGCATCGAACTGCGCGTGACACCGCACAGCCCAACCCTGCGCTCCCGGATTAGGCAAGGCTCGGCCAGCTTAGGCTCGGCGGTGCAGGCTGCCGAGCTTGGGATCGGGCTCATCTCCGGCACCGTGCAGCACGACCATGCCGAGGGCGAGACCTTCGGGGAGTATCAGGCCCGCAGCATCAAGGCTTTCCGTACCACCTGGCGCGAGACATGGGGCACCGAGCCGCCGCCGGTCACCGTCGCCGCCTCGATCCTGGTCGGCACCACCGCCGAGCTCCGGGAGAAGTACTCCGCCTACGACCTCGAGCGCCGCACCCTGGGCATCGCCGCATCCCGCCCCAAGGGCGCCCTCACACCGACCGCGCCGGCCAACCAACCGTCCGGAGTCCAAATTTGCCCCGTTTTCCAGGGCACTCCCGACCAGGTGACCGAGGCGGTTTTCAACGACCCGGGCCTCGCCGCCGCAGACGAGATTGTCCTCTTTCTACCACCCGCCTTCGGTCTTGCCGAGAACGTGCGGCTGCTGGCCGACCTCGCGGAGACGGTGGCCCCGAACCTGGGCTGGTCGCCTGCCTCGTGACCCCATAGGCAACCCATCAAAATTCATGAGTTCGCGAATGGGCCGCTTACGGCGGAATCTCCCATGGATGCTACTGCCGCGACATTTGGATCCGAGCCAGGAGCGCAAGGCCAAGGACGATCGCGATCAAGTTATAGATGCCCGCAATCGAAAAGGCCTCTCCATAAGCCTTCGCAGCAGGATGGGCCAAGGAGGCTGTCCCACCAATGTGCTCCAGCACACTGAACAGAATGACCCCGACGATCGATACGCCAAAGGCGGAGCCGGCGATCTGCATGGTGCTGAAGGCACCGGACGCCATCCCAGCCTCTTCGCTGGAGACGGTGCTCAGGATCATGTTGAGGAGAAGCGGAATAACAATCCCCTGGCCCAGTCCCTGAAGGATGACCGAAGCGCTCAGTGTCAGGATATAATGACCAACGGCAAGGTCGGACAGAACGGCGGTCAGCAATCCCGCTGCAAAGACGGCCATGCCGAGGAACAGCGCCCGGTGCTCTCCTCGTTTTGCAAGCGGTTCCGAAAGAAGCGAGCCGATGAAAAATGCGATCGTCGATGGGACAAAGAACGTCCCGGCTTCGAGCGCGGTTTGCCCGAGGCCGACCTGCAGCAGGATTGTCAGCGACAAGGAGAACGAGCCGATCGCCGAGAAAAACAGGAACCCCGCGAGAACCCCAAGGACGAAGTTTTTCTTTTTGAAGAGAGAAATATCGATGATGGGTACGCCACCGCGCCGCGCCAGCCGGGCCTCGTAGAAGGCGAAGCACATGAACATAGGAAGAGACAGCAGAGGGGCGACGATCGCCCACCAGGGCCAGTGATGCTCCTGCCCGACCATCACCGGCAGCAGGACCAGGGTCAGTGCGGAGGTCCCCAGGACAGCTCCGCATAAATCGAGCTTCGGTGATACGAGCGCCCTGGTCTCCACGATCATCCGTTTTCCCGCGATCAGCGCATAGAACGCGACCGGCAGGTTGACAAGAAAGACAAGGCGCCACCCAATATCCCCGATATTGAGCACAAGCAGATATCCCCCGATGACTTGGGACGCCGCACCGGCAACCCCCTGGACCGCGCCCATTACCGAGAATGCCCTTCGGCGATCGTCACCCTCAAAAAGTACCCGCAGCGACGTATAGACCTGCGGCATCAGGAGCGCTGCGCCAATACCCTGGACGGCGCGTGCGCCGATAAGGCTCCAGGGGGAAGGCGCAAGGGCGCACAGCAGTGACCCGAGCGCGAAGATCGCCATGCCGACGAGAAACAGCTTCCGCCGCCCATAGAGATCGCCCAGACGGGCTCCGTTCAGCAGCAGCGCGCCATAGGTCAGGCTGTAGGCCACCATGATGAGCTGCAATTCCCCGTTGGACGCGTGCAGCCTGCGTTGGATGTCGGGCAGCGCAATATTGACGATGAACAGGTCGAGGATGGTGAGGAAATTCCCGGTCAGAAGAACGGCCAGTGACGACCAGGCTCCTGCTTTCTCCGTTTCAACCGATACTGGGGTCATCTGTGTTTCCGCGTGATCGAGCTTGCGGCAGGAACCGGGTATCGGTGCCTGCAAAGCTGAAAACGAAGGATATTTTATCTTTAATGTTGATCAATTATGGGAGATGGAACTACTTAAAGGACAAAATTTCTTCAATTGGAGATGTCATGGAAAGCTTGACGGGCATCGCTGCCTTTGTTCACGCCGCCGAACAGCAGAGCTATGTGGCAGCTGCACGCGTCACAGGGGCATCTCCATCCGCCATTGGCAAGGCGGTGGGCCGCCTCGAAGCCCGCCTCGGGGTGCGGCTCTTCAATCGCACGACACGAAGCATGAGCCTGACGGAGGAGGGCGCGGTATTCTACGAGCGCTGCAAACGCATCATTGACGACCTCGGGGATGCTGAAGCGGCAATCCTTCAGAGCCGGGAGCGGCCAACGGGGCGCTTACGCGTCAGCATGCCTCATATCGTCGGGCATCATCTCTTCATGCCGATCCTGCGATCCTTCGTCGAATCCTTCCCTGGGATCGAACTGGACATTGATTTCGAGGATCGAGTGGTGGATCTCGTTGCCGAGGGAGTGGATGTCGTTGTCCGCAGCGGCGAGCTGGCCGATAGTGGATTGATCGCCCGCGTCCTCGGACAGCAGCATTTCGTCGTCTGCGGAAGTCCCGAATATGTCGAACGGCGAGGCCGCCCGCAGACACCGGCTGATCTTGCCGGGCATGCCTGCATTCACTTCAAGTATCCATCCAGTGGCCGCATTGCGCTCTGGGCATTTCAAGCTCCCCACGACCGGTTGATCCTGCCAAAAAACCTCATCTTCAACAACACCGACGCAGGATTGCGGGCAACGTTGGATGGGCTGGGGCTTTCCCATCTGCCCGTTTATGTCGCGGAGCCATACATCCGGAGCGGCATGCTCACCCCGGTTCTCACGTCGTTCATGGTTCCTTTCGGCTCACTCTCCCTTGTCTGGCAATCCAATCGCCAGCTTTCGCCGAAGGTCCGTGCATTCGTGGATTTTATGGTTGAACGTCTGGCCTCTCAAGGCGAGACCTTCCGATCGGCAGCGACCTTGTCGGCATAATCCCAATTTCCGCAGGACTGCCGCGCCTGATATTTGCCCGTCGCAGAATAGGAATTTCGCGACGAATTGCACACCATGGATTTTGCCGACCAGTCCAGGAAGCAATTCATGCTTTTACTTGTCGGATATGCCAACAGATGTTGAATTCCAGACGAAACTCACCCCATTTGCCATTTCACGATCGCTCGCAATTCGTCCAAAATGGTGAAGCACTTCATAGGCTTGTCTCCGCCTAACAGGGTCAGCGCCAAGTAGAAAGACGGGTCAAATCATGGCGGAATTCAACATGCAGGGTACGGGGCAGAATAGATGTGGCACGCGCTAATTCAGGAAAGCACGGCATACTTTCTCGACTGAGGCAGTCAATGAAGAAAGAAGCGGCTGAGCCACTCTGGAATGATACCAGTAAAGTGGTACGTCGACGGGGGCATCGCTGATCAACTCCTGCAATATACCCGTACTCAAGTGCTCTCTGACGAGGATTTCCGGATTAATTCCCCAACCAAGGCCGGCCAACGTTCCCTGCAAAATGCCATGCGTCGACGGCAACCAGTGTGTCGGTATTGGACAGCTTTTGCCGAAGTAATTTTCGGTCCATTGATCGTTAAGGTCGTCCTTGGTGTCGAAACGCAGGCCGACAGCCTGTGACAACGCCGCTGGAGTGACGCCGTCGGGAAAGTTTTTTTCGATAAATTGCGGCGTGGCCACGGCGCGATAGCGCATGTGACCGAGCTTTCGACGGTCGCACCCAGCCACCTCGACATCCGTGGATGAAACGGCAGCAGCGACGTCGCCCGACCAAAGCAGTTCGAAAGTATGCTCCTGGTCTTCACGTAAAACGTGAATATAAACATCGTCAAACGCTTTCATCGCCTCGCAAAACCAAGTTACGAGACTGTCCGCGTTGACGGCAATCCGTACGGTTATCTTTTCGCTAACGGTCGCCCCTTCAATTTCATTGCGTACTTCTTGCTCCAGCAGGTGGACTCTTTCGGCATGATGAAGAAGCCTGGTGCCGACCGAGGTCGGCAAGCAGGGTTGCCCGCGAACAATCAAGACCGCACCTACGCGCTCCTCAAGGGTTTTGATCCTTTGAGAAATCGCGGACGGCGTTATGTTCAATGTTCTCGCTGCTCGCTCGAAACTGCCCTGACGGAGGACTTCCACCAAGGCTTCCAACTGCTGGTAGTCCATCATCTTAAGTTTGCCTAACGCCGCTTTAATCTTCATCGTTTGTCACGAGCGGCCGTTCGAAGCTAAACAATAATCATCCTTCGAGCAACCAAACCGCAGAGATAGTGATTGGCTTTTCCAAGCCAGTAATCAGCGCGCCGAAGGTTTGCACGCGCGCTGCGGAAAGCTTAACTCTGGGAGGCGGACTTGAAGCTGATATTGTTGGTTATTTTATTGTCTGGCAGTGCAGCGAATGCATCCGCGACGACTCTTCGCGTTGATACCAGCGCCGACTGTCCATTAACAAAAGTCTCGGCAGCACTCCCCATATGGCTCGAGGTGTAGCCGGTTATGCGACAGATCACATTGCAGGTTCATCCGCACTCGATGGAGTAGGCCTTACTTCGGCCTGAGCGGGTCACAAACAAGCAAATTGTCAGGTGGTGTCAGGCCGTGTCCGTCACAGGGCACGGAGAGATTTGCCATGCAAATCCGCCAGGCCCCACGCATCGACGGCCGGCAATACGAGAAACTGCACGGATAACGCAGGCACTCACCGGCACATCCTTCAACACAACCGATTTTGATCACGAACTTCACTGGTCGGGGGGCCAGCATTCAATGAGAATAGGATACGCGCGCGTCTCAACGGAGGACCAGAAAATGGACCTGCAGCTGAACGCACTCGGGGAGGCAGGATGCGACCACGTCTTCACCGATCACGGTGTGTCCGGGGCTGGTTTTGAGAGGCCTGGTTTGGAGGACGTCATGAAAGCTCTTCAGAGAGGCGACACGCTCGTCGTCTGGCGTCTCGATCGGCTTGGGCGATCGCTTGTCCGCCTCGTTCAGTTTGTCGATGAACTTGGCAAACGAGGCATCGAGTTCCGCTCCCTATCGGAGAACATCGATACGACCTCCTCCGGTGGACGATTGGTCTTTCACCTGATTGCCGCATTGTCGGAATTCGAGCGCGCTTTGATCAGCGAGCGGACCCGCGCCGGCATGGACGCCGCCCGCCGCAAGGGTTTGCATCTAGGCCGGCGGCCAGTACTCACCACACAGCAACAGCGGGCAGCCTATCGCGCGGTACGTGTCGACGGGCAGACGATCCCTGCAGTCGCGAAGCATTACAATGTCGATCCTCGCACAATCCGGCGTATCGTGAATCAGAAGGAAGCAAAGGCGCGGACAGAGTAAGACTTCTCTCGCAGGCACATTGCCGCCAATTGATCAGTTCCTGTGGGGTTGTTCCCATAACAGTCTACATTAAGCCCAAATTCACGACGCTTCTGTTTGTCATCGCTTTGGTACTGGCGGCATATATATCGCCATTGACAGCGGTGATGGATCCAGTCTGGATCACCGATATCTTCGCTGGCTTTTGGCTGGCATTCCCACCGTCGGCCGAATAGAGCAGAGCATTCGCGTCGTCGGGCGAAAGTTCGATGATGACAAACTTGCCATTCTTACCCTTCTCCGCCAGCGCTGCGGTTGTATTGGCATAGATTTTTGTGATGGTCCTGCCACCGACACTGAAGGTCGACCGCAAGAGCTTTGAATTGTCGATTGCCTGATCATATTCCACCGCGACAGTGGTCAGTCTCAGGCCGTCTCCGAACACCATCGTGAACGCCGTGACGTTCTTCATATGTGTTGCGCCTGCAGCATACACCGCGACGCTCGACACCGATAGCGTGACTGCTCCGGCGCCAATGCTGATTGCCAAAAAATCTCTGCGGGAGTGCATTTCTGGTTCTCCTTTAGGGGGCTCGCGTGGGTCTCGTGTCGATTGCATCATCACGATCAGGACGCGCAATAGATTGGGCCGGGTCATTCTGCGGATCCTGTGCCGGGACGGCCGGATGGCCGATCCCGAAGAGAAACAAGACCCCATGGCTGAAGCTCGCAAGCTTCAGCCGGATGCATGACAGACGGTCTCTATGCGTGACCGATTATTTCTTTGCCCGTCGAATCAGCCCCTTTGCTCGAAGACTTGCGGCAGCGATGGGCACCTGATTGCGCGCGGCCTCCTCGATTGCGGCAGGCTCGCTGACAGGGGCACCATCGTTGAGGAACGTGATGAGACCATTGCCCGCATCCTCGACGAGGCCGGCAATCAACGCCTCCTCGTCGCGGCTGCCGTCCATCAGCAACGCGACACGCGCTTCCAGAATGTTCAAATAAACCGGCTCATGCAGAAGATTGCTGACCGAGACGGCATCGGCGCCGGCAGGCGGCTTCAGCGTGGCGCGGGTTTCGTCCGACACGACCGGCCGATCGGGTAACACAGCGGCGATATCCGGCTCGCTCATGCGGAATCGCAGGAAGCCTTTGATCACCAATTCCTCGACGAAGGGAAGCAGCTGCTCGCGAGCCGCCGTCTTCGAAAGTTTCAGCTCGGTGATAACACGCTGCGCCAACGCGTCGAAGGATAGCGTGGCGGGATAGGCCTCATTGAGAGCGGCAGCGGCTACCTTCAGAGCCGGTTGCGACAAGGTGATAGTGCCTCGCCGCAGCAAATTGCAGGCCTGGGGCTGCTCGTCCGGCGTCAGCGGGCCATCTTCGCTCACGAACACGCCCGAGAGAAACAACGATTGGAGCATATCCGAAGACAATTGTCGGCGAACACCGCTGGCATGATTCTTCTTGGCAAGAATCGTCTGGCGGAAGCCACGATTATTGACGAAGTCCAGATACTGCTCGACCGAGACCTGGCTCGACCCCCATTCCCGCAGCAAAGGCTCGGCGATATCCGCACTGTAGTTGGACAGGAACATCAGGAAAGTCTCGGATTCGCCGACATAATCCAGGCCGTTGGCCTCCGCTCTCTCCACGAATTCATGGAAATAGCACGGCGCATTGTAGGGCTCGAGAAATTCGTGCAGCAGATAATAATCGCCGTAGTTCTGGAGGATCGGCCGCATCTCCTCCAGCGCCAGCTTGAGCACCGTATCGGGACGCGCGGATGCATAGAGGTATTCCAGCATGCCGCGTGCGTAGGGCAGCTTTTCCTTCAGTTCGCGCGAGCCACCACGCAGGATCATTGCATCACGGACGATTTCCCGCGACTTCCAGCCGGGATAGGTGTTGTAGCTGACATAGGCGAGGCCATTGTCGGACAGATTTTCCGAGGCAATGCGCAGGATTGCCTTGCCCACGCTCTCCGGCACCCAGCTATAGACGCCATGGCAGATAATATAGTCGAACGTCCCGAGGCTCCGCGCGAGCGTGCTGAGATCGGCGCGACGAATTTCAGCGTTTTTGAGCCCCATCTCCGCGATCAGGGCTTTCCCTTGCTCCACCTGCACGCTCGACAGGTCGACGCCGAGCACCCGCGCCCGCGGGTAACGTGCGGCGAAGGGCAATAGATTGCCGCCGGCCGCACAACCAAGTTCCAGCACGCGGGCCGTCTCGATCGGTGGGGAACTCAGCCCGAAAAGGCCGGCAACAGCTTGAAGATGCTCCGGCGCTGACTGCGGGAACGCCATGGATTCATAGGGGACAGCATCGTAGTATTCCGACAACGATGACGACACTTCTTTGAGCTGCATTAATACCTCTCCTTTTTAATGGGCACTCGCCTGCCGCCGAAGTTTCATCCGGCTATCTTCTGAGCCTCGACAGATTCTGATCGCGGCACGACAGGTTTGGTCTCGACCAACTTCAAATTTCGCGCCGGAAGCTCTTGCATCCCGAACGCGACTTAATCGCCTTGGGGTTCAAAGGGCGGAGCGATCCGCTCTGTCGATCAATCCGATGTCTTCGGGGACAGGTCACAGACGACCTTGCCATTTTCAATGAATGTCACCGGCCCTGCCGGATGAGCATTCTTCGGGATACTGACCAACAGATAGTCCTTGATCTGATAGCTGCCGCCGGGCTGCGGCGCGCGATAATCATAGTTCAATTGCAGGGCGCCATTCTTCACCGAGACGGCAGTGGCTGTGAAAATCTTCCCCTGTTCCCCCTCGCTCGGCGCCGATACGACACGGGCAACCACCAGCAATTGCTTTCGCGCATAGAAGGAGGCGGCCGGTGAAAATGGCTTTTTGTTCTGCATCGTCGCCGCGGGATTGAATATCTTCTCCCAGTCCGACGCAGAGCGTATCGCCCCGCAGAGGACAGGCTGCTTCTTTTCGTCCCAGTTCTCTACGAACGACTGGTAGGCCGAGTTCCGAACAACCGTAAATGGAACAGTCGATCGGCTCGCCTGCGCATGGTCCTCCGCCGCCTGGCCTGGAGCCGCGACGCTCATGACTGTGCTTGTTGCCAGAAGAAAGGCAATAAAAACCCTCAACATTGTACATCCTCCAGATTTCGATAGATCGCCGTCATGTATTTGTATCGTGGACGAGGCCTTCTCTATTCGGCGCAGTTACGGGACATTCATCTTGGCCAGGGCATCGTGCATCGGTGCGGATGAAACCGTGATGGTTCCTTCAAACGGCATGTCCATATCGACAACAAGGACAACGGCACCGGCGATCGAAAGGGCACAGACGAACAGTGCCATGACGACGATTCTATTGCGGGGAGCAAAAAGACCAAAGCTGATGAACAACACGCAGAGCCACACCATCAGGACCACCACGAATGGATGCGGGACATGGTCGGCCTCCTGCGCCGCCTGTTGCCACGTCGCTTTTGTCAGATCCGCGGTTGTCTGCAACGCGCTTGCCACCGCCAGACGCTGAGCATCGGTATTGGACGTTATGGTTCGGAGACCCTGCTGGACGCTCTCGAGCAATTTCCAGGCCGGCGGGTCGCCGGCCGCAGGCTTGGGACCGCTCTCGCTAGGCCAGTTGCTTGCAATTTTTGCGACCGTGTACTTCTGGAGCAGAGATTTTATGGCATCCGCATCCGGCCCATAATTCACCAATTCACGGTTGAGAGACATCAGACCGGCGGCAAATTCCTCTGTCTGTTTGTTGTTCGTATCGAATTTATCTTTTGCGGTCGCAACCAGCAGGCCGAGCACCAAAGCTGCAACGAGAGAAACCGTTCCCATCGCCGTTTGTACGATCTTCTGCGTTGCCTCGTTGCGATGCCGCTCATGCATCATTTTGCCGATAAGCAAACCCAGTAATCCGCCGCAGAATATGACCGCGAATGCAACCAAACCATACAAGCCTATAGCCAACATTGCAGCTCACCCTTCTTTTGAAATTTAGTGTCGCCTGGCAGTTGATTGCGAGAATGGGGCCGGTTGAATTCTCTGATAAACCGCTAATTCTCAAACTGCTTATCCAGCTAATAAAACTGAATTATTGGCTGCAGTGCGCGATGAAACTCGCTCATCTTTCGCCGCTCACAGCCACCGAAAAGTATGTGATCTAAGCCTTCGCGAGACGGCGTCTGCCGCCTGGCTGTCGCGTGTTCTCTCCAAAACCTGACAGCTTCGCCAGTTCCGACCTGCGATTGGCATAGTTGGGCGCGACCATCGGATAGTCGGAAGCAAGACCCCACTTTGCGCGATATTCGTCCGGCGTCAGGCCAAAGTGAGTGCGCAGATAGCGTTTCAGGAGCTTCACTTTTTTGCCATCCTCCAAACAGACGATATAGTCGCCCGTCAACGACGCACCGAGATCGGCGGCTGGACTCTGCCCGTTCTGTCTGAGGGCGACGGTATTGGAACTCAGGGAGAACAGCGTCGTATAGACATCCTCGATCAATCTCGGGACCGTATTCGCGTAGACCGAATTGCGACTGAGAAAAGCCGAAACAATCGCTACGCAGCCGTCAAGCAACGGATCCGCTTCTGATTTCGGCGTATTCTTCATGTCTGTGTATCCATCCATGATCTACCTCAACTGTCATTTGGTCTTGCTGCGTCACCATCCCAATGCCTGCGCAGTCATGTGCAAACCCATTCGTGAATCTTGCATTGATTTGAATCGCCGCAGCTTTTGATTGCGGCATCCTCGGCGTCCTTGCGGGTTGGGGCCGAAGCTGCTCCCCAACGTGTCACCTTGCGATCCCTGTCTTCCGCCACGGATAGAGCCGCGCAATGTTCGTACGGGAAGCCCGATTGATCGTCGTCCGTCCAATGGCGGTGATTGCGGAAGGTGATCGCCAGCCGGCAACCGGAATCCGCCTGGTTCTGGCAGTACTTGACGGCGATATTCTCGGCCTCCTCGCGCTTGTCGGCGCCCCAGAAGAAGCCGTATTTGTTGTGAATCGGCGAGAAGGCGATCGCACCCCAAATGCCGTGCTGCGTAACCGGAGGTTCTGGATACTGTTCCTGAACGATCGGGTCGGCGGCATGGGCGGTGGGAGGCAGGATGGCGCAGATCGCGACCAACGCTGCGAAAACACTATTTCGAATGACTGGTCTGCCCGACAACATGTGCTCTCCAAACTCCAAAACTTCTGGGTCTATGGGTCTAATAGTCATGAATTGGCAGGCCAGGCGTATGGGAGGACACGCCTGGCCTATGTCGTCAGCTATTGCCAGGTACAGCCGCCCTAGAGGTCGTCAGGACAACGCAGCCATTGCCGGCTGACGGCAGGAGAACTGTCTGAACCCCGCTCGGCAGAGTGACGACGGGAAGCCCTTGCAGCGACGGGCCGAGCTTGCTGTCCTTCGGCAAGGTGCCGGCGAAGGTATTGCAGTCCACGCCGACCGGAACCACACGCACGAAACTGCCCTCGCAGCCGCCCTTTGCCGGCGTCGGTGCACTGAAGATGACGCTGGCGCCACTACCCCGGAACTGGTCGCTATTGAAGCTCATGCCAACGATCGAGAAGATCGAATGATCGTTCGAATCCTTCTCGCTCCAGGAGGTTGTCGCGTTGAAGGTCGAGCCGGAGGCGGCAACGAAGCCGAGCGCCGGGAAGACCTCCCTGCAGGCGGTGACGCCCGCCTGATCGATATGCTCGTTGAAGATCGTCTTCTCTTGATCCGTGGCCGCGGCGGCGGGAGCCGCACCGCTATCGCCGGCGGCGGCTGCATCCTTTGACGTTGCAGTGCGCGCCGTGGCGGTGGTCCCCTTGGGGGTCGGCGTGGGCGTACTCTTCTGCGCGACCATGAAGCTCGGTAACGAGATCACATCCTGCTGTGCCAGCACGGCGGTTGCCAGAACGCCAAGAATAACGGCGCCGGCCGATGATATCAGTAGCAGACGATTGTGGGTCTTCACGGTCTCAGTCTCCTCATTGCCGCTCTCGGCGGCGGTTTCCGGTTCGCGGAACGTGCCGGCTGGCGTGAGATCGTCATCACTGAGCCTAGCATTGCCCCTGTTCATCACTCGCTCGAAGATCGATTGTTGTTCCATTCCAATCCCCGTTTCCTTTAACGGTGCCGGCGATATCGCCGGCACCGTCTGATGGACGCCCTTAGCTCCGAGGCGCCCACCCTTTGCGGACGAGACCCACGCTCCGGGCTCGTCTCGAATCCCTATCGTCTGCCGGCGATCATTTGATCGCCGCTAGTGCTGTCGGCAGCCCCTTCAGCGTCGTTCCGATCACAACCGGGCCATCGCCATTTTCCGGATTGGCATAGGTAATGCGTACATCCACCTGCTTGTTGATCTGTTCGCGCAGCACGGGACCTACCGGCAGCAGGATCAGGCAAATGGTCTGATCACAATCTTCGGTCTTGGCGTTGACCGGGTTCTTCTGGCTGGAGAAGCTGATCTGCACCGGGTTCCCCTTGCCGACAGACGCCGGCACGCGGATGATCATGATCGGATTTCCGTTGGACGTCCCCGCCAGCGACCAGCTGAAAGCCATCGCGCCGCGCTCGTCGATGATGGTCTGCGTGATGTTGCAGACCCGCTGCTTCTTCTTCAGGTTCTCGTCGCAGATCAGCGTCCAATTGGCGAACGGCCGGATCACGCGACGATATTGCCCGAGCGCCACCCCCTCCGGCAGGACGACCTCGGAAGGCTTGATGCTATAGCGCGGCTGCGAAAGAGGCTCCTGAGCCGCCAAGACGGCTCCATGACCCAGCAGCGAAATTGCAAGCACAACAATCCCATGAAGGAGACCACCGCATCGAGTGGCAGATCCGGTACCCGGTGGCGACCTCGTATTTCGCCACCGGGCACCTGCTCTGGCCCGCCACTCGTGTTGTTCTGCCTGTTCTCTCTGCAAGTTCATGATGAACCTCAGTTAAAGGTGTAGCTCAGGCCCGCGCCGACGCCGACCGATCCGCCGGCGACCGTGCCGGAGAGATTGGTGCGCAGGCGCGCATCCTCGCTGGTGTAGCCGACACCGAAGGCGAACGCGCCCTCGCCCTTCCAGACACCACCACCGACCGCGGCGCTGAATTTTCCGGGGCGGTCGTCGTAGCGTAGCGAAGCGGCGGCAAGGCCGATCGCGGCGGCCTGACGGGCCTCGGATTGGATATTGCCAAGCTTGGAGTTCAACTGGTTGAACTTGTTATCCGTATAATTGTTGGCCGTCTGGATGGCGGCGGCCGTCCTGTTATCCGTATAAGTGTTCGCCTGGTTGAGCGTGGTGGACGCGGTCTGGTTCAGCTGATTGACGTTGACAACGTCCGTCCCAGCGACACCGGGACCGACATTGTGAATGACAACCGGTGAATTGACGTCCCCACCGATCAGGGTCACGCTGTTTGTCCTTTTGCCGTCGACGACATCGTACTGAACGACATTCTCGACCTTCGTATTAATGTTGGTAACGGTGCTTTGGACACTCTCGACCGCCTGGTTGGTGGCGAAGAGCTGCGAGCCGTTGACCGCATCGGTCGAGCTGGCGTTGAGCTGACCCGCCGCGACATTGGTGACCTGGCGTTCCGCCCCAACCGAACCGACGCTGACAACGCCAACCGGCGCTCCACCAGCGAAGGCATAATCCTTGCCGGCGATAGTGGCCCCGGTCGTCGCGACGGCTGCCGCCGTCGTAGAGCCGGCGCCGAGAGCAACCGAGTTCGCCGTGCTGGCATTGGCACCGTTACCAACGGCCACTGAGTCTGCTGCCGATGCAACGGACGCCGGACCGACCGCAACACTGTTAGTGCCACCCGCCACGCTGTCGACCAGGGTTGAGTTGGAATGGAAGTACTTGATGCCGCCGCCGGTGTTGATGTTCGTAACGGTCGAGTTCAGCGTCTCTACCGCCGAGTTGGTCGCGAAGAGCTGCGAGCCATTGATCGCATCCGTCGAGTCGGCCGCTAGGCGACCGGCTGCAACGTTGGTGATCGTCCGCTCTTTACCCTTGCTGCCAACGGAGACCGTCCCGACCGGAGCCGTTCCCGCGAAGTTGTATGTGGTGCCAGCGATCTTCGTACTTGCGGTTCCAACAACCGGGACATCCGTTGCCGAGCCCGAACCAAGTGCGACACTGCCGTCCAAGCTGGCGTTCGCACCATCGCCCAAGGCGACGCTGCTTGCACCGGATGCAATGGCGTTCGGACCGGCTGCCACCGCATTCGCACCGGATGCAACGCTATCCGGATCCGTCGAGTTGGCATGGAAGTATTTGACGCCGCCGCCGCTGATGATGTTGTTGAGCGCGGTGTTGGTGGCGAAGAGCTGCGAGCCGTTGATCGCATCCGTCGAAGTGGCGGAAATCCGACCAGCCGCGACATTGGTGATCGTGCGCTCGGCACCGACGGCGCCCACCGAAACCGTGCTGGTCGGTGTCGCTCCGGCAAAGGTGTAGGCCGTACCCTGCAGGGTCGTGCCGGCGGTACCGACGGCAGCCGCCGTGACCGAGCCCGAGCCGAGTGCGATGTCGCCTGCATTGTTGGCGACTGCGTTCGGGCCGATCGCCACACTATCCGTGCCCGTCGCGACGGAGTCCGGCAGCGTCGAGTTCGAGTGGAAGTACTTGATCCCACCGCCGTTGATGATGTTGTTGATGGTGGTCGAGTTGCTTGTCACCTGGCTGTTTGTCGCGAAGAGCTGCGAACCGTTGATCGCATCCGTCGAGGTGGCCGAGAGCTGGCCGGCTGCGACGTTGGTGATCTGCCGTTCCGCACCGACGGCACCGACGCTGACAACGCTGGTCGGCGTAGCCCCTGCGAAGGTATAGGCCGTGCCGCCGATCGTCGCACCGGCCGTCGGGTTGGCCGCTGCCGTCACAGAACCGGAGCCAAGGGCAATGTCGCCTGCATTGTTGGCAACAGCATTCGGGCCGATGGCCACGCTATCCGTGCCCGTCGCGACCGAGTCCGGCAGCGTCGAGTTGGAGTGGAAGTACTTGATCCCACCGCCGTTGACGATGTTGTTGATCGTGGTCGAGTTACTCGTCACCTGCTGGTTCGTTGCGAAGAGCTGCGAGCCGTTGA
>NZ_AJVM01000025.1:0-7342 GCF_000281735.1 Rhizobium sp. AP16 | reverse complement strand
GCGGGGCGCAAACGGCGCCGGCCAAGAGTGATCGTTGAGGCGGCGCGATGATGCAAAACTGTTCAGTTTCCGGCTATGTTGGTTTTCATGCGTGGCTGATGCGGGGGTTGCAATACTGCTGCGCCCTGCTTCTGGCGACGGTGCTCGCCTCTTGTGTCACCACAGATCCGCGGTTGGTTGCGGCGCTCCAGCGCACGTCGGTGCGTGAGATCCGAATCGAGACGGCGCCCGACGTTACGATGACGGGTCTTTTCACTCAAGGCAAAGCCGATCCGCAACTTTCCATGGTCGTTCGTACCTTAAAGAGCACGATGGAGAAGGAACTGATCGGCGTGCCCGGCGGTCCGACCCGCGGGCGGCTGGTTGTTACTCTGCACACGGTCGATTTGAGCACGAAGGCTGGCCGCATCCTGATCCATAGCGACAGCGGCATCAGTGGGACGGTTCGGCTTGAAGACGCCAAGACCGGTCAACTGATCGCGGAGAACCCGAGCGTTGTCGGCGTGAACCCTGCGATGAGGGGTGAGGGTTATGGCATATTCATAGCAATGGCCGTCAACGCAGTCGCTGCCGCCGGACCGGAGGACATCCTAGCCCAACGCCTGTCGAAATCCTTTACGCAACAAGTCAAAATCTGGCTGACCAAGAAATAGGGCAGCTCCGGCGGCGGACCTCTGCCCGCCGCCGTTGTCACTGAGACCCGAAATGCATGAGACGGGTAGGCGTTCGAAAAGACAGAAACGAGTGATGAGCAAACCCGCATCGCATTGACGGCGGCGACGTGTTTGGATGGACCGTCGACGCCAAGCTCGCCGGCGGGCATGTGAATTTCGACATGGGGTATTCGGACATATTCGGCGGAATGGTCGACCGGCACGATGCACTATTGCGGCTTCAAACGCGCCAGCGGGGAGTGCAATTGCAGTTGCCACGTTTGTGGTTATTTTCGGCGGTTTTCTCACGCCATGGCTGTCCCGGGCGACGGCTTCAGGCTGGAGCACCGCATCCAGGTTCGTCCGCCATCGCTACGCCGCAAGGCTTGAAGCGCCCGCGGTGAACCATCCGTGATGCGTGTCTCTCCGTATTGCATATAGTCATTGGTGTAAAATTCACACGGTCTTTACCAAGCTCACGCGAACATTCCCAATGTTGGCTCCCTTTATCCGTGTGGCAATTGACGTCCGCCACCAAGTCGATCAAGAAAAATCTTCAATATGTGCCGCATGACGCGGCCTGGGCGAGGTGAGATGTAGGCTACATAGTCGGGCGAGAGCCGCGGACGTAGCCCGACCTCAGAAGGGCGAACGTATCATGGGCAAACATCCGCGCCAGGGGTCTGGCAAGTCGTACAGAGAATCGACTGCCTCGCAGTCGGCTGCGGGCGACATCGTTCATCGGCTCGTGCGCCTTGCGCACAAGGCACTTGCCCTGACGCTGAGCAGCCTCCTGGTATTGCAACCGACAATCGCCAACGCCCAGTCGGTCTCGGCGAGCACGGCAGCACCAACCGCCAATCAGCCGGGTGTCGGTGCAGCTCCGAACGGCGTGCCGCTGATCGACATCGTCACCCCGAACGGGGCTGGCCTGTCTCACAACAAATTTTCGGACTTCAATGTCGGCACGCCGGGCCTGATCCTCAACAACTTCAAAGGCGAGGTCGGTACCTCAAACCTCGGCGGCGCCACACCTGGCAACCCGAACCTCAACAGCTCCAGCCCCGCTTCGGTCATCCTCAATGAGGTGACCGGTGGGAACCGGTCTGCACTTAACGGCCCAACGGAAGTGTTCGGGAGCAGGGCAGACGTCATCATAGCGAATCCAAATGGCCTGACTTGCTCGGGCTGCGGCTTCATCAATACACCGCATGCGACGCTGACGACCGGCGTACCCAATATCGGCGCCGATGGCAGCCTGACCGGCTTCACCGTCAATGGCGGCGATGTCACCTTTGAAGGGGCAGGGGCAAATCTCGCGGCTGCTCCTGGTGCCGTCGACCTGTTCGACGTCGTTGCCCGCAATATCCACGTCAATGCACCGATCTACGGCAAGACCCTGCGGCTGACCGGCGGCGCCAGCCAATACAACTATGCCACCGGTGAAGCGACAGCACTGACCGCCACCTCCGGCACGCCGGAATATGCGATCGACGGCTCAGCCCTTGGCGCCATGCAGGCCGACCGCATCAAGGTCGTCGTCACCGAGAAGGGCGCCGGCGTCAAGATGAGCGGCGATATGGCCGCCAATGCCGGTGAACTGTCGCTATCGGCCGATGGCAAGATCTCGATCGGCAATGCGTCGGGCAGCCAGGGTGTGACCATCACCTCGAAGAGACAAGTCACCGCCGCCAAGGTCACGTCGAAACAGAAGGTCGTCGTTCAGGCCGATCAAGGCATCACCCTGCAGTCGGTGGCAGCCGACAGCGATATCGTACTTGCAAGCGGCACAGGCCTGCTCAGCGTCTCTGGTGACGTCAACAGTGGCACGACGGTGCAGATGAGTTCGGGCGGCGGCATTGCCGCCGGCAGTGTCACAGCAGGCAATGGTGCGGCGACGCTTTCGGCGACCTCCGGCAATATCGCGATTGCGGGTGCTGCCAATAGTACCGGTGATCTCAATCTGACCGCCACGGCCGGCTCGATCTCCGCGGGCTCACTGCTGAGCAACCAGAATATCGCGCTGAGCGCCGGACTGGATATCGCGGTTGCCGGTAATGTGCTGGCGCAAGGCAATGTTAGTGCCACCGGCCGGTCGATCGCCACCGGCATGGCCGTCTCAGGCATCAATGTCGCTGCCACCAGCGCCGATCCCAATGGCAATGTCGTGCTCGGCTCAGCCGGGAACCTCAGCCTGACAGCCACCGGCGGCAATGTTACCACCGGCAATCTGCTGTCGGCTGGAAGCCTCAGCACCAGTGCGACCGGCAATATGACGGCCGGGAACATCCAGACTACCGGTAATTTCACGGCGACCGCAGCCTCGTTGACATCAAGCAACATCACCTCACATGGGCTGCTCACCGTTAACGCCGCTACAAATGTGAGTGGCCAGATTCTTGGGAGCAGCAACGTCCTGATCTCAGGCGCGGCCATCCAGGCCGGTGCCATCGTCTCCGGTGTGGATTTCGCTGCAACGCAAGCGGCCAGCGGCAGTCTCGTCCTCGGTAGTGCCGGCGACATGACGCTGGCTGCCTCGGGCGGGCTTTCTGCCAATACATTGCTCGCGGCCGGAACCATTTCTGCCTCGGCCGCGGATCTGAGCGTCGGCAATGTCACCGGCCACCAGGCGATAATCCTGTCCGGCAGCTCCAGCCTGACGGCCACTGGCCAGGTTCTGGGAGCAGGCGACGTTTCGCTCTCGGGTGGGTCGATTTCGCTCAATCAGGTCATCAGTGGTCTTGATTTCGCCGCGACCGAAGCCAATGGCGGCAATATCACACTTGGCACGGCGGGTGATTTGACGCTGCAGGCCTCGGGCAATCTATCGGCCACCGCCTTGCTCGCGGCCGGCACGATCATGGCCACGGCGGCGGATCTCAGCCTTGGCAGTGTAACGGGTCACAGCGACATCGCGCTTTCCGGCAGCAACAGCCTGACCGTAACCAACCAGATCCTCGGAGCCAACGATATTTCGCTGTCGGGCGGTGCGGTTTCGACCAGCCAGGTCGTGACAGGGGTTGATTTCGCTGCCATGGCGCAATCCTCCACCGGCGCTATTATTATCGGTTCGACGGGCGACTTGACCGTTAACGCCACCAGCGCCACGGCCGGCCCGCTGCTGGTCGCTCGCGACCTCAACGTGACAGCTGGATCGTTCACGGCCTCCAACGTCACCGGTCATGGTGACGTCACCGTCAATGCCGCCTCGGATATCAGCGGTACGCTTCTGGCCGCTGGCAACGTCGCAATCACCGGCTCGTCCATTACGGCACGTGGCCTTGTCTCGGGTGTCGATTTTACCGCCACAAACCAGTCTGCTGACGGCAGTGTTGTGCTCGGTTCGAGCGGTGCGCTCACCCTTAAGGCCACCGCCGGGAACCTGAATGCCGCCAATCTGCTGGCGGCTGGCAACATCGTTGCCATTGCGAGCGGCAGCATCGGCAATAGCGTCGCCAGCAACGCCGTTGCCCATCAGAACCTGACGATGACGGCGGGCGGATCGATCGCTCTGGCCGGCCAGTCCATGGCCGCGGGTAATATCAACCTGCAAGGTCAGTTGATCACTGCCGCCAGCCTGGTTTCGGGCGTCGATTTCGCGGCGACGCGTGCCTCCACCAACGGTGCGTTGATGCTCGCGCAGGGTAATGCCCAGTCCGGCACCATGACGCTCACGGCCTCCAACGGCGATATCACCGCCAGTAATGCGCTGCTATCTGGTGGTAACTTCTCGGCGACGACAAGCGGCGATATCAGCTACGCATTGCTGCAGAGCCTTGCGAATGCCTCGCTGACTGCGCCGGGTACCATCAGCTACACCAACAACAGCAACGTCACCGGCAATCTGACCATCGATACCGGCACAATCGATCTTTCCGGAACGCGCGGCGCCAAGCTGGCCGTCGGTGGCACCCTGGCCGTCACAGCCACGTCCGCCAACCTGACGGGCAGCAGCTTGATCCTCGGCGGACTGGCGCTCAATCTCAGCGGCCAGGCCGATCTGACCGGCGCGCAAGTCAATACGGTCACGAATGCAGGTGGCTCCGGCGACATCGCCATCACCGCCGCCGGTCTGACCGCGAGCGACACCACGACGCTGCTCGCCGCCCACGACCTGACGCTGACCCTGCCGACGTTGACCAATAGCGGCCAGCTGGCCGCCGGCAACAACTTGACCATCAACACCAGCGGCGACCTCATCAATACATCGACTGGTCTTCTCTATGCCGGTAACGATGCTTCCCTTCTGGTCGCGGGAACGCTGACGAACGATCAGGGCGCCATTCTCGCCGGCGACGACCTGACGATCGCTGGCAGCACGCTTACGCAGCGCAATCAGGCGACCACCAATATCTCCGGCCTCATCCAGGCCGGCGGTGACATGTCTATCTTGACGTCCAATCTGACCAACAAGCGGTCGACAACGCCGACATGGACAACCGGCGTACTGGTGTCCTCCGGCGGTGTTGTCGGCACGTTCGTGCTTAATCCAGACGTCGCCGGCAAGCCATTCGCCTATCTGGAAACCAGCGACCAGAATATGTTCCAGCTTTACCCCGGTATCGATCCGCCGGCGTGGCAGGACTACCAGCCATTGCTGTGGTCTGAAGCTACCCTTGCCGACGGCACCAGTTACCATGCTTGGACGTGGACTTCCGCGAACGGGCCGACTGAAGTCCGGCCAATCTATGATTGGATCCTGGCGAGAGTGCCGAAGGATGGCAACGGCACCCCTGTGCTTGATGCGAACAATCCGTCGAGGTATTTCATCGTCGACCAGGTCATTCGCGGCGGTTCGGACGCCAGCACCACCTATACCTGGGATCCGACCAGCAATCTCAGCCAGTCGGTTTATGAGGACCAGTTCACCACCGCGCTCACCCCAGAAGCGGTCATTCGGGCCGGTGGCAATCTCACCGTTGATGCCACCAACCTCACCAATTCCTATAGCAGGATTGAAGCGGGTGGCGATGCGACCCTCAAGGGTTCGACGTTCACCAACGAGGGTGTTGTCCTCAATCGAACCACGACGCTGACCTGCAATGCTCAGAGCGCCTGCACGGCTTACAATGCCGATGGCACGGCCGATCCGTCTCGCGATATCGCTAACGGCACGTCGATCGTGTCGGGTACGACGGTCATCGGCGGCGCGGCCGGCATCGTCAAGGCGGCAGGCAGCCTCAACCTCAACTATGCCATGGTCAACAATACGTCTGCCGCCGGTTCGGTCGCCGGACAGGCAACGGTGACGTCGCCCGCGACCTCCAGCGATCCGCTGTCTGCCCTGAACGGCATGACCGCAGGCGGCGCCCTGTTCACGGTCAATAGTGCGCTCTCCAATGTGGCCGGCAATGGCGCGCTTGCCGCCGGTGGCGGTCTGACCGCAGCGCTTGGCAATCTCACTCAGATATCCGCTGCGAACGTTGCGCAGCTAGCGGCACTCGCCAAACCGCAATCCGGTGGTGTCGGCGGCACGGTGCCGGGACAGGCCTTCATCTTCGAGACCCGCGCGGCCTTCCTAGACGTCTCGAAGTTCTATGGCTCGAGCTATTTCATCAACCGCGCCGGCTATAATCCGGAGACCGGCATTCCCTTCCTCGGGGACGCCTATTTCGACAATCAGCTCGTTGACACGCAATTGCGTCAGCTGGTCGGTGACGGGCTCGGAAACGGCTCCTTCATCCCCGGCAACAGCGCCATCGAGCAGATGAAGACCCTGCTCGACAACGGTGCTGCCTATGCCGAGGCCAATGGCCTTGCCTTTGGTCAGGCACCGACGCCTGAACAGGTCGCCAATCTCAAACAGTCGATGGTCATCTATCAGGCCCAGACGGTCAACGGCGTCCAGGTGCTGGCGCCGGTCGTCTACCTGTCGGCGGCCGACCGGGCCAAGGCGGGATCTGGCGCTGGCGCAATGATTGCCGGCAACACCGTCGATCTCAACGTCGGTGACCTCAACAATTCCGGCGCGGTTGCCGCTGCCGGCGGCCTCAACATTGCCGCAAGCTCAATCAAGTCGACAGGCAGTTTCTATGCCGGCGGCAACGCCAATCTCACCGCCTCGAACGGCATCACGCTCGCTGCCCAGACGATGACTATCGGCGGTCAGAACCTCGTCAATCCCAATGCTGGGGTTTCGGCTGGCGGTAATATCCAGCTAGCCGCTAACAACAGCGATCTCAATCTCCAGGGCGCCAGCGTCAAGGCGGGCGGCTCAGCTCAGCTCTCGGGCAACAATGTCAACCTCGCTGCGGTCAAGGTTGATAATGGTGGTCAACAGAATGCCACGGGTGCCCGTGTCAACGCCGGCGGTAATCTCGCCATCGCTGGCAATAACGACGCCAACATTATCGGGTCCTCCGCCAAGGCCGGCGGCGATCTCAGCGTCAAGGCCACGAATGGCGCGGTCAACATCGTCTCGACCGACGTCGCCCGCAAGACGAACGATGGCTACACCAAGACCACAGGCACCGACCAGCAGGCTTCACAGCTGTCTGCCGGTGGCAATCTGGAGGTCAATGGCAATACCGGTGTCTTGATCTCTGGCTCCGATCTGTCGGCCAAGGGCGATGTCGGCCTGACCTCGAACGGCGACATCAACGTCACCACCTCGCAGAACCAGTCGAACTCGACCTTCGGTAAGGGCTCCTCGTCGTCGCTGACGCATAATGGCTCCACGATTACAGCCG
>NZ_AJVM01000024.1:0-34262 GCF_000281735.1 Rhizobium sp. AP16 | reverse complement strand
CCCGCCACAACGGCTTGCGCCCATTCGAACCCCTCGTCCACAGCCGCGAACTTCACGGCCTGCCAGCTGCAATATTCATCGAGAAAGTCACGCGACATCCATAGCCACGTCTTCTTCGGCTCGTCGTACCAGCCAATGCAGCCGTGGTCGGCGGCCTTGCGCAAAAGGCGCTGCAAATGGGTGCGCGACATCATGAACTGCGCGGCGATGGCGCGCGTGTCGATACGGCCAAGGTCGATGCGACCGTCAGCCTCCGCGCCCGGATCCACCCGGGACATGAGGTTATCAACCACAAGACCGCCTGCCTCCGTCCATAGGAACATGCCGACCCGCTCCGGCGGCTCGCGCCAGGCCGCCTCCTCCAGGCAGCGGCGCGCCATGCGTGGCTGTGCCAGATCGAACAACCCCGGATGAGTAGCAAGCGCCACGGCACGGCTGCCATTGTCGAGCAGATCGAGGGCGGCAAGATTGGCGAGAAACCAACTGAACATCGCAGCATGACTGATCTCCGCCGGCTCATAACGACGCGGGCGCAGGACCGGGCCGGCAGCGGGAGCGAGGAAACGATAGGTCAGCAGCTCCTCGATGTAGGTCAGCACGGTATTGCGGCTCGCCACACGATGTTGCGTAATAAGATTGCGGAGCTCGACGGCAGTCAGGCCGGAGCCGGCTATGGCGGGATCGTATTCCAAATGAAGCGCATAGGCCGTCTGGGTCAACAGCCAACGCTGTTGCGAGGCCAACAGGCGCGCAATCCGCGGTCCGCTATCATAGCGGTTCCGCAGCGCCTCCGCCAGAAAGCGCAGGGAAGATACGAATTTGGGATGGCAAGCAAGTTGCTCGGCGGAAAGACTCAAGCGGGCCTCCTTATGGCGCCCTTCTTAAATATCAATAGGAAAGGAATTTTTCTAATTCTTACATAAATTTGCCGCCACCATGCACCATATTGGTACAACATAGCATGCTATAAGCGCTGTTAACGCAAGAGGTTAAACAAAAAATACTTTCCCAACTGCCTTTTCCATGGCCGCGCGATCGCAAGACGGGAACGACCATCCGCGTCACACAGAGTCGCGATTGATCGCGCATCCTTGCCGGGTTAGAGCAAGATGGCCGTGGCAATCGGCGTGCTCTTCAACCCAATCGACCGGAATCCCGTTCCAATGCTGGCCAGCCTCGTTTCGATCGCCAGTCTGATGTTGTCAACGCTGTTGATGATGATCGGCTATGGCCTGATGAATTTCGTCGTTCCGATCCGCTCGGTGGCGGAGGGCTGGTCGACCTTCACCATTTCGGTGATCGCCACCGGCTATACGTTCGGCTTCACCATATCCTGCATCATCACGCCGCGCTTCGTGCGGCGGGTGGGGCATGTGCGCGTGTTCGGCGCGCTGATCTCGCTGCTCAGCATCGGTATCCTGCTTTGCGCCCTGATGGTCGATTGGCGCGCCTGGCTTGCCTTCCGCTGCATCAGCGGCTTCGGCATCGCTGGCGCCTATCTCATTATCGAAAGCTGGCTGAACGAGCGGGTCAACAATGACAACCGCGCGACCATCTTCTCCGTCTACATGATCACCTGCCTGGTAGGCTCGATCGGCGGCCAATATCTGGTGCCGCTCGGCGACCCCAGCAATACCTCGCTTTTCATCCTGTGCGGCATCATCTTCGCGCTCGCCATGCTGCCGACCGCACTCTCGACCGCCAAATCGCCGACGCCGATCCATGAGGCCAAGTTCGACCTGCCGAAGCTTTACCGGCTGTCGCCCATCGCCTTCATCGGCTCACTGCTGTCGGGCGCCCTCTCCGGCACCTGGAGCAGCCTTGGCGGCGTCTACACCCAGAATGTCGGCATGAACACGGCCGAGGGCGCGACGCTGCTTGCCTGCGTGCTCGCCGGTGGTGCGGTGTCGCAAATGCCGATCGGCCGCATCTCCGATCTCGTGGACCGGCGCTACGTGATGATCATCTGTGGCGGGATCGGTGTTGTCGCCTGCATCATCATGACCTTGTTCGACGCGCATACGCTGATGACGCTCTATGTCGCCGGCTTCTTCATCGGCACCGTGCTCTACCCGATTTATGCGCTCAATGTCGCCCATGCCAACGACCGCGCCGCCCCCGACGAATATGTCACCATTTCCAGCGGCATCATGCTGCTCTACGGGCTCGGCACCGTCTCCGGCCCACTGGTCGGCGGTGCGATGATGGAATTCGTCGGTCCGTCCGGCCTTCTCTGGTTCCTGGCATTGGCTTTCGCACTTTACGCGGGCTACGCCGGCTGGCGTATCGCCAAGCGCAAGCCGAACGAAGGACGTATCGAGAAGACCGATTTCCAGTCGATCCCGCTTCCCGTGCGCGGCGGTGAGCCACCCGCTCCTCAGGCGCCGTCGACAGTCGATTGACCAGCTAGCCCCTGGCGAAGACTTTTTTTGGGTTAAAACGATATGGCTACTTCATAACGGGCCATATTAACCTTTTAAAAACCATAGTATTTCAACTTCATTTCACCGCATTCAATAATTCCGGCGGCATATCATGTATTTCCAATAACTACTTCAGCTTTTACTGTTTACGAGGTCTAGGTCCGATGACAGCAGCCCCATCGATGAAACGGAGCTCTCAACAACATGCGGTAACGCCGCGCTCGATGCGTGTCGTGACCGATGGCATCGGCAAGGACCTCGAGCGCTTCAGCACCGATAACACCCATGTCGTCAAGCAGATTAAGCTTCTGGCGATCAACGCGCTGATCGAGGCTGCCCGTGCCGGCGAAACCGGCAAGGGCTTCGCCGTGGTCGCCAACGAAGTGCAGCGCCTCGCCCAGATCGCGACCGATATCGCAAGCAAATTTCAGGATAACGTGCTCAGCCGCATTGGGGTCAGCCGCAGCATGGCCGAAGCGCTGGTGGAGGAGATGGAGGGCGTTCGCCTGACCGACCTCGCCCAGACGCTGGTCCAGCTCATCGTCCGCAATCTCTTCGAGCGCACTGCCGACGTCCGCTGGTGGGCAACCGACACCGCCCTTTGGGAAGCGCTTCAGGACCCTCAGCCGCAACGTATCGCCTTTGCCGCCGAACGGCTCGGCGTCATCAACCGCTTCTATACGGTCTATCTCGATCTGGTCGTGACCGACATGAAGGGACAGGTCATCGCCTCGGCCAACCCCGCCTATCAGCGCAAGCTCGCCGGCGCCAATCTTGCCTCGGATGCCTGGTTCAGGGCGGCAGCCAACTGCCGGTCGGGCGATGACTATATCGTCGACGAAGTCCGGCCGAGCGAATTTCACGAGCGGCGAAACGCGCTGGTCTACGCCACCGGCATTCGCGAAAGCGGCCGATCCGACGGCAAGCAGATCGGCACGCTGGGTGTCTATTTCGACTGGCAGAACCAGGGGCAAGCGATCGTCGACAAGGAAGCCAACCTGCCGCCGCAGATCGCCGAAAAGACCGTGGTGATGCTGCTTGACGGCAAGAGGCGCGTGATCGCCTGCAGCGACCCGAAGCTCATGTTCTCGCATTTTGCGCTTGCCAATCCCGAGGGCACGACGCGAGGAAGCTATTATGACAACAACGGCGCGATCGTCGCCTACGCCAAGACGCTCGGCTATGAGGATTATGATGGTCTCGGATGGTATGGCGTTGTCGTGCAGCAGACCGAAGCCGACGATGTGATCAGGACGGCTTTCAACCTGAAATGATGCACAACCTTCTCGATCAAATACTTTCCCCGCCGTCACAAATTGCAGCGATGCGATGATATGACTTTAACTTTGGTTCAGATTTCGATGTAATGATGCGGCGGATTTCGCTCCAGAGCTTTGCTCCGGATCAATGCCCGCCGCAGTATCAGCCCGATCAGGATAGACCATGCGAACAGACACCGGCCAGATCGTTCATCTGGCAGACTATCGTCCCACCGACTTCGTTCTGGAACGCGTGGACCTTACCTTCGATCTGCATCCGACGGAGACCAAGGTCGAAGCCCGGCTGATCTTCCATCGCCGCGAAGGCATCGATCCCAAGGCACCGCTGGTGCTCGACGGAGACGAGCTTGTCCTTTCGGGACTGTTGCTCGACCAGACCGAACTGCCTGCCGAACAGTATATCGCAACGCCCGACAGCCTGACGGTCCGCGACCTGCCGGAAAGCGCGCCCTTCGAACTGACGATCACGACGGTCATCAATCCCGAAGCCAATACGCAGCTCATGGGGCTCTATCGCACCGGCGGCGTCTACTGCACCCAATGCGAGGCCGAAGGCTTCCGCCGCATCACCTATTTCCCCGATCGCCCTGATGTGCTTGCGCCCTATACGGTCAACATCATCGCCGACAAGGCCGCCAATCCGCTGCTGCTGTCGAACGGCAATTTCCTCGGCGGTGCCGGCTATGGCGAGGGCAAGCATTTCGCCGCCTGGTTCGACCCGCATCCGAAGCCGAGCTATCTCTTTGCGCTGGTCGCTGGCGATCTCGGCGTGGTCGAGGATACGTTCGTCACCGCGTCGGGCCGCGAAGTGGCGCTGAAGATCTATGTCGAACACGGCAAGGAGCCGCGCGCGGCCTATGCGATGGATGCGCTGAAGCGCTCGATGACATGGGACGAGGAGCGGTTCGGCCGCGAGTACGATCTCGACATCTTCATGATCGTCGCCGTTTCCGATTTCAACATGGGCGCGATGGAGAACAAGGGGCTCAACGTCTTCAACGACAAATATGTCCTTGCCGATCCGGATATCGCCACCGACGCCGACTATGCCAATATCGAGCGGATCATCGCACACGAATATTTCCACAACTGGACCGGCAACCGCATCACCTGCCGCGACTGGTTCCAGCTCTGCCTCAAGGAAGGCCTGACGGTCTACCGCGACCACGAATTTTCCGCCGACCAGCGCTCGCGTCCGGTCACGCGCATCGCCGAAGTTCGTCATCTGAAGTCGGAGCAGTTTCCGGAAGACGGCGGCCCGCTCGCCCATCCGGTGCGCCCTACGACCTACCGCGAGATCAACAATTTCTACACGACGACGGTCTATGAGAAGGGCAGTGAAGTCACCAGCATGATCGCGACCCTGCTCGGCCGCGATCTGTTCAAGACGGGCATGGACCTCTATTTCGACCGCCACGACGGCCAGGCCGTGACGATCGAAGACTTCGTCAAATGCTTCGAGGATGTCAGCGGCCGCGACCTCGCGCAGTTCTCGCTCTGGTATCACCAGGCCGGCACGCCGCTCGTCACCGCTTCCGGCGCCTATGATGCCGCCGCGAGGAGTTTCACGCTATCGCTCGAACAGATGCAGCCGGCCACTCCTGGCCAGACGAGCAAGGCGCCGCTGCACATTCCGCTGCGCATGGCGCTGATCGCCGAGGACGGCACGTTGCTGACGCCGACATCGGTGACCGGCGCGGAACTGACTGGCGACGTCCTGCATCTGACGGCACGGACGCAGACGGTGGTCTTCAACGGCATTCCCTCGCGGCCGGTGCTGTCGCTCAACCGCAGCTTCTCGACGCCGATCAATCTGCAATTCAGCCAGAGCGCCAAGGATCTGGCGCTGATCGCCCGTTACGAGACCGACCATTTTGCCCGCTGGCAGGCGCTGATCGATCTTGGCCTGCCCAACCTGCTGCAGGCCGCCCGCGACGCCCGTGAGGGCGCGCCGGTGACCTGCGATGCCGTCTTCATCGACACGCTTCTGGCCGCCGCCAGCGACGAAAGCTTGGAGCCTGCCTTCCGCGCCCTGGCGCTCGCTTTGCCGAGCGAGGCCGACATCGGCCGCGAACTCGGTGGCGACAACGATCCCGACGCAATCCATACTGGTCGACAGGCGATCCTCAAACAGATCGCCGAGGCCGGGAAGGACATTTTCGCATCCCTCTACGACGGCATGCAGACACCCGGCCCCTTCAGCCCGGATGCGGCCAGTGCTGGACGGAGGGCGTTGCGCAATGCTGCCCTTACCTATCTCTCGCTTTCGGACGATAGTCCCACCCGCGCCAAGGCGGCCTATGACGCCGCCAACAACATGACCGACCTCAGCGCCGCACTGACCATTCTCGCCCACCGTTTCCCGGACACGGCGGAGGCCAAGGCTGCCCTCAAGGACTTCCACGACCGTTTCGCCGAAAACGCGCTGGTCATCGACAAATGGCTTGCCATCCAGGCGGCCATTCCGGGTGCGGCGACGCTCGATCGCATTCAGGGCCTCATGAAGAGGCCATTCTTCAAGCGCACCAATCCCAACCGCATGCGCGCCCTCGTCGGTACCTTCGCCTTCTCCAATCCGACCGGCTTCGGCCGTGCCGATGGTGCCGGCTATCGCTTCCTCGCGCAGGAAATCCTCGATATCGACCAGCGCAACCCGCAGCTTGCCGCCCGGATTCTGACCTCGATGCGCTCCTGGCGCTCGCTGGAACCCGTTCGCGCCGACCATGCCCGCTCCGCCTTGATGCAGATCGAGCGTGCCAACAGCCTTTCGACCGACGTTCGCGACATTGTGGATCGTATCCTCAAGGACTGATTTTCCGCTTGCCATCCGGTGACCGAGGCGGGTGATTTGCACCCGCTTTTTCATCCTGAACGAGTCTCGGATGCCGACGACCTATCCTTGCGAGTACAAAAAGCGCTGAAATCACTTATGGTTAACAAAGTTTTACCAGACCCTCTGGACAAGGCGAATCACGAGTGATTCATTAGGGTAGATTCGGGCGAGCGGCGCAGCGAATCACACGAGGGACAAGGCTAGAGCGATGGTGGACGTGCGGCGGGCAACCGCGGCCGAAGGACGGCTGCGTGTTAATTTCGACGGTCTGAAATCCTGGCATAGCGGTGTTAACGATAGAGCGGGAGTCCGCGCGGAGACGATTTCGCGCCGATTTCCGCAAACGGAACATATTCTGAAGCGGGTCATTCCCGTCCTCATCGTCTCCTTCCTGATGGTCGTTGCCGCCTCGCATTTCTTCAGCATGGTCACCGAACACGGACGCATGGCAGCCTCGGCTCGCCAGGCGACATCGCTTTCCATTGCCGCGGCGGCGGCCGCATTTTCCAACGATGCCAGCCTGTTTCGGGCCGGTGATCGCGATGAAGCGGAAAGGAAGCTTTCGACCTACCTTCCGCAGGACCGGCTCGATCCCGGCGCCTTCGTGCTTCTGGTCCAGGCGAGCGGCCGCGTCTTCGGCTCATCGGCCGCCGGATCCAACTATATCGGCCTGACGATCTCCGATTTCTTCCCCGAGGTCTCGGCCATCCGCAGTTTCGGCGACCATGCCGGCGTGATCGAGACGATGATCGACGGGGCGCCCTATTATGCGGCGATTTCGCTGATCGGCGACAAGGGCGATTTCGTTCTCTCCGCCGCCTCGATGGAGCAGATTGACAAGCTCTGGCGCGATGAACTGACGCTCAACGTCACGCTCTTTGCCGGCATTTCCTCCATCCTGCTCGTCATCCTCTACGCCTATTACACCCAGGTGAAACGGACGCGCGACGCCGACGAGATCTTCCTCGAATCCAACATGCGCGTCGAAACCGCGCTGTCGCGCGGCCGTTGCGGTCTCTGGGATTTCGATTTCGCCAGCCGCGAATTCTTCTGGTCGCGGTCGATGTACGACATGCTCGGCCTGCCGGCCGCCGACCGGCCGCTGTCGTTTGCCGACGCGGAACGGCTGATGCACCCCGACGATAACAGCCTGCATACGCTGGCGCGCTCGATCACCCGCGGCAATGCCGGTCAGGTCGATCAGATCCTGCGCATCCGTCATGCCAAGGGGCATTATGTCTGGATGCGCGCCCGCGCCCAGGTCATCCGCACCAATTCCGGCCGTGTCCACATGATCGGCATCGCCATGGACGTCACCGAGCAGCATCGGCTGGCGCAGCGCTATGCCGAGGCCGACCAGCGTCTGGCCGACGCGATCGAATGCACCTCGGAAGCCTTCGTGCTCTGGGACAAGAACGACCGACTGGTCATGTGCAACGACCATTTCCAGCAGGCTTACGGCCTTCCGAACGGCGTGCTGGTGCCGGGCACGGAACGCGCCGTCGTCAACGCCGCCGCAGCACGCCCGATCATCGAGCGGCGCATCGTCGATCCCGGCCGCTCCAACCATTCGCAGACGACGGAAGTGCAGCTTGCCGACGAGCGCTGGCTGCAGATCAACGAACGCCGGACGCGCGATGGCGGCCTCGTTTCCGTCGGCACCGACATCACCCAGCTCAAGCGCAATCAGGAGCGTCTGCGCGAGTCCGAGCGCCGGCTGATGGCGACGATCAACGACCTCTCCGCCTCCCGACAGATCCTCGAGCGGCAGAAGGCCGAGCTTTCGACCGCCAACACCAATTATCTCGCGGAAAAGGAACGCGCCGAAGCCGCCAACAAGGCGAAATCGGAATTCCTCGCCAACATGTCGCATGAGCTGCGCACGCCGCTCAACGCCATCCTCGGTTTCTCCGAAATCCTTCAGGACCAGATGTTCGGTCCGCTGGGCTCATCCCGATACAATGAATATGCCAAGGATATCCACGACAGCGGCAAGCATCTGCTCAACGTCATCAACGACATTCTCGACATGTCGAAGATCGAGGCGGGTCATATCAAGCTATCCTGCGAGAAGATCGATCTCGCGCCCCTGATCGAGGAATGCCTACGCCTGACTTCCATCCCGGCCGCCTGCAAGAACATCCACGTCGAGCAAAGCATTTCCTCCGGCATCAAGCTGACGGCTGACCGCCGCGCCATGAAGCAGATCCTGCTCAATCTCCTTTCCAATTCGGTGAAGTTCACCAACAATGGCGGCCGCATCGCGGTGCGGACCCGCAAGGTCGATGACGCCGTGGTACTGACCATCGCTGATACCGGCATCGGCATTCCCAAATCGGCGCTCAGCAAGATCGGCCAGCCCTTCGAGCAGGTGCAAAGCCAATATGCCAAGAGCAAGGGTGGCTCGGGCCTCGGGCTCGCCATCTCGCGCTCGCTGACATTGCTGCATCACGGCCGCATGCGGATCCGTTCACGCGAAGGCATCGGCACCGTCATCGCCATCCGCATCCCCGACCGGGGCTGAATCAGGCCTTCACCACCGACTGAAAAACTTTCCGCACCGCTTTCGACAGCCGCTTCAGCTCCGCCTCCAGCGTACGGATATCGGGGCAGTCGCCGGCCCGGCAGACCAGCTCGATCAGCCCGGAGGGAGCCTTGCCGGGATCGAATGGGCCGTCGACGCAAAGCCGGATGAGCTGGGACAACTCGGTGTAGAGATGCAGCGCCTCCAGGCAGAGATCGAGATCGTTGCGGTCCATCAGGCTGCCACCGAGCAGTTTCAGCGCCTCGCCGGTGCTCAGGCCATTGGCATCGATGCCGACGCCGCGAACAGGTGCAATCAATCTCAGATATTGCGCGATGAATTCGATGTCGATCAGCCCGCCGGGGATCAGCTTCAGGTCCCAGATGCTGACCGGCGGCTTTTCCTGTTCGATGAGACCACGCATCTCGGCGACATCCCCCGCGATCTTCAGAATATCTCGTTTTGCCGAGAGCACCTCGCCGATGATCCGCTCGGCGCTGAGGATAAGGTCCTCATCGCCGCAGATCAGGCGCGCACGCGACAGCGCCATGTGTTCCCAGGTCCAGGCCTCCTCGCGCTGGTATTTCTCGAAGGAATTGATGCGGGTTGCGACTGGGCCTTTGTTGCCGGACGGACGCAGGCGCATGTCGACTTCGTAGAGCACGCCTTCCGCCGTCGGCGCCGACAGGGCCGCAATCAGCCGTTGGGTGATGCGGGTGAAATAACGGGTGGCGTCGAGCGGCTTCGGGCCAGAGGATTCGCCTGCGATGCCGTCGTAGTCATAGAGCAGGATGATATCGATGTCCGAATCGGCGGTCAGCTCGAAGCTGCCGAGCTTACCCATGCCCATGACCGCGACGCGGCCGCCGGGATAGTCGCCATGCGCAGTCGTGATCTCCTTCATCACCGCGTTCAACGCCGCCTCGACGATCAGATCGGCAAGATAGGTGAAGGCACGGGCCGCCATGGCGCCGCCGATCGTACCCGTCAGCAGGCGGATGCCGATCAAGAAACGTTGCTCGGAAGCGAAGATGCGCAGCCGGTCCAGCACCTCCTCGTAATGCCCCACCGAGGCCAGAAAGCTGGTGATCCGCTCGGCCAGATAATCGCGCGTCGGCAGCTCCGCCATCAGACCGGGGTCCAGCATGCCATCGAAGACATGCGGCTTGGCGGCGATGATCTCGGCGAGCCGCGGTGCCGACGACATGATGTTGACGATGAGGGAGAGCAAGGCCGGGTTGGTGCTGAGCAGCGAAAAAAGCTGGATACCGGCGGGCAGGCCGGAGATGAAACTATCGAAGCGCAGCAGCGCCTCGTCTGCTCGCTTGCTCTCGCCGAAGACCCGCAGCAGCTCCGGCGTCAATTCGGTCAGCCGCTCGCGCGCCTCGACTGACTGTGTGGCGCGGTAGCGGCCGTAGTGCCAAGTGCGGATGACGTTGGAAATATCCGACGGGCGCTCGAAGCCGAGGCGACGCAGCGTCTCCAGCGTGTCCGGATCGTCGCCCTGACCGGTAAAGACCAGATTGCCGGTCCCGCCCGAAAGCTTGGCTTCCTGTTCGAACAGACGCGCATAGCGCCGCTCTACCGTCTTCAACCTGGTGACCAGCGCCTCGGAGAAGCTGGAAATATCGGTGAAGCCCATCATGAAGGCGACACGCTTCAACTCGGCATCGGTTTCGGGCAGCAGATGCGTCTGCTCGTCGCGTACCATCTGGATGCGATGTTCGACATCGCGCAGGAACCAATAGGCCTCCGTCAGCTCGTCGCGTGTTTCCGCGTCGATCCATTTCGCCTTGGTCAGCTCCGCCAGCGTTTCCTCGGTGGCGCGGGAGCGCAGCTCCGGCATGCGGCCGCCGGCGATCAGCTGCTGCGTCTGGACGAAGAACTCGATCTCGCGAATGCCGCCACGGCCAAGCTTGACGTTGTGGCCTTTGACCGCGATCGCGCCATGGCCCTTGTGCACATGGATCTGCCGCTTGATCGAATGGATATCGGAGATCGCCGCATAGTCGAGATATTTGCGGAAGACGAAGGGCACGAGATCGCGGATGAAGGCCTGACCGGCGGCAATATCCCCGCCGACGGCGCGCGCCTTGATGAAGGCGGCGCGCTCCCAATTCTGCCCCCTGCCCTCGTAATAGATCATTGCCGCGTCAACGGGGATGGCAAGCGGCGTCGAACCGGGATCCGGACGCAGGCGCAGATCGGTGCGGAAGACATAGCCGTTGGCGGTGCGTTCCTGAAGGATACGCACCAGGCGGCGCATCAGGCGCGGAAAGATATCGATGGCATCATCGGGATTGGGAACGATACCGGCCATCTCGTCAAAGAAGACGACCAGGTCGATATCGGAGGAATAGTTCAGCTCCCCGGCGCCGAGCTTGCCCATGCCGAGCACGATCAGGCCGGAGCCACGGCTCGGCGCGGAGGGATCGAGAAGCGTGACCTTGCCGGCCTCGTGCGACGACAGCAGCAGATGATCGATCGCCGCCGAAATCGACGCCTCGGCAAGCGCACTCAACCAGCGCGTGGTCACCCTGCCATCGAAGATGCGAGCGAGATCGGCAAGCGCGATCAGGAAGGCGGCGCGGCGCTTGGCGATGCGCAGTCGGCTCATGACCTCGGATTCGGAAGGAGAGGATGTATCCCCCTCTCCCGGCAGCCAGGCGCGGCGGGCCTCGGTCACCAAAACCTCAATTTGCGGCGACAGTGGTTTGCTGATGCCCGCAACGAGCAATGCCGGATCGAGATTGGCGGTTTCGCGAAGATAAGGCGAGAGCGTCAATGCGGCGATAATAAAATCGCGCAAGGAACTATCGCCATCGAGAAGAGCGGCGATTGCCGGTTCGGATTTGGCGATATCCTTGAGGTCGGCAAGCGCCGCTTTCAGCTCCGTCTGGTTGAGCGGCCGAAGCCGACCGGGCGGAACATTCCGCAACAGATCGCTTTCCATCATCGTCATGCAGTGTCCTCCCTACCGCGGCGCGCATCCGACTGGACACGCAAAGACGCGGTAACCTCTTGAATCGAAACATGATCCCGAAAATCATCAACGACTTTCGGGATCATGTTTCGAGCAATCCGATGAAGCAGGATTAACCTATTGTTTCTGCGTGGGGAAGATCATGGTCACGGTGAGGCCACGGGCATCGGGGCTAGCCGGGTCGGTATCGGAAAGCTCCAGCTGGCCACCATGCAGCTCCATCACCGCCTCCACCAGCGAAAGGCCAAGGCCGGTACCGGGCTTGGAGCGGCTCTCGTCCAGGCGGAAGAAACGCTTGATCACCTCGGTCCGCTGGTGGGCGGGAACCCCTGGCCCATGGTCCGCGACCGCGAGGTTCACGGCATCCGGCGTCCGCGACAATTTCAGCGTGACCGCCTGCTTGCCGGGGCAGCCGGAGGCATATTTGACGGCATTGTCGATCAGATTGAAGATCGCCTGGCCGATCAGTTCGCGATTGCCCTGTACTTCGACATCGGGCTCGATTTCGGCGGTCAGGGCGAGACCCGCCTCTTCGGCCACCGGCTCATAGAGCTCGGCGGTATCGGCGACGATGGAGGAGAGATCGACGCCGGTCATTTCGGCGGCGACCGAACCCGCCTCGACGCGGGAGATCATCAGCAGCGCGTTGAAGGTGCGGATCAGCTGATCGGATTCGCCGATAATACCTTCCAGCGCCACGCGACGGCCTTCGCCGTCGGCATTATCGAGCGCATCCGCCGCCTTGTTGCGCAGTCGCGTCAGCGGCGTCTTCAGGTCATGGGCGATGTTGTCCGAGACCTGCCGCAGGCCCTCGTTCAATTTCTCGATACGTCCGAGCATGGCATTCAGCGATGTCGACATGCGGTCGAATTCATCGCCGGAACCACCGACCGGCAGGCGCTGCGACAGATCGCCGGCCATGATCTTGCGGCTGGCATCGGTCATGCGGTCGATGCGCTTCAGCGCGTTGCGGCCGATGCCGAACCAGATGACCAGCGCGCCGAGGCCCATGATCGCCAGCGCCAGCATCAGCGCCTGGCGCACCAGTACGCGGAAACGCTCAGGCTCGCCGAGGTCGCGGCCGATCAGGATGCGCAGGCCGTTGTCGAGGAGGAAGATATTGGCGATGGCCAAATGCCGGCGTTCGGGATCGACACCGGAATCCGTGTAGCGTTCATAGACGAACGGCAGCTCCGTCCAGCCGGCCTGGCCGAGAACGCCGGGCTGCACCGAAGCGACGTTGCCGGCGAGGATATCGCCGGTGGGGCTGGCGATGACATAGAGGTTGGCGCCCGGCTGACGGGCGCGGCGTTCCATCGTGCGCAGCAGCAGGTTCAACCCACCGACATCGTAGGCACGCTTGACCTGGCTGACTTCCTGCTGCACGGCATCGCGGATCTGTCCGGTCAGCAACCGCTCGGACATGGCCGTGACGTAAAAGACGAGCGTGGCGGCGCAGAGCGCGAAGAGAAGGATATAGAGGGCGGACAGGCGGACTGCGGTGGACTTGAAGAGGACGCGAAAGCGACTCATCCTTCGTCCTTGATCATGTAGCCGGCGCCACGGATCGTCTTCAACAGCGGCTGGCTGAAGTCTTTTTCGATCTTCGAGCGCAGGCGCGAGACATGGACGTCGATAACGTTCGTCTGCGGATCGAAGTGATAATCCCAGACATTTTCGAGCAGCATGGTGCGCGTCACCACCTGACCGGCATTCTTCATCAGATATTCCAGCAGGCGGAACTCGCGCGGCTGCAAGGGAATCTCCTTGCCGCCGCGGCGGACCTCATGCGACAGCCGGTCAAGCTCCAGATCGGCAACGCGGTAGAGCACATCCTGATCCGGCGTGCCCTTGCGGCGGCCGAGAACTTCAACGCGGGCGAGCAATTCGCTGAAGGCGTAGGGTTTCGGCAGGTAGTCATCACCGCCGGCGCGAAGGCCGGTGACGCGGTCGTCGACCTGGCCAAGCGCGGAAAGAATGAGAACCGGCGTGTGCACACCCTTGCGGCGCAGCTCGCTGATGACGGAAAGACCGTCGCGGCGCGGCAGCATGCGGTCGATGATGGCGACGTCGTAGGCATTCTCCGTGCCCATGAAGAGACCGCTCTCGCCGTCGCTCGCATGGTCGGCAACAATGCCAGCCTCACGAAACGCCTTGGTGAGATAGGCGGCAGCCTCAAGATCGTCTTCGATAATCAAAATCTTCATGTGGGCGACATTATCCGCCGGCAGTGCTTTAGCACAACCGGAATCGGAGGAGTCCACAGCATGTTGGCCAGAGGTTGTCATCTTGTACCCGCCTGAAAATGTTGATCGGTGAAGGCACGTTGGAAACAGAGGAGCCGCGCCAGCCGTGGCCAGCGCGGCTCCAATTCATTCAATCGGCCGAAAAATCAGCCGGCGTTGATCGGCAAAGCAACGAAGCGGCTGCCGTCGCCGGACTGAATCTGGAACAGCGCGCGGGTGCGGCCATCCTTCTTCGCCTGCTCGATAACCTTCGCGATGTCGCCGGCATTGGAGACTTCCTGGTTGTTGACCGAGGTAATCTTCTCGCCTTCCTTCACGCCCTTGTCGGCGGCGTCGGAGTCCGGATCGACACCGGTGATCGCGACCCCCTTGCCATCGTCGGACGGGCCGACGGTGAGGCCGAGATCGGCAAGCGCCTTTTCGGAGGACGGCTGCTGTGGCTGGGACGGCTGCGAATTGTCGTCGTTCGAAGCCTGGCTCTGTTCGGCCGGCAGCGTACCGAGTTCGACGGTGACCGACTGAGACTTGCCGCCACGCCACAGCGAGACATCGACCTTGGCGCCCGGCTGCATCGCACCGATACGGCGGGCGAGATCGCGCGGATCCTTGACCGGCTCGCCGTTGACGGCGGTTACGACGTCACCGTTCTTGATGCCGGCCTTCTGGCCCGGAGAACCGTCCTGCGGGGAGACGACCAGCGCACCACTCGGCTCAGACAGGCCGAGAGATTCGGCAATGTCCTTGGTAACCGGCTGGATCTGAACACCGAGCCAGCCGCGCGATACGGTACCGCTCTTGATCAAGTCGGCAACGACGTCCTTGGCCGTGGTGGCGGGGATGGCGAAGGCGATGCCGACGCTGCCGCCCGACTGCGAGAAGATCGCAGTGTTGATACCGACGACCTGGCCGTTAAGGTTGAAGGTCGGGCCACCGGAATTGCCCTTGTTCACAGGGGCATCGATCTGGATGTAGTCGTCATAGGGGCCGGAATGAATGTCGCGGCCGCGGGCCGAGACGATACCGGCTGTCACCGTACCGCCGAGGCCGAAGGGGTTGCCGACGGCAACGACCCAGTCGCCGACACGAACCTTCTCGTCGTCTGCCCAGCTGACATAGGTGAACTTCTTGCCCTTGCCGTCGACCTTCAGCACAGCGAGGTCGGTGCGCGAATCCTTGCCGACCAGCTTGGCGTCGAACTCGGTGCCGTCATTGAGAATGACAACGAACGCAGCACCATCGGAAACGACGTGGTTGTTGGTGACGATATAGCCATCTTCCGAGACGAAGAAACCGGACCCCTGGGCGACCGGGCGCAGATGACCCTTGCTATCGGGCTGACCTTTTTGCTGACCTTGCTGCTGGTTGCGACCCTGCTGCTGCTGTTCGAACTGCTTGAAGAACTTCTTCAGCGGATGATCGTCCGGCAGCTCGTCGAAACCGCGGCCGAGGCCGAAGGAATCGTCCTCATCGGCAACCGGATTGATGCGGGATTCGACGCGAACGGAAACGACCGCCGGAGATACGGCGTCGACGACATTGGCGAAGCTCGGAACCTGCGGAGCCTGAACATTGACGGCATCTGCGTAGGAACGGCTGACTTCAGCCGGGACACCGGCAGCAAGGGCGGCAACAGCGAGACCGGCGACGACAGAAGCTTTCATAGCGGTGCTACGGGACAAAGTGTCCTTGATATTCCTGAACATATGCGAGTTACCTTTTCTTCTCTCGTCCGATTTTCTTCCACCGGCGGAACCGGTGATGAAGGCTCATGGGAATGATATAGGGCTTCAGACCTTACAGCGAACTGTCCGACCCATGAAAACTTGGTAATGTAACGAAATATTGTCGACAGGAGCAAAACAACCTGTCGTGTGACATCACTTGTCGAGGATCTCGCTAAGGCGCGCCTCTTCCTCCGGCGTCAGCCGCGTACCCGTCGGCTTTCCGACGCGGCGTCTGGCGTAAACTGCGAGAGCAAGCCCGCCGAAAAGGAAGAGCGTCACCGGCGCTCCCCAGAGCAGCAACGTCTTTTCGGTAAAGCGCGGCTTCAACAGCACGAACTCGCCGTAACGGGAGACGATATAGTCGAGCACCTGCTTGTCGGTATCGCCATCGGCGAGGCGCCTGCGGACCAGAAGCCGCAGGTCGCGGGCGAGATCGGCATTGGAATCGTCGATCGACTGGTTCTGGCAGACCATGCAGCGCAATTCGGCCGAGATCGTGCGCGCTCGCGTTTCCAGCGCTGGATCGGGCAACACCTCGTCCGGGTTGACGGCGAAGGTGGGAGCGGCCGCGAGAAAGAGTGCAAGGGCCAGGAACAACCGCCGGATCATTCCGCCGGCTCCATGGCTGGGCGGGACACCGGTTTCGCCTTGCGGCTCGGGGCGCCGACGCGCAGGCGACGGTCGCTGAGCGAGATGAAGCCGCCGAGTGCCATGATGACCGCGCCGCCCCAGATGCAGAGGATGAAGGGCTTCCACCAGATGCGAACGACCATACCGCCGTTGTTGGTGGGATCGCCGAGCGAGACGTAAAGCTGGCTCAAGCCGAGGGTCAGAATGCCGGCCTCGGTCGTTGCCGTGCGGCTGGCGGTAAAGACGCGCTTGGAGGACGAAACCTCGGCGACAGCGACGCCGCCACGGCTGACGGTGAAGTGGCCGCGATCCTCGGTGAAATTGGGGCCGACGCCCGGCTGCGTGCCGTCGAAACGCAATGTATAGCCGCCGAGTTCGGCCGTGCCGCCCGGCTTCATCGTGGTGATATTCTCGGTCTCGAACGTCGTAACCGCGACGATGCCGAGGACGGTGACGCCGAGGCCGGCATGGGCAAACGCCGTCCCGAAGGCGGAGCGCGGCAGGCCGCTCAGGCGTCGCCAGGCGACATTGCCTTTAACCTTGCCGAGGCCAGCACGATACCAGAGATCGGTCACGGCGCCGAAGACCAGAAAGAAGCCGGCGGCAAGGCCGAGAACGGCAAGCACCGGCCCGCCATGGCGGACGTAGAACAGGATGAGGCCCGCGATCAGGGCAAGGCCGGCGGCAACATAGAGCCGCTGCAGCACGCCGAGCAGATCGCCGCGCTTCCACGCCAGCAGCGGTCCGAAGGGAACGGCAATCAGGATCGGCGTCATCAGCAGTCCGAAGGTCATGTTGAAGAAGGGCGGGCCGACGGAGATCTTGTCGCCGGTCAACGTTTCCAGCGCCAGCGGATAGAGCGTGCCGGTCAGCACCGTGCCGCAGGCGACCGTCAGGATGAGGTTGTTCAGCACCAGCGCGCCTTCGCGCGAAATCGGCGCGAACAGGCCGCCGGCGGCAAGCCTCGGAGCGCGGAAGGCGAAGAGCGACAGCGCGCCGCCGATGAAGATCATCAGAATACAGAGAATGAAGATACCGCGCGTCGGATCGCTGGCGAAGGAATGCACCGAGGTCAGCACGCCGGAGCGCACCAGGAAGGTGCCGAGGAGCGACAGCGAGAAAGTCAGGATCGCCAGAAGAACCGTCCAGATCTTCAGCGCATCGCGCTTTTCCATGACGAGCGCGGAATGCAGCAGCGCCGTGCCGGCAAGCCAGGGCATGAAGGAGGCATTCTCGACCGGATCCCAGAACCACCAGCCGCCCCAGCCGAGTTCGTAATAGGCCCAATAGGAGCCCATGGCGATGCCGAGCGTCAGGAAGGTCCAGGCGGCGAGCGTCCACGGACGGACCCAGCGCGCCCAGGCGGCGTCGATACGGCCTTCGAGAAGGGCTGCCACGGCGAATGAGAAACAGACAGAGAAGCCGACATAGCCGAGATAGAGCAGCGGTGGATGGATCGCCAGGCCGATATCCTGCAGCACCGGATTGAGGTCCTTGCCCTCAGCCGGGGCCGGGTTGAGGCGAATGAAGGGATTGGAGGTCAGAAGGATGAAAACCAGGAAAGCGGCCGAGATCCAGGACTGCACGGCGAGCACGTTGGCGCGCAGCGTGTCCGGCAGATTGCGCCCGAACAGTGCAACGAGCGCGCTGAACAGCGCCAGAATCAGCAACCAGAGCATCATCGATCCCTCGTGATTGCCCCAGACGCCGGAGATCTTGAAAATCATCGGCATCAGCGAATGAGAATTCTCCCAGACGTTCAGTACCGAGAAATCAGAAGTGACATAGGCATAGGTGAGCACACCGAAGGAAAAGGCGACCAGCGCGAACGTGACGATGGCGCCGACCGGGGCGATATCCATCATCGACAATTCGCCCCGCCGCGCACCGATCACCGGGATGATCGAGACGATGATCGCGGTCGCAAGCGCCAGCACCAGCGCGTAATGTCCAAGCTCGATGATCATTGGCTTGCTTCCTCGCCCTTCCAGACGCCGTCGGCCTTCAGCCGGTCGGCAACCTGCTTCGGCATGTAACGCTCATCATGCTTGGCCAGCACGCTGTCGGCAACAAAGACGTCGCTGCCCGGCTCGAATTTGCCTTCGGTAACGACCCCCTGCCCCTCGCGGAAAAGATCGGGCAGGATGCCGTTATACCGGACCTTGATCGCATCGGAGCCGTCGGTGACGGAAAACTGGACCTGCGTGCCCTCGCCGCGCACGATGCTGCCCTCGCCGACGAGACCGCCGAGGCGGATCAAGGTTCCAGCGCCGATGGGGCTCTTGGCGAGATCGCCGGGCATGTAGAAATAGGCAACCGACTGGCTGAAGGCGAAGAGGACGAGAAGCACGGCAGTGGCGATGAAGCCCATGCCGCCGGCAATGACGGCCAAACGTTTCTGCTTGCGGGTCATTGCTGCGTTACCTCCGTCGGCAGTCCGAGCTCCTTCGCCAGAGCCACGAGCTGCTGCCCCTCGCCGCCATAGGCGGGAAACGCGGCAAGACCGCGCTTCAGCGCATCGGCCGCACGCTCCCTGTCGTTCAGCACGGCATAGGAGCGGATCAGCCGCATCCAGCCCTCGAAATTCTTCGGATCTTCCTTGAGCCTGGCGTCCAGGCTCTCCACCATGCCGCGGATCATCTGCTGCCGATCGCCGCTGTTCAAGGCACTGATAGCCTTAACCTGCTCGGGCGTCGGATTCCCCGGCGCCTTCGCGTCAGCCGCGGCCATATCCTCCGCTGTGCCGCTGTTCTTGGCGATATGATCGTTGACCGCAGCCATCCAGGGCGCTTCGGGCGGAGATTGCTTCGCCAGCGCCACGAAGGCGGTTCTGGCTTCCGCCGCCTTGCCGTCCTGCTCCAGCGCCAGCGCGAGATAGAACAGCGCGCGGGGATTGTTGGCATCGAGCGCAAGCGACTGCTGTAGCGTGCTGCGCGCCTCCGCCGTGACGATGCCGCCGGCCTTCATGATCAGCACCTCGCCCAGGCTGCCAAACCGCTCGGCGCTGGGGCCGAGCAGGCGAATGACATTGCGGTAGGCAAGCTCCGCGTCAACGATGCGGTTGGTCTTCAGGTAGATCGGCGCCAGCACTTCCCAGCCCTTGCCGTCATCGGGGCTCTGCGCCAGATGCTGCTCGACCTTGACGATCGAGATGGCGAGATCGTTGCCGGGCTGTTCGAGACGCGCCTCCAGCGGCTGCGACGGCAGGCCGGGGGCGCCTTTCATGAGATAAAGACAGAGCCCGATGGCGGGCAGTATGAGGATGATGAAGGCCTGCGAGAAACGATAGTTACCGTGCCTAGCCGCTTTCGCGGTATTCGACGTGGCATTCGAAACGGCCAGCAGGCGGCGGCCGATTTCGGCGCGAGCATAGCCGGCCTCTTCCGCCGAAATCAGGCCGCCCGCAAGATCGCGGTCCAACTCGCGAAGCTGGTCGCGGTAGACCGCAACCTCCCCGGCACGGCCATCATCCGCCGCATTTGCTCCGCGCAAAAGAGGATAGAGCAGGACGGCGCCGACAACAGCCGTCAGAACGGCCACGAGAATCCAGAACAGCATAGACGCCCAATACTTTAACCGGGCGACTATTCCAACCATCAAAGCCGGGTTGACGAAGATTTGAGGCGTTTGGCCGCGCTTTTCAGCAGTACGGAATCCTAGTTCAACGGCGACCAGGTGCCGTCGTCATTGCGGCAGGCAGCGCCCCTTGCCTGGGTCGGCTTGCCGTCAACGGTGACCGTGTGCCGATACTGGCGGCAATTCTGTGAGCCGACCTGATAAGGGGCCGCGGCCACGACTTCGCCACTGATATTCTTGCTTGTCCAGACGACGGGCATGCCAAGCGGCGCGGTTTCCAACGCCCGATATTCCGCTTCCAGCGCCCGCCGTTGATCATTGTCGCTGAGCTGGATACCGGTGCGCCCTACGATACCGCCCTCCAAAGCCGCAATATACGGCGTCGAAGCCGGCGGCTTAGCGGTGGACAGGAAACTGACGCCGGGGATCTTACCGCTCGGTGTCGAGCAGGCGGAAAGGCCAATGGCGGCAAGAACGGACGGAACGATCAGAAAAAAGGTGCGAAGCTTCATACAACCGAACCAATATCAACGAGCAAACCAGAGGCACTGCAGTGCGGCATCTTCATGACGCAGCACATCTTTTTGGCATCATGCCGCGCATCAAGCAACATCCTTCGTTACCCCCGGCAGAATTAGACTGGCGCGAAGACCGCCCCAGGGACCGCGGGACAGCTCGAACCGCCCCTGATATTCGTTGATGATCTCGCTGACGATCGAAAGCCCGAGGCCGGTGCCCGGCTTGCTCTCATCGAGCCTGCGGCCGCGCTTCATTGCCTCGCGGATCTGATCCGGCTCAAGACCAGGCCCATCATCCTCGACCACCAGTTCCACCCAATGGCGCCTGGCCGGATCGATGCCCTTCACCTCGGCAGGCGCCTCATTGGCGGCCACGCGCACCTTATGCTCGGCAAAACGGGCGGCATTCTCGAGCAGGTTTCCGACCGTTTCCTCTAGATCCTGCTGCTCCATGGCGAGCGCCAGGTTCGGCGATACGGAAAGCTCGAATTCCTTGTCGGCATTGAGCCGCCGCATGACGCGCACCAGACGTTCCAGTGCCGGCTCCGCCTCGGTGCGGGCCAGCACGGATTCGCGCTGCGCCGCGATGCGGGCGCGGTTGAGATAGGACTGTACCTGTCCCTGCATGGCCTCAGCCTGGCTCTTGACCAGATCGCCATGCGAACGTTCCAGCACGCGGGATTCGTTGAGCAGGACCGCAATCGGCGTCTTCAACGAATGGGCAAGATTGCCGACCTGCATGCGGGCACGCTCGACGATACGCCGGTTGCTTTCGATCAGGGCATTGACCTCGTTGGCGAGCGGCAAGATTTCACGCGGGAAATCGCCCTGCAATCGCTCGCTCTCGCCGGCGCGGATACGCTCAAGGGCCGCGCGGGCCTTATCGAGCGGCATCAGGCCGTAGAGAATGGCAAGCGCGTTGACGATGAGGCTGCCGACGCCGAAACCGACGAGCGCGAAATAGAGGCTCTGGGAGAAATTGCGGACATCGTCTTCGACGACGGCAACGTTACCTGTGACGCGGAAACGGGCGGCGTGGTCCGTATCCAGCTGGACTTCAGTTTCAGCCACCTGCACGCGATTCCCGAATGCGTCGGTAACGATGTAAGAGCGCTCGTAATGTTTGTCGAAGGGCGCCTCCAGCACCGACAGCACCGTTAGGTTCGACGCGCCGAGCGACGGCGAGACCAAGGGGGTCGCGGTATATGTGCCGAGCGGTTCGACCATCCAGTACCATCCGGTCTTCGGCTGGGTGAAACGAAGGTCGCCAAGCTGCGGGCTGCCGCTCAGTGCGCCCTGATCGCCGATGGTGACGGAATTGATGACGTTGTAGAGCTGTGCTCTCAAAAGATCCTGAAAGCCGCGCTCGGCGCTCTTGCGATAGATATTGGAGATGACAAGTCCGATCACCACCAGCGCCACGGCGGACCAGAGTGTGGTCAACAACAGGACGCGAGCGGTGAGTGACTTAATTCGCATTGGTCGGAGCTTGGATGCGGTAGCCCAGACCACGGACGGTCTCGATCAGGTCGACGCCCATCTTCTTGCGCAGACGGCCAACGAAAACCTCGATCGTGTTGGAATCGCGGTCGAAATCCTGATCGTACATATGCTCGACCAGCTCGGTGCGCGAGACGACTTCGCCCTTATGATGCATGAGATAGGCGAGCAGGCGGTATTCATGCGAGGTGAGCTTCAACGGCTTGCCGTCGACGCTCGCCTTCGAACTCTTGGTGTCGAGGCGCACCGGGCCGCAGATGATTTCGGATGAGGAGTGGCCGGCGGCACGGCGGATCAACGCTCGGATGCGCGCCAGCACTTCCTCGACATGGAAGGGCTTGGCGACATAGTCGTCGGCGCCGGCGTCAATGCCGGCGACCTTGTCGCTCCAGCGGTCGCGGGCCGTCAGGATCAGCACCGGCGTTCCCCGGCCCGCACCACGCCATTTCTCGAGCACGGTGATCCCATCCATTTCCGGAAGGCCGATATCGAGGATGATGGCGTCATAAGGTTCGGTATCGCCGAGGAAATGCCCTTCCTCGCCGTCGAAGGCTGTATCGACCACATAGCCTGCCTCTTTCAAGGCATCGGCAAGCTGGCGATTGAGATTGATATCGTCTTCGACAATGAGAATTCGCATATTCCGACCCAATTTCCCCGGTTCGAGAAACAGTACTGCAAATCAGGTTTGAGTGGAATCCACTCGGCCATAAGATTTTGCGTGAGATTCAAAGCGTTAGAGCGTTCCCTGCGTGCCGGCGTGACAGTGTTTCCACCTACATCGGCACCTTCATGGTCACTTTGCGCGGCCGCTGGCCGTTGCCCTGAACGAGGACGGTGACGACGCAACTGTCGCCTGACGGCTGCGCGGAAAGGAGTTGCCCGCCCGTCTTGGCGACAACTTCGGCCGCAGCCTCGCTGCAGTCGCTGTTTACACGCGCCACCAGGGTCGGCGTCGGCGTCGGCAGAACAGTCGAGCCGGCCATGAGCGCGGCCGCTGCTGCTATGCTTATGAATGATGCCATACTCAGACTTCCCACGGGGACATTAACTTGACCGAATATGTACCCAAACGCGTCTGAATGGCAAATGAATGGGCGGTAATTTTCCACGCGCAAAACGTGCGGCCGGAGTTTTGCCTCTTTTAAGTCATTGCGTTAATTATACTTATCGTAATCCGCATCTCCGATCCGGCGACGAGCGGCCCGTTGACGCGCTTCGAACCTCGGCCGCATCCGGAAACGGCTGACAAGCCGCTCCAATTGCCCTTCCCAAATGCCGGAACCACGCCTGAGACTCGGGAGAAGTCAGGCATTTTTAATCTTTCTTGATTATCATTACCTGATAGTCGCACCATGACAGGTGACGCATCTCGGGCTGATGCAACTGGCCTTAAAGCGTTTTACGCACGTAAGACGCGTAGATTTCATTGAGTCTTTTGAATCGCTTGGCGTCACTTTTTCGCGAGTTGAGTCGCCAGCGAGAGAAGTTGAGTCGGGTTCTTCGCGTGATGAATCCAGTGGCGGCGAAACTGATTCCGCTACCATACCCAACTATCCGGATTGACTGCGCTATAGTGCTTTCGCCAACGGTTAAACCGGCTCGCGCACCGCCGCTGTGCTTTCGTAGTCCGCCGCGATCCGCATTTCGCGCAGCGGGCGGACCCGCTCGATCGAAAGTTGATAATTCGGATGCGCCTTATAGGCGGCCAGCGCCGCTTCATCGTCGAATTCGCCATAGACCACGATATCGACCTCAGTGCCGAGCTGATCCGTCTTCACATTGGTGCCGATCTCCAGCAGGCGCGCATGGGGAATAGCCGTCAGGATCGACAGCCCGGACCGCACAGCCTCAAGATTGGCGCGATCGGGAACGGTGAAGAAGACGATATGGCGGATCACGCGGAGGCTCCCTGTGCATTGGCGAAGGCACCGCGCGATATCATGCGTGGCTGGTGAATTCAACGAGCGCCGATGCGACAGCTTGGCGCGACAGGGCGCCAAAACCTAGGCTTTTGCCGGAGGGGTGGCCTCCATCTCGTCCTCCACCGTCAACGGCCAGTCGACGACATAGTCTTCGAAATCGTCGACGGAGACTTCGTCTTCGCTAATGGTGCGACCACGCGCCGAGGCGCGGGCAATATGAACCGTTTCCGGGTCCCCCGATATCAGCGGATGCCACCAGTAGAGATCACGTCCTTCGTCGACGAGACGATAGGCGCAGGTCGGCGGCAGCCATTGCAGGTCCGGAACCTTTTCCGGAGTCAACTGTACGCAGTCGGGCACAAAATCCCAGCGGTTCGGATAGCTGGTGCATCGACAGCTTTCGCCATCCATCAGCTTGCAGCGGACCGATGTGAAATAGACGTCACCGCTATCCCAGTCCTCCAGCTTGTTGAGACAACAGAGGCCGCAGCCGTCGCAGAGGCTTTCCCATTCGGGTGTGCTCATCTCCGTCAGCGTCTTGCTTTTCCAGAAAGGTGTGTCGTCCATGATCGTCGTCCTCGCCGCGCGCGAGGGAAATGCGGGCTGCGGCATGCATGTCTCTTGTTCTTTTTGGTAAATCAACCAAATATTCAGTATGCCAGTCTATCAGAAGATAGGCATTGCGTGTCCCAAAAGAATACGCGACGCGGCATTATGGTCGGGAAGTAGAGCGTGGAAGACCCATCCAACCCAGAGAACGGGCCAGAGACCAAGCCCGACACGCAACCGGAAGGCCAGGCGGAAAAGCGGCCGCGCCGGAAGCGGCATATTCTGCTGCGCATCGATTCCTGGATCGACTCTTCTCTATGGAACGCAGGCTTTCGCCTTGGCGAACTCTGGGAAGACATTACCATTTTCTTTCGCCGTTTCCGCGCCCGCGGCTGGAAGCGCATCCTGTTTGAACTGCTCGGCGAAGGATTGACGCTCGGCACCGCCGGGTCCGTTGTGCTGCTGATGCTCGCCATGCCAGCTTTCGAGGCGACGCAGGGCGACTGGCGCAATCGCGGCAATTTTGCCGTCACCTTCACCGACCGCTACGGCAACGTCATCGGCCATCGCGGCATCATCCATGAGAATTCCGTACCGGTGGACCAGTTGCCGGACTATTTCGTCAAGGCGGTGCTGGCGACCGAGGACCGGCGCTTCTTCGATCATTTCGGCATCGACGTCATCGGCCTGTTCCGGGCATTATCGGTGAATGCCCAGGCCGGCGGCGTCGTCCAGGGCGGCTCGACCCTGACACAGCAGCTCGCCAAGAACATCTTCCTCAGTAACGAGCGTTCCCTCGACCGCAAGATCAAGGAAGCCTTCCTGGCAATCTGGCTGGAAGCCAATCTCTCGAAGAAAGATATCCTCAGCCTCTATCTCGACCGCACCTATATGGGTGGCGGCACGTTTGGCGCGGCTGCTGCCGCACAATTCTACTTCGGCAAGAGCATTACCGACGTCAACCTGGCGGAAGCCGCGATGCTCGCCGGCTTGTTCAAGGCGCCGGCGAAATATGCCCCGCATGTCAATCTGCCGGCCGCCCGCGCCCGCGCCAACGATGTTTTGAGCAATCTCGTGCAAAGCGGGCTAATGACCGAAGGGCAGGTGATTGCCGCGCGGCGCAATCCCGCCTCCGTGGTTGACCGCGCCCAGATCGAATCCCCGGACTTCTTCCTCGACTGGGCCTTCGACGAGGTGCAGCGCCTTGCCGCCCGCTTCCCCGAGCGGTCGCTGATCGTTCGCACCACCATCGACATGGGGCTGCAGAAAGCCGCGGAAGATTCGGTCGAATCCAGCCTGATGGAATATGGCGAGCGCTATCATGCCAAGCAGGGCGCAACGGTCGTCATCGAAAACGGCGGCGCGGTGCGCGCCATGGTCGGCGGTCGGGATTATGGCGAGAGCCAGTTCAACCGTGCCACAAGGGCGCTGCGGCAGCCGGGCTCTTCCTTCAAGATCTACACCTATTCCGTTGCCATGGAGAGGGGCATGACGCCGACCTCCACCATCGTCGACGCGCCGATCACCTGGGGCAACTGGAGCCCGCACAATTATGAAAACCGCTATTCAGGCAAGGTGACGCTGGCGACTGCGATCGCGCAATCGATCAACACTATTCCGGTACGCCTCGCCAAGGAGAAATTCGGCATCCAGCCAATCCGCGACATGGCCAAGGCCATGGGCGTGGAAACGCCGATCCGCAACGACAAGACCATTCCGATCGGGACGTCCGAAGTGACCGTGCTGGACCAGGCGACGGCCTATGCCGTCTTCCCGGCCGACGGCATGCAGTCCCGCCGCCACGGCATCGGGCAGATCGTCGGCTATGACGGCAAGGTGCTTTACGACTTCAGTCATGACGAGCTGCCAGCCAAGCGCGTCCTCACCGAAAAAGCCAATTCCTATATGAACCAGATGCTGATCCAGATCCCGCAAATCGGCACGGGCCGCAGGGCGGCGCTCGATCGCGGCATCCTCGTCGGCGGCAAGACCGGCACGACGCAAGCCTATCGCGACGCCTGGTTCATCGGCTTCACCGGCAACTACACCTGCGCCGTCTGGTTCGGCAACGACGACTACACCTCCACCAACAACATGACGGGCGGCACCCTGCCGGCCATGACCTTCAAGAAGATCATGGACTATGCCCATCAGGGCATCGTGCTGAAGCCCCTCCCTGGTATCGACAACCCCTTCCCGGTGCAGAAGCCGCAGGCCGTGGCCGCCAAGAAGCCTGCCGACGGATCCGAAAACACCTTGCCGCCGCTTGTTCGCCCACGGACGCTATCGGTGGATTCCACCAAGATACTGCGCGACCTCGGCGACAAGCTGAAGGCGGCGGCACCGCTTGCGACGCAGAAGGTGGCAACCGCGGAATAAGGTCCCGCCGACCGCATGGCGCAATGCGTTATGATCCTGTGTTTTTGAACGCAAGTTCGGCAATCTACCCACTAACCCTTTCCCCTGCCGTCAGAATCAGGGATAAATCGCCACCTGATTGGTCATAAGGACGATCTTAGGGTGTTCCGGGTTCCCCTTCTTGTTGCAGTTTCGCTGATGCTCGCCTTTGGCGGCGGAATCCTGTTCACGCTTTTTGCGCTGGACGCGACCTCCGGTTTCGGTGCGATCAAGCTTGGCGCCTGGCAGGCTTTTCCGGATATGCACACGTCGGATGCCGACCCCTATGCGAAGTCGCATCGCGCGCGCGCCGGACGGTTGCTCTATGGCACCGCAGAGGGATTGTCGTTCATTGCATCCGATGACGATAGCGGCGCTCGGTTGACGGCGGCTTGCAGCTATCGCATCAGCGGACAAACCCCGCCGGCGCGGCTCTGGACACTGTTCATCGCCGGCAATGACGGCGAAGCGCTTGAAGCGCCTCCCGGCCGGCCCTCGGCGATCAATTCCTGGGTGGTGCTGCGCAATCCCGATTCAAGCTTCAGCATCACCGTTTCATCGAACGCGCAAGCCGGCAACTGGCTGGCCCTGCCCTCCGGAGGCAATTTCCGGCTGACATGGACGCTGCTGGATACGCCGGCCGCCGGAAATTCCGGTCTGATCGACCTCTCCATGCCCAAGCTCGAGAAAATCGGATGCGGCCATGTTTAGGACCGTCTTCGCCATCCTGACCGGAGTACTTGGCGCAGCCCTGCTGCACCTCATCATCATCTTGTCCCTGCCGCATTTCTCGGACCGCGACGCCTATACCCGCATCGAGGATGAAGGTGATGAAAACCATTTCTATATGCTCGACAACAAGGATGACGATGCGGGGCTTTCCAACAGCGATCCCTATATCCGCACCGCTGTCTGCGCCTTCGACATCGACGAACAGCCGATCCGCCTGACCGCCAAAGGCAAGGTGCCGTTCTGGTCGCTATCGGTCTACGACGCGGCATCCAACGAGGTCTTCAGCATGAGCGACCGCACCTCGGTCGGCGGCGCGCTCGACCTTTTGCTCGCCTCGCCGGTCCAGCTGACGGGCATCCGCAAGGCGCTGCCGCCATCGCTTGCGCAATCGATCCTGGTCGAAGTGCCGCGTGCGGAGGGCTACGTCGTGCTGCGCGCCATGGCGCCCGAAGCAAGCTTCGACGATGCCGCCCGGAACTTCCTGTCTGAAGCCGGATGCGATGTGTTTGATGACAGTGAAATTGAGCTGAAAAGTCGGGGCTAACCGACGGCATATCGTGGTTTGAACCGCGAAGCTGAAAGCCGCCCTGGCGGCTGAACGCCGACGAAATCCGCCGGCCTATGATCGAACTACTTGCCCTTTGCCCGCTTCGGTCCCGTGCCGGGACGGTGGGAGCTAGCGTCGAGGCGCTCGTAGCGCACGCCGGTGAACAGAAGGATCTTCGCCTCAACCGGCTCCTTTTGGGCACGTCGCGGCAACCGCGATCGTCGGTCCGAAAGGGATATGATCTTTGCCATTCTCGTCTCCATTAACAACCCGAGACGGATGAATTTGCGACTGATTTCACCCTGTCCGCCATCAAAGCGGACCAGCGTGCCCTTTAGTCTTCGCGGCCTCCTGCGGCTCCGACAAAGGGCATTCACGCCTTCTCACGATATTCTCTGAACACCGTGACATGGACGACCAACTGTGGCTTCCATGCGAACTATCATGCGACCAAATTCTGCAAATCGCTGTTTTCACCCGAATTCAGACATACTGTGGTTAACAAAATGCTAATCATCGTCGCACCTTACCACGGGCTTCCGCGGCCTCCTGAGCAATAAACGCGGAAAGGTCGGATTTGGTTTCATATGCGATGTAAAAAATTCGGGGATCATCTCATCCATAAAACATCGCAAAATCATGCTCTTAGATGAGTATAGCCTTCTATCCGCGAATGAAGCAGAGACAAGATGCGTTGCAAAAAAGTGTCACGCAAATATTATTTGCGGTAACGGCAAATTAACGTATTGTGGCGGGTGAAACAGAGGGTGGGCAATGTCAGTCGCGGCCAATTCCTTCTTCTCTCCCGAGGACGTTAACGTCCTGCGGGGCGCACTCGATAAGTGGTGCCTGGAGAAGCGGATCGACATCAAAAGCACTGAAGCCCAGTTCGCGGCAACGGCGGCGATCAGCCTGTTTCAATCCGGTTGCGACACCTCCGAGAAGCTGCTGGTGGCGTTGCGCGAGCATAAAGGGCTCTGAGCCGGAAGCGTCGAAATCCAAGCGTCCAACTCCATCTTCACGCCGTTGGACAGCACAAGCCGTCAAAGCCCTCATAAGTTGAGCACGACAATCCAGGCATCGCGCCAAAACGATCTCGATGTGGGCCGAGAACCATCAAACACAAGCGATCCGACGCGAATGTCGCGGAAAACCCTGCGCAAGCTTAACGCGCAGTTTTTATTTGGATTTTAATAAAGTTTTCACCAACCATTAACCCTGCCAGCCTTACTCTCCAAGAAAGCCAGATCAGGACGACCGTGTATACGACCGTTTCGACAGCCACCGCCGATTGCGCGCGCGAAAGCCACGCACGCTCCGGCTCGGCGGCGAAAAGATGTCGCGTCGCATGCGTTTGATGATCGGGTTCCCGTTCTTTTTGTTTCGCGTATCAGTATGGGTGTTGGCGTGCGTGACCGGTTTCGAGATCTGGAAGAGCCTGCGACAGTTCGCAAGAAGGACGTGGTCCTGATGGCGACGGTTACCAGTTTCGAAGGCATGAACCACCCGTCCAAATCGGAGCTTCGCCAGTTTGCCGAGCTCTTCAGCCCCCTCTTCCAGGCATCGACCGACGAGGCGAAACGCCAGGCCGTCGCCGCACTCTCGCAATGCCCGACCGTGCCGGCCGCCGTCGCCCTCTTCATCGGCTGTCAGCCGATCGCCATCGCCGCACCGTTTCTGACAAGTTCGCAGGCGATCGACGACGACACATTGATCACCATTGCCCGCACACAGGGCGCCGCGCATGCGAAAGCCATTGTCCGCAGGCCGTCGCTGTCGCCCAAAGTCATCGACGCTCTGGTAGGCCTGCACCAGGCGGAGCCGGAGCGCGGCATGACCGCATCGGAGATCCCGGCGGCCGGACCGGCACCAGCGCCACGCTCGGAGGCAAGCGTACCCGACCCTGAGGCTGAACGCCTCGCCCGCGAGGAAGCCCTGCGGCAGACGATAAAGCACGTCGCGCGCCATCTTGGCCGCGACGACAATGACCGTCTGGGTCTTCGCAATCTGTCCGATACGCAGGAAGCCTTGATGGTGCGCTTCGCCCGGGAACGGGATGCGCAGCATTTTGCCGCCACGCTCGCTGACGCGCTCACCTCCAGCCACTGGCTTGCCGAGCGCATCATGATCGATACATCCGGCCAGCAATTGGCGGTGACGCTGGTCAGTCTCGGCATGGGCTTTGCCGACGCCGTCTATGCGCTCGAACGCTTTTATCCACACCTTTCCGAACGTCACGGTAGCGTCAGCCGCGCCTGGCTGGTGCTGGACAGCATCGATGCGGAGGAAAGCCACGCTCGCGTCGAAGCCTGGCGCCGCGCCGACAGCTACACCTATCTGCCGCCGGAACAGAAGACTGCCCCGCAATCGGGCGCGCCGCTGTTCGGCAACAGGGAAAGCCCGATCCGCGAACTGCGCGTCGTCAGCCGGCGCTAGAACGTTTCAACGCTTCACGGAAGCGCAGAAACGCTCTAGCTCTTTGTTGTTACGCAATTCCGGACGGAAAACCGCAGCACACTTTTCCTGGAATTGCTCCAGATCCCACTCTCAGTCGAGCGGATTGATGCGCTGGTCGGTGAGCGGCACGATATCGGCGATATCGTCCGTCTCCAGCTCGATGATCCAGAGATCGGGATCGAATTTCAGTTCGCGGTCGAGCATCTGCCTGATCTCGTCAGGCTCCTTGCGATCCATGCGGATTTCAAATAGGCGCGTCCCGCTTTCCTCTTCATCGAAGAAGCTTTGCGGCGCCGGCGCATAGAGCGTTTCCAGCCCATCGCGAAAACGCTGGCGGATGAAGATCGCCCCGGCCTCCTCCGAGCCCTTGTGCTCGACGGCAGCAAAGTCGCCACGGGAAAAAAGGCGACGGGTCAGGGCGGAAACGAAGATGTCGCTGCGCAATCTCATGGCTGAGCTATAGCCGCCAGCGGAAGACGAGGCAATTGATGGCGAGGATTAAAGCGCGCCGATATCCTGCAGTTTCTTCAGGACCGCCATGTCGGGCTCGCCGGTTTCCGGCAGCCGGTAATGTTTCTGGAAGCGGCGGATGGCAGCCTTGGTCTGCTCGCCGGCAACGCCGTCGACACTGACATTGCTATAGGCGATGTTGCTCAGGCCCTTCTGGATCTGCATCACCATGTTGACGGTATTGACCGCGTCACTGGGAGCACTCTTGGGCGTAGCCGGGCTTTTGCCGAGGCCCTTCTCGGCGCTCTGGATAGCCGCAGCGACAGGATCGATAGCCGAGGCATTGGCGGAAACATTGATCGGCCGCTCAGCCGGAACGGCGGCGACCGTCGGTTTGCTGGCCATGCGGGTGGCCGGGCTGGCAGTTTGAACGGAGGCCGTCGACGTGACAGTCGGCTGATTGGAAGCGGCATCGTTCGACGCCTCGGAGTCCTGGCGCTCGATACGAAATGTCGTGACATTGCCAGTATCGGCTTGCTGGCCGAGCAGGAAGGCCTTGCGACCGGGGATCTGATAGGGTGCACCGGGCTCACGGGTGCGCAAGAGCGGCGACGGGTGTATGCCCACCTGATACCAGAGAGCGTTGGCGGTGACGAAACCGAAAACCGCGAAGAAGAGCGCAATGCCACCGGCCGCCGCCGGATGCCGGCCGACAGCGCCGCCCAGCAACCCAGCCAATGCACCAGCGCCGCGCACGCCAAGGCCACCCAGCGCGCCGGCACCGCGCAGGCCAAGGCTGCCAACGGCAACCGCCCCTCGGGAAGCAAGGCCAGGCTGCTTGCGCCTGCCCTTGCCCCTTCCCTTAGGCGATTTTCGCTTTTGCGGGGCCATTCATCTCTTCCTCTTTTCGCTTTCCATTCATCTCCAGATTATGTTTCAGACGTGGCGGAAAATCGACCGTGCGGTTGGCATCCACAGGCTGTTGCACCACCACTCCGGAGCCGTCGAGCGGGATCAGGATCGTAATCACCGTACCTTCGCCCGGCGCGCTGGCGATGGCAAAGCTGCCGCCATGCAGCCCGACCAGCCCCTTGACCAGCGACAGGCCAAGACCGGTGCCGGCGTAACGGCGAGTATAATCATTCTGGATCTGCACGAAAGGCTGACCAAGCGAGGCGAGCCGATCGGCGGCGATGCCGATGCCGGTGTCGCAGACCGAGAGCTTCAGCATCCCGTCGGCCATGGCCGCATCGATGGTGACGGCGCCGCCGGCATCGGTGAACTTGATGGCATTGCCGACGAGGTTGATGAGAACCTGCTGGATGGCACGCTGGTCGGCGACGATATCACCGAGGCCGCGCTGCACGCGGCTCGTCAGCGTCAGCCCCTTCTCCTTGGCCTGCAGGGCCAGCATGGCTTCGCAAGCGCCGATGGAGGCTTCGATGGGGAACGGCTCAGGCACAAGCTCGTAGCGTCCGGCCTCGATCTTGCTCATGTCGAGCATGGTGTTGACCACGGAGAGCAGATGCGCGCCTGACTGGCGGATCAAGCCGACATATTCGCGCTGGCGATTGTTCTCGAGCTTGCCGAAATATTCGCCGCTCAGGATATCCGAGAAGCCGAGAATGGCATTGAGCGGTGTGCGCAGTTCGTGGCTGACGGCGGCGAGGAAGCGCGACTTGGCGTCATTTGCCGATTCCGCTTCCGCGGTCTTGCGGTTAGCTTCGTCACGCAGCTGCTGGTCGTAGGAGATATCGCGTGACTGGCTGACGATCGAGGTCAGTCGGCCTTCGCCGTCGCGCCGCGCGCTCATCTCCATGCGGATATGAATGAACTGGTCGTTGCCCTCGATAACCGCCGAGCGCTCCAGGCGCACATCGACGCCGAGGGCATCGCGGCCCTGGCGCAGCGTATCGACGGCCTGCAGGAAGAGGATGCGATCGGAGATATGCACCTGCTCGATGAAACCGCGACCGGAGGGGTCGCGCATCCAGCTCAGGAATTCCGCGCGATCGCGCCCGCCGACAGTGGTGACGCTGCCCTGCGGATCGAACAGGAGCACAAGACCGCTGGCGGCTTCAAGCATCAGGTCGCGATGCTCGACAACGACGGCCTCGACGGCGTCCGAGGCGGGCCGCTGACGCGACAGAGCGATGCTGCCGACAGCGGAAAACAGGAATGCGGCGCAGACCGTGGCAACGCCGACGGGCAGCGCGACGGCCGGGCTGGTGATGAAGGAAAGTCCCGCCGGAACGGCGACAAGCGCCACGGAAGAGGCGAGCGCAAGCCGGCGCAGGATCGCCAGTTCCTGTCCACGGACCTCGCCATTCCCGCTTGTCCGCGACAGCCAGCTTTCGCCCGTCCGGTCCACGAGGGCTCCAGCCCTGCCAGCCATGTTACTCAATACGCGCACACCAAAACCCGCACAAACGGTCATTTATCCAGGCCCACAATAGGCTCTGGCGACTTAAGGAAAGAATAAAGGACAGGCGCGCGGATCGGCCGAAAAAGCCCGAAAGTCCCGTTTTGGCGCACATGGCGGGACCTTTGGGTTTTGTGGTTAACAGCGGGTAAGCAACGGATTTTATTTAGATTTCCGTTCCGCGTTAACTTTTTGAACGCCGCCGACGCCCGTAATCCCCTGGAGATCAAGCAGATCGGCAGAGACATACTTAACAGCAATCGCTACAATTCGAGCTAAATAGGCTTCAAATTCCGAAAGCTAAAATTTGAATCAAATTTGCCAAAAATGCATCCAAGTTTTGAAAAGCGATGTTGTCCTCTGCCGAATAGGGTCTGAGCAACGTCGGATCAACGGATTCGAATCGGTGGCAAGACCGAACGAAGCACAGGATGGGCAAGGCAATGTGGTTTCTCATTAGAACAGGGTTCTGGTTTTCGCTGGTTCTCATGTTCCTGCCGATCTTCGCCAAGCCGCAGGGCGATCCCCGACCGGCGGGCGAGCCGC
>NZ_AJVM01000023.1:0-114727 GCF_000281735.1 Rhizobium sp. AP16 | reverse complement strand
GGAAAAAGCCGTTGTGGCGGACGCCACGCCGAAGGAATGATCCAAAGAAAAAACGCCGGGCTAAGCCCGGCGCGTACTTCATGAAAATTGATGATGAAAATCCGAAACGAAAAAGGGCGGGATCATCGATCCCGCCCTTTTCAAACTTATAGGGGAATGCCGGCCGCCGCTGCATATGCGGGGCTCATTTCGCGCTTTGCGACCTTATGCAGGCCGCGGGAGCGCTCGAACTCTTCCGCCGCGCGCACCGCTGAGCCGATATGCCCAACGGTATCGAGGAAGGTAAAGAGGGAACGAAATCCTGCAGACATGATATGATCCCTCTTCAGCACTGACGAAAATCGGCGAATATGGCGGTTGGGCGGGCAACACGCGCGGAAATCCCGGTGCCGCGAGCAGTCATCTGCTCATTAGCGGCAATGCCGACGCTGCGATGGCCGCTAGTGGCGCGCGCAGGCAAGATGGCGCGGCGCAGGGTATCAAACCCGCAATGGATAGGTCGAAAACGTGCAGTCACGGCCTTGGTTCCTTTCAAAATTCCTCCCAAGACACGCACCATATATTGCAGTGCAACATTGATTTCGCAATGCACGCAATTGGAGTGCTGCTATGCAAGATATGCATGACAGCTTTCATATTCCGTTAATGCTGCTAAAAAATTAGCCTCTGGCTTCGGCGTCGATGCGCGTTCTGAAGGCTAACAGGTCGTTCCAGGCCAATCGCTTGTTGATTGGGGCAGTGAGCAATTCCTGGGGATGGAGGCTGGCGATCGCCGGTATCGCCCGGCCGGATATCGTCACGTCCCGCCATTGTCCGCGCAGGCCATGGATCGTTTCGTTGCTTCCAAAGAAGTGGCGCGCCGTGAAATTGCCGAGCAGCAGCAGGGCTTGCGGCTCGGCAAGGGTGATCTGCCGCTCGATGAAGGGACGGCAGATCTCGATTTCCGGCGCCGACGGCGCGCGATTGCCCGGCGGCCGCCAGGGAATGACATTGGTGAGCAGGATATCGTTGCGCTTGAGGCCGATGGCGGCGAGCATCTTGTCGAGCAACAGTCCCGTCCGCCCGGCAAAGGGCGCACCCTCGCGGTCGTCATCGGCGCTCGGCATCGGGCCGATCACCATGATCCGGCCTTCGGGAGCGCCGCTGGCGAAGATGGTCGAGCGGGCGCTGTTTTTCAGATTGCAGCTGTTGAAAGCCTCGAGCGCCGTCTTGAGTTCGCTGAGAGACCGCGCGCTTTCGGCCGCGAAGCGGGCCTGCTCGACGGCTTGTTCGTCGGGAATGGCAGGCGCGCTGCGGGGCTTCGCTGCAGGGGCGGCCGCCTTTGGCGCAGCCTGACGGCGCTCCGGTTGCTGTGCCGGCCGTGCTGCGGGTTGCGGTGTCTCGACACGCGGCTGTGCCGCCCGCGCACCCTGCCGAGCGGCTTTCATCGCCTCGAACTCGGCGAAGCGGTCGACGGCCTCCTCTTCCAGCAGCCACTCCACGCCGGCATCCGCATGAAAATGCAGAAGGGCGGCGAGTTCGGCTGGCGAGAGGTCGTTGGCGGAGATCATGGGTGAACTGTAACCAACCAGGCAGGGCAGGGGAAGTGCTGAGTTCCCTTCCTTCTCACGCCGTCCACTGGCTGATGTCGTCGCGCTCGCCGATCAGGGCGAGACCGTGGGCGATCGAAAGCAATTCGCCGCCGGTCTCGATCCGCTCTTGACCGAAGCGCTCCGTGAAGATGCGGCGCACCGCCGGCACGAAGGAGGTGCCGCCGGTGAGGAACACCTTGTCGATGGTGTCGGGAGACGTGTTGGTCCTGGTCAGCACGTCATCCAGCGCGCCCTCGATGCGGGTGAGATCGTCGCCGATCCAGCGCTCGAAATCGGCGCGGCGCACCGTCTTGTGGCCAGCCTTGCCGAGCGGCGGGAAATTGAATTCTGCCTCCTCTTCGGCCGACAACGCCATCTTCGTCGCCGACACCGCTTGATAGAGCGGATAGCCCTCGTCATGCTCGACGAGATCGATGAAGGTTTCCAGCTTGTCCGGCTCCATGCTGCTGCGCACCAGCTTCTTCAGGTCGGCATATTCGCGCGAGGTCTTGAAGATCGAAAGCTGGTTCCAGCGGCCGAAATTGGCGTAGTAGGAGGTGGGCACTTCCAGCAGCTTGTCGAAGCTCTTGAAGTAGCTGCCCTTGCCGATCTCCGGCGAGACGATGTTGTCGATCATCCGGAAGTCGAAATGGTCGCCGGCGATGCCGACGCCGGAATGGCCGATGGGGGTCGCCGTCAGCCGGCCGGCATGGCTCTCGAAGCGGATCAGCGAATAGTCCGTCGTGCCGCCGCCGAAATCGGCGACCAGCACGGTCGCATCCGTCTTCAGATGCTGGGCGAAGTAAAAGGCGGCTGCCACCGGCTCGTAGACATAATGGATCTCGGGAAAGCCGAAGCGCGATAGCGCCTCGTTGTAGCGTGCGGTGGCAAGCTCCGGATCAGGATTGGCGCCGGCGAAATGCACCGGCCGGCCCGCAACGATGCGGCCGACCTCCGCCGGCCAGCCATCGCCGGCATAGGCGCGCAGGCGGCGCACGAAGATCTCCATCAGATCTTCGAACGTATGGCGCTTGGCATAGATCAGCGTGCCCTGGAAGAGCGCGCTGGCGGCAAAGGTCTTGATCGATTGCAGAAAGCGACAGTCGCCGGGATTGTCGATGAACTGCCGGATGGCGGCATGCCCCGCCTCGACCTTCAGGGCCGCGGCACCCAATCCCGGATCCTTCATGAAAGACAGTGCGGTACGCATGCTGTCCGCCGTGCCGGCCGCACTGGTGAAGGCGACCGATTGCGTCGCTGGACCGTCGGCCAGAGCCAGAACCGTATTCGTTGTGCCGAAGTCAAGACCAAGCGCCCGAGCCATGCCCGCACTCCCTTCTGTCGAAATTTTATGGAATGGGACCGATGCCCCTCATGGAACGCGCGACGCGCCCCTGTCTGAAAGAGGGCGCGTCATGGCATGGCTGGATAGCAAGCGCAAGACTGGAAGGAGGATTTATTTGGGTGGGATCCGATCCGGAAACGGCCTTGCGCTTTTCGCCGCGCCGTCCTTGAGTTCGAGACCGCGCCAAAGCGAAACGGGCGCCCTCTCGGCGCCCGTTATCTATCACTCGGCCGCGATGGCGGTCGGCGTTTCCTCTTCGTGCGGCGGTTTCTCCTTGCGCTTGCCGAGGCGGCCGACGAAGTCGTTCAGGCGGTTCATCTCGAGGAAGATGACCGGCGTGATGAACAGCGTCAGGATCTGCGAGACGACGAGACCACCGACGACGGCGATACCGAGCGGCTGGCGAAGCTCCGAGCTGGCGCCGCCGCCGACGGCGATCGGCAGCGCGCCGAGCAGGGCGCAGAAGGTCGTCATCATGATCGGACGGAAACGGCGCACGCAGGCTTCATGGATCGCTTCCGCGGGCGATATGCCGCTGGTCGATCGAAGCGTTTCCAGCGCCACGTCGATCATCATGATCGCGTTCTTCTTGACGATACCGATCAGCATCAAGAGGCCGATGAGCGCGATGATCGACAGGTCGAAGCCGAAGAGCTTCAGGGCGAGCAGCGCGCCGAGGGCGGCGGCCGGCAGACCGGAAAGGATGGTCAGCGGGTGGATGAAGCTTTCATAGAGAACGCCGAGCACCACATAGATCGTCAGCACGGCGGCAAGGATCAGGTAAGGCGTGCTGCCCTGCGACTGCTGGAAGATCTGGGCGGTGCCGCCGTAGGACGTGAAGACGTCCGCCGGCACATTGAGATCCTTCTTGATCTGTTCGATCTGAGCGGTGGCGTCGCCGAGTGCTTCGCCGGCCGGCAGGTTGAAGGACACGGTGGTCGAAACGAGCTGTCCGGTCTGGTTGATGGTGACCGGACCTGTCGTGCGTTCGACATGCGCGAAGTTCGACAGCGGAACGAGAGCGCCGCTTGCCGAAGCGATCTGGATCTCCTGAAGCTTCTGGTCATCCCAGGGCTTGCTGGTGTCGAACTCGACGATGACGTCGTAGCTATCGCCGGTGGATTGGATCTGAGCGGCTTCGTAGCTGCTGAAAGCCTCTTCCAGCGTGGTGCGCAACTGGTTGTTATTGATGCCGTAGGCCGCCGCCTTTTCGGTATCGACGACGATATTGGCTTGAAGCGCATTATTCTGCTCGTCCGACGTCACGTCGGTAAAGCGCGGATCGCGCCGCATGCTGTCTTCGATCTTGTTGGCCCAGAGGTTGGTCTGGTCGGCACTCAGCGCCTGGACGACGAGCTGATACTGGCTGGCCGTCTGGCGGCCGCCAAAACGAAGGCTCTGCTGTGGCGTGATGAAGGCCTTGATACCGGCGATCTTGCCGATGCTGGCGCGCAGTTCACGCAACGTCGTATCCAGGGGCTCACGCTGATCCTTCGGCTTCAGCTCGACGAACATCGTGCCGTTGTTCAACGGCTGGCGCGCATTGCCGCCGACGATCGACATGACATGCGCAACGGCGGGGTTCTGCTTGATGGCCGCTGCCGCCTGATTCTGCAGATCGCGCATGGCCGTATAGGAAATGTCCTGACGGGCCTGGGTGGATATCTGCAGGCGGCCGATATCTTCCTGCGGGAAGAAGCTCGCCGGCAGCACCATGAACAGGTACACGGAGAGACCGATCGAGCCGGCAAAGCAGAGAAGAACGATGCCACGGTTGCGCAGACACCAGGCGACACCCCTGTCGTAGCCGCGCTGGACCCAGTCGAAGCCGATATTGAAGAGGCGCACCGGCAGCGGTGGCGGGCGGTGGTCGTTGGAAAGCCGGGAGCTGAGCATCGGCGTGACGGTCAGGGAGACGATCGCCGATGACACGATGGCGATGGCGACCACCATGCCGAATTCGTTGAAGATGCGACCGACCACGCCGCCCATCAGCAGGATCGGAATGAAGACCGCGATCAGCGAGATCGACATCGAGATGATGGTGTAGCTGACTTCCGCCGAGCCCTTGATCGCCGCCTGCAGCACCGGCATGCCTTCTTCGACGTGCCGCAATATGTTTTCAAGCATGACGATGGCGTCGTCGACCACAAGGCCCACCGCGAGCGTCAATCCTAGCAGTGAGATGTTATCGACGCTGTATCCGAGCACATACATCATGCCGAATGTCGCGATCAGCGATAGCGGCACGGCAAGACCCGGAATGATCGTTGCCATCAGCTTGCCGGTAAAGAGATAGATGACCAGGACCACAAGGCTGATCGTCAGCATCAGTGTGAATTTGACGTCGGCGATGGCATCGCGGATCGGCTGTGCCGAATCGTTCATGATGCTCGTCTTCACCGAAGCCGGGATTTCCGCGTGCAGCTGCGGCAGCTTGGCATTGATCGCATCGACCACGTCGACGGTGTTGGCGTCCGGCTGACGCTGGACGGCGAGAATGATCGCCCGCTTGCCGTCATACCAGGAGCCCGTATTGGTATTTTCCACACTGTCCTGGACGTCGGCGACATCGCTCAGATGGATCGGCGCCCCATTGGGGTTGGCGATGACCAGCGTGCGGAACTGCTGGGCGTTGAGCAGCTGCGTGTTGGCGTTGACCGTCATGCTCTGCGATTTGTTCTGCAGAGTGCCGATTGGAACCTGGCTGTTGGCGTTGGCAAGCGCGGTGTTGACGGTATCGATACCGATGCCGCGGTCCTGCAGCTTGCTCGGATCGACTTCGACACGCACGGCATAGGTCTGCGCGCCATAGACGGTCACCTGGGCGACACCGGAAATGGTCGACAGCGACGGCGAGATGATGTCTTCGGCGATTTCATCGAGCTTGCTGCGCGGCATCGTATCGCTTTGTACGGCCAAGAGCAGGATCGGCGCATCGGCCGGATTGGTCTTGCGATAGCTCGGCGGCACGGTCAGATTGTCGGGCAACTGGCGCGTCGCATTCGAGATTGCCGCCTGGACGTCGGCGGCGGCCGCATCGATATCGCGGCTGAGGTCGAACTGCAGAACGATGCTCGTATTGCCGAGCGAGTTCGTCGACGAGATTTCACTGATGCCGGGGATAGTTTCGAACTGTTTGATCAGCGGCGTCGAAACCGAGGTCGCCATCGTTTGCGGGGAGGCGCCGGTCAGCTGAGCGGTAACGTTGACGGTGGGAAAGTCGACCTGGGGCAGGGCCGCCACGGGCACGAGCTGATAGCCGGCCAAGCCGGCCATGACTACACCCAGGGCCAGAAGTGTCGTCGCAACCGGCCGTTGGATACAGAAATTGGGTATCATTGCTGTGCTCCAACCGTGATCGTTTCGGTTTTCTGACCCGACTCGCCGTCGGCCGAGGCGACATTCTGAGATTTGCCGTCGTTGAACTGTTCGACAACGCTCTGACCGTCGTTGAGCTGCACCTGGCCTTCGACCACCACATGGTCGCCTTCTGAAAGACCCGTGGCGACGGCGGTGAAGCCTCCGTTCTGGCGGGCGACGGTGACCGGAGTCATATGAACCTTATTGTCCTTGACGACGAAGGCGTAGAAGCCCTCGGCACCGGGGCTGACTGCGACCGTGGGCGCGACGATGACTGGTTGGCTGTCGTTGAAATGCACGACGATATTGACTGACTGGCCGGGCCAGATTGCGCCATTGGCATTGTCGAACTTCGCCTTGGCGAGGATGGTGCCGGACGCGGCGTCGACCTGGTTGTCATAAAAGCTCATCGCGCCTTGGCGCGACTTGCCTTGCTCCGACCGGGGAACGGTGCTGACCGGCACGGAGCCCGTCTTCATCGCTTCTTCCAGTTCGCGAAGATGGCTCTCCTGCAGATGGAACTTGACGTAGATCGGATCGTACTGCGCGATCGATACGATCGCCGTGCCGGGGCTCACATAGGCGCCGACGCTGAGAGCGACGTCGCCAAGGCGGCCGTTGTAGGGCGCGCGGATCTGGGTGTTCTCGAGCAGGACCTGATCGGAAGCGAGCTGCGCCTTGTCGCCGTTGACCGTCGCCACTGCGGTATCGCGCGCCGCGACGGCCTGGTCCAATGTCTGCTGCGTGCCGGCGCCGTTCAACAGGCTCTTGGCGCGGGTGAGGGCGGATTCGGCTTGGGTCAGGGTTGCCTGATCCTTGGCCAGCGTCGCCTGATCCTTGTCGACCGAGGCCTGGGCCGTGCGCGGATCAAGTTTGGCGATCAGATCGCCGGCTTTGACCATGGCGCCGTCCTGGGCTTCGATCGAGACTATGATGCCAGATTCCTGCGCGGCGATCGTCGTCGTATCCTGCGCATCGGCCCAGCCGGTGGCGGTAACATCGTTGGCCAACGTCGTTTTCGTGACCGCCACGGTCTTGACGACCTGGGCGGCGGCCTGGCGTTTGCCATGGCCGCCGGCATCCGCCGTCTTGGCGCTGTCCTCGGTTTTGGCGGATGCCTTGTCGACGAAAGCGGACATAAAGGGAATACGGTCGCGGTAATTCCATATTGCAAAGGCGGCAATAACGAGAAGGCCGAGAGAGAGCCAGAATTTCTTCATATTTAAGAACCGGTCGAGGCGAGTTGCGGGAAATGCGATGACTTCGAAGTGGATTTGTTGCGGCGCAAACAAAGATGGGTTTCGCTGCAACTCCTCACATCGCCGTTACCGCTAACGTTCGGTTATTCTGTCCCTATAACGCGAATTCATGAACGCCATTCCGCCGCAATTTACCACAGTTCGCGGTGGTGAAAAATTAAAGCTTGGAAAGCTTTGCCGGCACGACGCTTCTCGCAGCGCAGCAAATGATCGAAATGACTATTTTTTGATTGCCGCCATGTAATAAAACTGAGGCGAAGCCGATTTTTGCTGGGTTTATCTTGAAGTGGCGAGTCCCGCCGCCATGACGAGACTCGCTGTTACTCACGCAATTGTGTTGCCTTTGGTGGTTTCAGTCCGCCTCTTCTAGCGCGTGAAAGTTGTTATTTAGAGCGACCGCGCCGCGCCGCCGTCGCAGCGGATCATCGAACCGGTCACATAGCTTGCGGGTTCGCTGCAGAGGAAGGCTGCGGTGGCGGCGAATTCCTCGACGCGGCCGTAGCGGCCGGCGGGGATGCGCTGTTGCCGCTCGGCACTGATGTCCTCCAGGCTTTTGCCGCTGCGTTTGGCCGCGGCATTATCGAGGTCGGCCAGCCGGTCGGTGGCGATGCTGCCCGGCAGCAGCATGTTGACGGTGATCCCATGCGCCGCCACTTCTGTCGCCAACGTCTTGCTCCATCCGGCAAGCGCGGGGCGCAGCGTGTTGGACAGAGCCAGATTGGAGAGCGGCTCGATGACGCCGGAGGAGGCAACGGTGAGGATACGCCCCCATCCTTGCGTCTTCATGCCTGGCAACAGCGTATTGGTGAGCGTGATGATCCGCGCCACCATGGACAGGAAATAAGTCTCCAGCCGCTCGGCGGTTATATCCTCCGTCGTCCCCGGCGTCGGCCCGCCGCTATTATTGACGAGAATGTCGAGGCCGCCGAGCTTGTCGGTAACCGCCTTGCTGACGACGTCTACGAAGTTCTCGTCGTTGAGATCAGCCCAGATCCAGTCGGCCCGGCCTTTGCCTTCGGCATTGATGGCCTTACAATTAGCTTCCAGCCGTTCGCCGCTGCGGCCGCAAAGCAGGACATTGACTCCTTCACGCGCCAACGCCACTGCGATGCCGTGACCCAATCCCTTGGACGAGGCGAGAACCAGCGCCCGCTTACCCTTGATGCCGAGATCCATCCTGTTCATCCTTCACAGTGTTTGAGTCTTTCAGGCGGAATTTATAGAGCGTCGCAAACTGCTTTTGAAAGTTGAATGCCAACAAACGACAGCGAAATACGGGTTAAAATATTGACGTTAACGTAAGCGTAATTTAACGTGATTGCCGTGTTGGGTGAATTGGAGGATTGCCTGTCGCTTCCCGGCTCGACAATCCTCTCCCGTTTTGACAAGAGATAATCGAAATGGGGAAGACGCCCAAAGGGGACAAGGCCGCGCATCCGGTTCAATTGGAGCCTGGCCAATCGGAGAGAGTGAATGACTGACGCCAGCGAGCTGCCTGAACGCGAGAGCATGGAATTCGACGTCGTGATTGTCGGGGCGGGACCTGCGGGCCTGTCGGCGGCGATCCGGCTGAAGCAGGTCAATCCGGACCTGACGGTCGTCGTGCTCGAGAAGGGCGCCGAGGTCGGCGCGCATATCCTGTCGGGCGCCGTCGTCGATCCTGTTGGTATCGATCGGCTGCTGCCTGGCTGGCGCGAGGAGGAGGGGCATCCCTTCAAGACCGAGGTGACGGCCGATCACTTCATGCTTCTGGGTCCCGCCGGTTCCATCCGCTTGCCGAATTTCGCCATGCCGCCGCTGATGAACAATCACGGCAATTATATCGTCTCACTCGGCAATGTCTGTCGCTGGCTCGCCGAAAAGGCGGAGGCGCTGGGCGTCGATATCTATCCCGGCTTTGCCGCGACTGAAGTGCTCTATAATGACGACGGCGCCGTCATCGGTGTCGCCACCGGCGATATGGGCATCGAGAAGAATGGCGAGCCCGGCCCGAACTATACCCGCGGTATGGAGCTGCTCGGCAAATATGTGCTGATCGGCGAAGGTGTGCGCGGCTCGCTCGCCAAGCAGCTGATTGCCAAGTTCGATCTGTCCAGAGACCGCGAGCCGCAGAAGTTCGGCATCGGCATCAAGGAGCTCTGGCAGGTCAAGTCCGAGAACCACAAGCAGGGTCTCGTGCAGCACTCCTTCGGCTGGCCGCTCGGCATGAAGACCGGCGGCGGGTCCTTCCTCTATCATTTGGAAGACAATCTGGTTGCCGTCGGCTTCGTCGTGCACCTCAACTACAAGAACCCCTATCTCTATCCCTTCGAGGAATTCCAGCGCTTCAAGACGCATCCGGCCATTCGCGGCACGTTTGAAGGCGGCAAGCGCATTTCCTATGGCGCCCGCGCCATCACCGAGGGCGGATATCAGTCGGTGCCGAAGCTGTCATTCCCCGGCGGGGCGCTGATCGGCTGTTCGGCCGGCTTCGTCAACGTGCCGCGCATCAAGGGCAGCCACAATGCGGTGCTCTCGGGCATGCTGGCTGCCGACAAGATTGCAGACGCAATCGCCGCCGGCCGCGCCAATGACGAAGTCATCGAGATCGAGAACGAATGGCGCGCAAGCGACATCGGCAAGGATCTGAAGCGCGTGCGCAACGTCAAGCCGCTGTGGTCGAAGTTCGGCACGGCGGTCGGCGTGGCACTCGGCGGCCTCGACATGTGGACGAACCAGCTCCTCGGCTTCTCTTTCTTCGGCACGCTGAAGCACGGCAAGACCGACGCCCAGTCGCTGGAGCCGGCGGCCAAGCACAAGAAGATCGACTATCCGAAGCCGGACGGCGTCCTCACCTTCGATCGTCTCTCCTCGGTGTTCCTGTCGAACACCAATCATGAGGAAGACCAGCCGGTTCATCTCAAGGTCAAGGATATGGCGCTGCAGAGGAATTCGGAACACGATATCTTTGCCGGCCCCTCGACCCGCTACTGTCCGGCCGGCGTCTATGAATGGGTGGAGAAGGACGGCGAGGAGACCTACGTCATCAACGCCCAGAACTGCGTCCACTGCAAGACCTGCGACATCAAGGATCCCAACCAGAACATCAACTGGGTCCCGCCGCAAGGCGGCGAGGGGCCGGTCTATCCGAATATGTGATCGGGATGGAGGAGACCGGGCGGGATATCTACACGATACGCTTGGCTCGCCCGGCCGAACTGCACCTGCTGGCCGCCATCGAGGTGGACGCGTTTTGGGCACTGCACGATGCCGGCGCGGTTGCCTGCGAACCGACGTCCCTGCCGATCGATGTGCTCCGGCAATCCCTGGAGGCGGATCTGTTGTTCGTCGCAGCCGATGCGCTGGACCAGCCGTTCGGCTTCCTCGCAGGGATCGCGATGGCAGATGCTGTCCATATTGCCGAAATCGATGTTATCCGGCATTGGCAGAAAAAGGGCGTCGGGCGTCGCTTGATGCAGGCTGCCGTCGAGACAGCGCGGGCGCGCGGCGCATCGGGTGTCACGCTGACGACGGACCGTCATGTCCCCTTCAACGCGCCATTCTATGCCTCGCTTGGCTTCCGCATATTGGATGATGGCGAGAGGTCTGCGGAGCTATCGCGGATCCTGGAAAGGGAGGTCGAGCATGGCGCCGACCCGGCTCGCCGGGTTGCGATGGCGCTGTGGTTCTGAGTTAAGATAGTGCGGCAATTCCAAGGTACTTAATGTCGAAGGCTGCCAATGGCAGCCTTCAATCTTTCCCTATACTACTGCTGATGTGCTCATTTCCGTGACAACAGCCCCGTCGACAGCGCGACACCCAATCCCGTAACCACCGCCGCCGAGATTTCGGCCATGCCGAGTGGCTCGCCCAGCAGCAGCCCGCCGCCGAAGGTGGCAAGTACCGGGGTGATGGCAGTGAAGGCGGCGGCTTGCGTACCGCCCAGAGCCTGGACGGCAAGGCCGTAGGCGAGGGTGGCGGCGAGGCCGGAAAGTAGGCCCTGGCTCACGATCTGCAAACCGATTTCGGGTAGCGGGATGGAGGCGAGCGAACTGCCGAAGATGAAAGCCAGTCCGACGTGGATGAGGAACGACCAGACGGCGATGATGGCGCTCGACTGGACGGCGTTCAGGCCGGAGCGGCGGAAGGCGTGGGTGTAACCGGCCCAGAGCAGCGCGCCGAGCGGCAGCAGGGTGAAGCTGATCCAGGATACCTCGGCGCCGGAAAGGCTGCGCACCAGAAGAATGACGACCCCGGCGACGATGCCGCCAAGGCCGAGCCAGCGGGTGATATCCGGACGCTCACGAAACAGCAGCACACCGATCAGCGCGGCCGCCAGCGGCATCGAGCCGCCGAGCAGGATGCCGGCCGAGGCGGCGGGTGTGAAGTGGATGGCGAAGGTGGTCAATTGGAAGAACAGCGCGCCAGAGCCGCAGACCATTAGCGCCAGGAGTTTCAGCGGCACGCCTTTCGGCAGCAGGCCGGTGCGCAGCCAGACAGGGGAGAGCACCAGCGCTGGAATGCCGTAGCGGATCAGGCCGAGGTCGATCGTGCTCATCTGTGTTTCAGCGGTGTGGCGGGTGGCCAGGATCCAGTTGGCCCAGATCAGCACGGTGATGATGGCGCCGGCATAGCCGATCGCGGCGGGCATCGTCTTGCGGGAGGAGAAGGTCAAAGCGGTCATCGACATATCCTTTCTAACCGTCCGGATCATCATCCGGTTGAAAAAAAGATAGCGCCGGAGGCCGAGGCATGTCCTTGCTAGTTATAGCTCATGGAACATGCTATGAACCATAATATGCCAATTTAAGCAGTTGGATTTCGCAAAAATGCCAAAACTGGATAAATTCGATATTGCCATCCTCAACTGTCTTCAGGAGGATGCGCGCGCCACCAATGTCGAGATCGCCGAGAAAGTGAACCTCTCTCCGTCGCCCTGTCTGAGGCGCATCCGCAATCTGGAAAAATCCGGTTTGCTGCGCGGCTACCGCGCCGATATCGACCGCAAGGCGGCAGGTCTCGGCCTGACGGTTTTCGTCGAGCTCAAGGTCGGGCATCATTCGAAGGAAAATTCCGAGGCGCAGCAGGCGGCATTGCTTGCGATTCCCGAGATCGTTTCCTGCCATTTGATTTCAGGAACGGCCGACTTTCTGGCCGAGGTCGTGGTGGAGGATTTGGCGGCCTATGAAAAGGTGATGTCGGAAAAGCTTCTCGTGCTGCCCGGTGTCTCCGACCTGCGCTCGAATTTCGCCATCCGTACTCTCAAGACCAATGGCGCCCTGAAGCTGCCTCAGCCGCTCTGAAACGAAAAAGGGGCCGTCGCCGGCCCCTTCGATATCAGGATTTCGATTGCCCTCAGAGCATCGTGCCACTGAGGATCAGCAGCGCGACCGAGAAGTAGATCACCAAGCCGGTCACATCGACCAGCGTTGCAACGGCCGGAGCCGATGCGCTGGCCGGATCGAGCCGCAGTCTCTGCAGCAGGAACGGAAGCATCGAGCCGGCAAGCGAGCCGAAGGTGACGATACCGATCAGTGCGGCGAAGACGGTCAGGCCGACCAACTGCCAGTGCGGGCCGTAGTCGAACAGGCCGATGGTCTGCCAAAGCACGACGCGGGCGAAGCCAACAAGACCGAGGATGGAGCCGAGCACCATGCCGGTCGGCAGCTCGCGCAGGGCGACACGCCACCAGTCCGAAAGCTTGAGTTCGCCGAGCGCCAGTGCCCGGATGATCAGCGAGGTCGCCTGCGAGCCGGAATTGCCGCCAGAGCTCATGATCAGCGGGATGAACAGCGTCAGCACGACGGCCTTTTCCAATTCGCCTTCGAAATGCTGCATGGCGCTTGCCGTCAGCATTTCGCCGAGGAAGAGGGCGGCGAGCCAGCCGGCGCGCTTACGGATCATGCCGGCAAAGCCGATCTTCATATAGGGCTGGCCGAGGGCTTCCATACCGCCGAACCTCTGAGCTGCCTCCGTCGTGTCGGCAATCATCGTGTCGATGACGTCATCGACCGTGACGATGCCGAGCATGCGACAGTTTTCGTCGACAACCGGCAGCGCGAGCAGGTCATGGCGGCGGATCAGGCGAGCGACATCCTCCTGCTTCATCAGCGCGGGCGCAGTGACGGGCGTGCCCTTCTGCGCGACCGTCAGGATGCAGGCGTCGGGCTCGCCGGTGATGAGGCGGCGCAGCGTCACGACATGCAGCAGCGCTTGCGTTTCGTCGTCCAGCACATAGATCGCATAGACGGTTTCGCGGGAGCGTTCGACCTGGCGAACATGGTCGAGCGTCTGGGCGACGGTCCAGCTGGCGGATACGCTGACGAACTCTGTCGTCATGATGCCGCCTGCCGTGCGCGGCGGGTAGCCCATCAGGCCCTGGATCGCAACGCGAACCGGCTCATCGAGGGTGGCAAACAGCCGGGTGCGCGCGTCACCGTCCAGTTCCAGCAGGACGTCGGCCACGCGGTCGTTGGACATGCCATGCAGCAGCCGTGCGGCGTCGGCATTGCTCATGACCTCGAGAATGGCAGAGGCGTTGCGCAGTTCCGGCCGGTCGAGGATACGCACGGCGCGTTCCTCCGGCATTTTGGCGAGGATGCGTGCGGCTTCCTTCGCGTCGATCGCATTCAGCGATTCGACACGTTCCGCGATGGTGACGGCGCGGTTGTTATTGATGAATGCACGAGCGGCATTGCCGGCCCGCACAGGAAAGCTGTTGATGTTCATTATAGCTCGCCTTTCCAGTCGATCTGCCGTCGCGGCGGATCGTGGCGAGCCGACAGGAGTCGGTTACTGCACGAAGGCCACTGACGGCAAAGGCAATCGACTACTACTGTCGCTAGGCATCGTAAGATGGCTCCGGTTAATCGGTATGGAAAACGCCGTTCCCCACATGGGGCAGAAGTCGCTCCGAAGTGGCGAAAAGTCAAGTGGCAGAGACGGTTAATGCCATAATGTCGCAGAAAAAATTCGATTGCACGGCCAACGACTTTTGCATTGCAGCAATCACTATTTCAGAAGGATCAAAAATGGCTTGGCCGGGCGTTCTGCACCCGGCCGTTTGAGCGAAGGAATGAGCCTCAGAAACCGGCCAGGACGACCTTGCCCTTCATCTTGCCGGTCTCGACCAGCGCATGTGCCTTCTTCAAATTGGCAGCGTTGATCGTGCCCAGCGTTTCGGTCAGCGTCGTGCGGATCTTGCCGGTGTCGACCAGATCGGCGACCTTGGTCAGCAGCCTGTGCTGCTCGATCATGTCGGCCGTATTGAAGAGCGGGCGGGTGAACATCATCTCCCAATGGATCGAGATCGCCTTGCGCTTGAAGGGGACGATATCGAGCACCTTCGGATCGTCGATCAGCCCCAAGCGGCCCTGCGGCGCGATGATCTCCAGGATCGCGGCAATATGATCGCTGGTGTTGGTGGTCGAGAAGACGAAGGCGGGGGCGCCGATGCCAAGAGCTTCGATCTGCGGGGCCAACGGCTTGGAGTGATCGATCACATGGTGGGCACCGAGTTCCTTCACCCAGGTCTGGGTTTCTGGCCGCGAGGCGGTGGCAATCACGGTGAGGCCGGTGAGCGCCCGGGCGATCTGAATGGCGATCGAGCCGACGCCGCCCGCACCGCCGATGATGAGAATGGTATTGGCAGCACCCGGAACCGGGTCCTGAACCTTGAGGCGGTCGAATAAGGTCTCGTAAGCGGTGATCGAGGTCAGTGGCAAGGCAGCAGCAGCTGCGAAATCAAGGCTCTTCGGCTTGGCGCCGACAATGCGTTCGTCGACCAGATGAAACTCGACGTTCGAGCCGCCACGATTGATGGCGCCGGCGTAGAAGACTTCGTCGCCGGGCTTGAACATGGTGACGTCGGGACCGACTGCCTTGACGATGCCTGCGGCGTCCCAGCCGAGTACCTTGTATTCGCCCTCGGCAGGGGCGGCGCTGGCGCGAACTTTGACATCGACGGGATTGACGGACACAGCCTTGATTTCGACCAGGAGATCGCGGCCCTTGGCTTCGGGTGTCGGGAGGTCGATGTCGAGAAGCGACGTCTCGGCGGAAATGGGCTGCGGGATCTTGTAGGCGATGGCACGCATGGCAAACTCCTGTCTTTGTTGCACAGGATCCAGATGCGTCTTATGATCGGAAGATGCAAGAATGCACAAATTATATACGTAGTACCCAAAAGGATACTGTCGATGTCGCTGCCCCGCGCCAAACTCGTTCAGAATTTCCCCGGTTGCCCGGTCGAGGCGACGCTGAGCCTGCTCGATGGCAAGTGGAAAGGCGTGATTCTGTTCCATCTGATGGAGGGGACGCTGCGCTTCAATGAAATCCGCCGCAAGCTGCCGTCGGTGACGCAGCGCATGCTGACGAAGCAGCTACGGGAACTGGAAGTGTCCGGCCTGGTCTCGCGCACCGTTTTCCCGGTCGTGCCGCCACGCGTCGACTATGCGCTGACGCCGCTTGGCACCAGCCTTGAGCCGATCATCAAGGCGATGGCCGTCTGGGGTGAGGAAAATGTCCTCTGCCACACCGGCATGCAGCAGGTGCGGCTTTCGCCGGCCTCATGCGTTCCGGCTGTTGCGCTCCAGGGCAACTGATATCCCGAAGACAACAAGGCCGAGGACAGAGAGCACTGCGCCGACATAACCGGTCGCGGCGGCAGTGAAGCCCCAGGCGATCACCATGCCGCCGAGCCAGGCGCCGAGCGCATTGGCAATATTGAAGGCGGAATGATTGGAGGCGGCTGCAAGCGTCTGTGCATCGGCGGCGACATCCATCAGCCGAGTCTGCACGGCGGGGCAGGCAGCAAAGCCGCAGCCGATCAGGAAGACACAGAGACAGAGCATGACCGGATTGGCGGCGGTCAGCGAAAACAGCGTCATGACGATGACGTTGAAGACCATCATCCCGCCGATCGTGCCCTTGATCGACAGATCGCCGAGACGCGAGCCGACGACGTTGCCGACATTCATGCCGATGCCGAAGAGCGCCAGCACGACCGGCACCATGGCGGTTCCCATGCCGGCAACCTGCGTTGTTGTCGTTGCGACATAGCTGAAGACCGAGAACATGCCGCCGAAGCCAACGGCTGCGATGCCGAGCGTCAGCCAGACCTGGATGCGCTTGAGTGCGCCGAGTTCACGAGTAATGCTGGCGCCTTCCTCAACCCGGTCCTTGGGCAGGAATAGGGCGATCAGCAGCATGGTCGCAAGGCCGATGCCGCCGACCAGCATGAAGGCCGCGCGCCAGTTCAGGATCTGGCCGAGGAAGGTGGCGATCGGCGTGCCGATCAGGGTGGCGATGGTGAGGCCGAGCATGACTTGGCCGACGGCGCGGACGCGGCGATGAACCGGCACCATCGAGGCGGCCACAAGCGCAGCGACACCGAAATAGGCGCCATGCGGCAGGCCAGTGATGAAGCGCAGGGCCGCAAAACTTTCGAAGGTCGGAGCAAACGCGCTGGAAATGTTGCCGGCGGCAAAAATCGCCATCATCAGCAAAAGCAGCGTGCGCCGCGCCATCTTGGCGGCGAGAATGGCGATGATCGGCGCGCCAACGACGACACCGAGCGCATAGGCGCTGATGACATGGCCCGCCTGTGGGGTCGTTACCCCGAATGCGTCGGCGACATTCGGCAACAGGCCCATGATAACGAATTCACCGGTACCGATGCCGAAGCTGCCGACCGCGAGAGCCAGAGTGACGAGCGCGATCGCGGCGCGCGACGGTGCCTCGAGGACGGATTGGGAATCGATGACGTCGGCAGTGATATCGCTCACGAAAACTCCAAGGCGGCAATTATGTGCAAGTGCCGCGAGGCAGGCAGCGAAACCCGGCATGCAGGGATCGAGCACAACATAGAAACTGAAAAGATCGGGAAGGCACGAACATGCCTTAATCGATTATATTAGTCAGGGCTGCACCTCTGTCGCGTGCATTTTTTGCAGTGCAGCATATCGCCTCGTGCATACGTGTTCGCGCAGCCTTGCCCATCTGCCGCCGGCCGTGTTGGTCACAAGCGGCACTGATTGCTTGAAATCGCTCTGGTTGGAACCATCTGTGAAGAAGCAGGCGTGGGGATCAGCTCCTTCCTGGGATCCAATTGGTGAGAAAACCGAGAGCATTTATGAAACTGATCGGCTTTTTCAACCGCGATGGCGGCACGTTCAAGACCACTGATATGGCCGCCTATGAGAAGAAGGCGGAACAGGTTTTCCGGGACGCAGGCCACGAGTTCGAGGGCCTGGTGGTCTCGGGCCGCGAGGTGGTGGCCGCAATGGAGCGCGCGGTGCGGCGCGACGATATCGATGGCATTGTCGCCGGCGGCGGTGACGGCACGATTTCGGCTGCCGCCGCGGTCGCCTGGAAGAACGGCGTCGCGCTCGGCGTCATTCCGGCTGGAACCATGAACCTCTTCGCGCGGTCGCTGAAGCTGCCGCTCGATATCTGGCAGGTGCTGGACGTGCTGGCGACCGGCGAGGTCGAGCAGGTCGATATCGGCAGCGCCAACGGCCGGCCCTTCATCCATCAGTTTTCGGCCGGCCTGCATGCGCGGATGGTGCGCTATCGCAACGGCTACACCTACCGCTCGCGCATCGGCAAAATGTCGGCCAGCACCCGCGCCGCCTTCGGTGTCGTGTTCAATCCACCGGAGTTTGCCGTTGATTTCGAGGCGGAGGGTATTCGCGAGCACCGGCATGTCTCGGCGATTTCGGTCTCCAACAATCCCTTTGGCGCCAACGCGCTGCTTTATGCCGACGATCTTCGCAGTGGTGAGCTCGGCTTCTACACGGCAAGGCCCCTGCGGCCGCTGGGCGTGGCACGGCTTGCCGTCGATATGCTGCGCGGCCGGTTCCGCGAAAACGCCGATGTCATGGTCATGCATACGCGCGAAGTGCACCTGCATTTCCCGAAGCTGCGCAGCCTCGCCAATTGCGTCATGGACGGCGAACTGCTGCCGCTGGAGCGCGATGTCACGCTCAAGCTGCATGCCGGTGAGCTGAAGGTGATGATTAGGCAGGGCACGGCCGCGCGCGCGGCTGAAGAACAGGCGATCCGTAGTGCGGCCGTCTGAAGTTCTTCAGAGACGCGGCAGATAGGTCCGATAATCGAAATCGGACACGGTGCGCAGGTGGCTGATCGCTTCCTTGTGCTTGGTGTCGCCATAGAGCTCCTGATAGCGCTCTCCGAAAATATCGGCGATGAAAGGGGAGGCGCGAAAGCGCTCGACGGCGGTCAAGAAATCATGCGTCAGCCGTGGCGCGTCGGCCGGCACATGGCTCGGCGTCGTCTCCTCGCCGGGATCGAGATCCTTCTCCAGTCCAAGCAGCATGCCGCCCAGGATCGCCGCCAGCATCAGATATGGATTGGCATCGGCGCCGGCGACGCGGTGTTCGATGCGCGCAGCCGGCCCATCCTTCTCGGGGATGCGTATGGCGGTGCCGCGATGGCCGTAGCCCCAGGTGAGATCCACCGGCGCAAAGGAGCCTGGCTGGAAACGCCGATAGGAATTGGCGTAGGGCGCAAAGACCAGCTGCGCATCCAGCAGCGTCTGCAGCAGGCCGGCAGAGATCGATTTCAGTTTCACCGGCTCGCCGCCTGCCGCGTCGAGAATATTGCGGCCTTTACTGTCGATGATGCTGGCATGCACATGCAGGCCGGAACCGGCATGGTCGGTATAGGGCTTCGCCATGCAGGTCGATTTCAGGCCGTGTTTGCGCGCCGCTTGTTCGGCCACCCTTTTCAGGAGGATGCAGTCGTCGGCGGCGGCGAGCGCATCCGGGCGATGCAGCAGATTGACCTCGAATTGGCCGGGACCGAACTCCGCCGTCGTCGCATCTGCCGGCAGGCCTTGCGCCTTGGCATAGGTGTGCAAAGTCTCGAGATAGTCGCCGAGCAGATCGACGGCATCCATGTCGTAGAGCTGGTAGCCGTTCGGCTCGCCGCGATACATCAGCGCCGGCGGCGGCGAGGGGGTACCGCGCTCGCGCCAGTCACCGGCGAGCAGATAGAATTCCAGCTCGGTCGCAACCACGGGCGTCAGTCCGAGCGCCTTGTAGCGCTCAAGGACCGAGCCAAGGATCGCGCGCGGGTCCTGGAAGCTCGGGCGGCCGTCAAGCTCATGCATGGTGGCGAGTACCTGCTTCGATCCCGGCGGCGCCCAGGGCATGTCGGCCAGCGTGCGTGGATCGGCGATGCAGATACCATCAGGGTCGCCGATCGTCATCGACAGGCCGGTGATCTCGTCATTGTCATAGCCCCAGATGTCCAGCGATTGCGTCGAGGTCGGCAAGCGGACTGCGCCGCTCCAAACCTTCTTTTCGGCTTCGATGGGGATCTGCTTGCCACGAAGGCGGCCGTTCATGTCGGCGATCAGCACTTCGATGCGTGCCGTACCCTTGGTCGCGTTGTCAGCCGCCATGCCCTTGTCATTCCCCGATGCTCACGTCATGGTCGTAAACGATCGAAGCCAGCCTTTCAATCCGATAGGGATTCTGCAAACGATGTCCGACACTTCCAGCCGCTCCAATCTCGCCGCCATCGACGCCGCTCATCATCTCCATCCCTTCGCGGACATGAAGAAGTTGAACGCCGACGGCGCCCGGATCATCCAGCGCGGCCAGGGTGTCTACATCTTCGACAGCAACGGCAATAAATATCTCGATGGCTTTGCCGGGCTCTGGTGCGTCAATATCGGCTACGGGCGAACGGAAATTGCCGATGCCGCCATCCGGCAGATGAACGAGCTGCCCTATTACAACACCTTCTTCGGCACGACGACGACGCCTGCGACCTTGCTGTCGCAGAAAGTCTGCGCCCATGCCGGCCCGCATTTCAACCATGTCTTCTTCACCAATTCCGGCTCGGAGGCCAACGACACCTGGTTCCGCATGGCGCGCGTCTATTGGAGCGCTATCGGCCAGCCGGCGAAGAAGACCGTCATTGCCCGCAGGAACGGTTATCACGGCTCGACCGTCGCCGGCGCCAGCATGGGCGGCATGAAATACATGCACGAACAGGGCGATCTGCCGATCCCCGGCGTCGTCCATATCGGGCAGCCCTATTGGTACGGCGAAGGCGGTGGTCTCTCGCCGGAGGAGTTTGGCCTCAAGGTCGCCCGCGAGCTCGAAGAGAAGATCGATGAATTGGGCGAGGACAATGTCGCCGCCTTCATCGCCGAGCCGGTGCAAGGGGCAGGGGGCGTCATCATCCCGCCCGCGACCTATTGGCCGGAGATCGCCCGCATCTGCAAGGCACGGAACATTCTCCTCGTCTGCGACGAGGTGATCTGCGGTTTTGGAAGGCTCGGCTCCTGGTTCGGCTATCAGCATTTCGGCGTAGAGCCCGATCTGGCGCCGATCGCCAAAGGTCTGTCATCGGGCTATCTGCCGATCGGCGGCGTGCTGGTTAGCGATCGCATCGCCGATGTGCTGATCAACGAGGTCGGCGAGTTCAACCACGGTTTCACCTATTCCGGCCACCCGGTCTGCGCAGCCGCCGCATTGGAAAATCTCAGGATCATCGAGGATGAACGGCTGATCGAGCGCGTTCGCGACGACATCGGCCCTTATTTCGCCAAGGTGTGGGGCAGCCTCGCGGACCATGAGATGGTCGGCGAAGCGGTGAGCATCGGGTTGATGGGCGCGTTACAGCTCGCCGCCGACAAATCCACCCGCCGCCGCTTCGAAAAGCCGGATGCCATCGGCTCGGCCGTCCGCAACCACGCCTTGACCAATGGTCTCGTCCTGCGTGCCACCGCAGACCGCATGCTGGCTTCGCCGCCGCTGATCATCAGCCACGATCAGGTAGACGAGATGGTCCGCATCACCTGGCTGGCGCTGGATGCCGTCTGGTCTGAGGCGAAAGGCTAGTCAGCTCTTGTTCGCCGGGGACGGCGCGTCCCACTTGCCGGCCTTGTGCAGGGCAAGCGTCAGTGCCGCGACATGAATGACCTGGATCATCTTGCCCTCGAGCGCCAGCCCGATAGCCTGCCGGATCGGCATGCGAATGAGGCGGATCCGCTCGGTCGGATCGTCCGAGGGCTTCTCGGTGAGCTCGACATTGCGGGCAAGTACGATATGGCAAAGGTTGGTGTGGGTGGCCGGGTTGGCGGCAAGGCTGCCCACATATTCCCATTCAGGAGCAGAGAGCCCGGTCTCTTCCCTCAGCTCTCGTGCCGCAGCCTCGACCGGGCTTGCATCACTCGCGTCGACCGCACCGCCCGGCAGCTCCAACGCAACGACACCCAGACCGTGGCGATATTGCTGGACCAGATAGATGTTGTCCTCGGCATCAAGTGCTACCACTTCCACCCAGTCTGGATATTCCAGCACGTAATAGGGCGCAATCTCCACACCCTCCGCAGTGACGCAGGTGTCGGCCCGGACTTTCAGCCAACGGTCATGCAGCAGATGGGTGGAGCTTTTGACCTGCCATGGCGGAAGATCGGTGGAGTCAGGCAGCGTGTTCTCAGGCGTATCGGTCGGGTTCATCAGCGGTTCCGGCGTTGAAATCGAGCAGCAGTCCCCGCGGATCGGATGGTCGGCGGTTATTTCGGGTAGACCCAGGCATAGGCGAAGGACATCATATCACCGGGTTTGCCGCTCATATACTGAACATCCGCGAGCTTGACCTCCGGTGCGGCATATTGCGGACCGAGCGTGTCATGCAGCCAGGTCGTCAACGGCGCCGGCATTCCCGTGCCGTCACTTCTCGGCTGCCAGACGACGAGGATCGGCCGGTCTGCGGTCCACACGTAGTCTGCCGTCAGATTTCCGAAGAAGAGCGACATGGTCGGCACATCGGGTAGCTGCAAATGCAGATTGCCGGCCGGCAACCAGTTGTCCGTCAGCATCAGCCCCGGCTTCTTGCCTTCCGCCTGGACGACCTGGCGTACGAAGGTGGGGTAGGGGCTGTTGTAATGTTCATAGGAGCCGAAAAGCAGCGGAAATCTGGCGCAAATCAAAAGCAGCACCGGGACGAACAACATCATGGCCAAAGGGACAAAGAAGAAGCGTTTGCCGAAATCCGCCGCCCTGACGCCAGCCACTTCCATCTTCAGGCAGGCATAGATCGGCAGCAGGAACAGAAAGGGCATCAGCCAACGGTCCCGCAGTGCCGTCATGCCGATGGCAACGATAAGGATCAGCACCAGTACGGCGATTACGGCGAACAGGACTTCAAAAAAACGCGTCCATTCGTTCGACTGCCGCAAGCTCCCTAAGAAGCTTTTCCCGAAGACGAGCCAATAGACGAGGAGCGTCGGCGCCACGATGACGACGACCAGCTTCACGAATTCCAGCGGTCCCTTCAGCAGCTTGGTAAAGGCGCTTTTGGGTGCATTCTGCCCCATAATCCCCAAGGTGCGTCCGGAGGCGATGTCGAGATTGTGGACCAGCCAGAGCCCGTGCGGCAGGAAGATCAGAGCCGAGATCAGCAGGGTCAGCAGGAAACGTTTGTCGAGGATGCGCGCACGGCCCTGCGGATGCATCAGGACCGCGACGGTGGCGGCAGCGGCAAGCAAAGCGAAATTATATTTCGACAGCATGCCGATGCCGAGCGCTACGCCGGTGAGCACGTAGGAGCCTGTACTCGGGGCCTTCAGCGTGCGGATCGCGCCATAGAGGAAGAGATTGATGGCCAGGAGCTGCGTCACCGTATGCGTCAGGTCGCGCTGCGCCTCCCAGAAGAGCTGCGGCATCGTCAGCAGCGACAGGGTGGCGATCGCCGCGAACACCCTGTCCGACAGCACTTCCTTGGCCAGCTTGTAATAGCTGAAATAGACCAGGAACAGGACGACATTCTTGACGATGGAGATTGTCGTCAACGACAGGCCGAAGATGGAGACGACCAGCGCCTGCACCCAATTATAAAGCGGCGGCTGCGAATCGTAGCCGAGCGTCAGCCATTGCGAGAACAATGCCTGCTGCGACTCGTCGTAGCGCATGCCATGCGGCATGGCGAGCCGCACGACGAACTCGAGAAGGAAGTAACCGGCAAGCAAGAGGAGGATAACATCTGGCCGGCGGACCAGAAGTCTATGCATCCAAATCGTTCCGATCGAATATCTTGCGGACGATATAATTCGGCGACAGATCGTCGCGATAATAGATGCGCGCGATCATTTCCGAGAGAATCCCCGTCGTGATCATCTGCACGGACGACAGCAGCAGCACGATGCCGACCAACAGCAGCGGCCTGTTGCCGATATCGTCGCCGAAGATGAACTTGTCGATGAAGAGCCAGAACAGCACGATTGCGGCGAGCGCTCCGAGGCCAAGGCCGAGAGAGCCGAAGAAGTGGCCCGGCCGTGCCTTGTAGCGCATGAAGAACATCACTGACAGCAGGTCGAGAATGACCCGGAAGGTTCGCGAGATCCCGTATTTCGACGTGCCGTGCTGGCGCGCGTGATGTGTGACCGGGACTTCGCCGATGCGGGAGCTCGGTACGACGCCGGCGACCCAGGCGGGGATGAAGCGATGCATTTCGCCCATCAGCTTAACCTGCTTGATGATCGTGGAGCGGTAGATTTTCAGGCTGCAGCCATAGTCGTGCAGCTTGACGCCGGTGATGCGGCCGATGAGGTAATTGGCGCACCAGGAGGGGATCTTGCGCAGGAGAAGCCCGTCCTGACGGTTCTTGCGCCAGCCGACGAGCAGGTCGAGCTGCCGGCGCTCCAGTTCGTCGACCATCGAGGGGATATCCTTCGGGTCGTTCTGCAGGTCGCCGTCCATGGTGGCGATCAGCCGGCCGGTGGCGGCGTCGATGCCGGCCTGCATGGCGGCGGTCTGGCCGAAATTGCGCTGAAGCTCGACGATGCGCAGCGTCAGCCCCTCACGCCCGAGCGAGCGGCGGGCATTGGCGAGCGTGGCGTCGGTGCTGCCGTCGTCGATCAGGATCAGTTCCCAGGGCTTGGTGAAATCCACCATCGCGGAACAGATGCGCTCGATCAGCGGTCCGACGCTTTCTTCCTCATTAAAGACGGGCACGACCAGCGAAAGCTCAAGGGCGCTCGCGGTATCGGCCAGGGAGAGGATCGACTCTGCCGTTGTCTGCAACTCTTCTTTCTCCTAAAAGACCGGCAGAACCTGCCGGACGGAGCGAGCGACATGTCCGGCGTCTGCCTCCGCTCGCGTTGGGTGCTCTACTACATGAAGACTCCGATGGTTGCCAGCCGACAGAGCTGGTTTATTCGCAACCGCATGACGCTACTGACGCTTGCCGTCGTGCTCGCCTATGCCGCCTTCATCGAATGGTTCTGGGGCTGGAGTTCGATCCTGGCGCAATGGGGCAAGGTCGGCGCCTTGCCCATCCTGCTGGCACTGGCGCTTTTGACCGGCACCTATTTTCTGCGCACCTGGCGCATCTACGATTATTTTCCGAAGGAGACCGGCGGCCATTTCGCCGCACTCTTCCGCGTGACGCAGGTCCATAATCTCCTCAACATAATGATGCCCTTCCGCGCGGGCGAGACCAGTTTCCCTGTGCTGATGCGCTCGGAATTCGGCATTCCTCTCGCCCGTAGTACTTCAGCGCTGTTTGTCATGCGGCTGTTCGACCTGCATGCGCTGCTGGCCGCAGCCGGTATCGGCCTTGCTCTTGCCTCGCCCTATCCCGCACTTGCCTGGATAGTCTGGATTGCCTTCCTGCTCCTGCCGGTTATCGGCTTTGCTCTGCGCCGGCCGCTGATCCGTTTTGCCGCGAAGGTATTGCCAAAGAAGGCGCAGGGATTGGTGCATGAGCTGGAGCGCGGCTTGCCCGCCGACGCCGGCGCCTTTGCCCGCGCCTGGCTGACGACGGTGGTCAACTGGTTGGTGAAGGTCGCGGTGCTCGCCTGGGCGCTTGGCCTGATGAATGTCACGCCGCTCTCGGCCAGCTTCGGCGGCGCGCTCGGCGGCGAGCTTTCGTCCGTGCTGCCGGTGCATGCGCCCGGCGGCGTCGGCACCTATCCGGCCGGTATTACCGCCGGTGCGATGGCGTTCGGCGCCTCGGGCGCAAAGGCGGCGATCGATAATCTCGCGCAGGCCAGCATCAACGCCCATCTCCTGATCGTCGTCTCTGCTCTGACGGGGACAGCACTCGGCCTGCTCGCCTCCCGGAAGCGTGCCTGATCGAGCCTACCGCCTGGTCTTGCCGGCAAGTTCGGCCAATCGTTTGCGCAGGAATGTTTGCTCGGGCGCCTGGTGGCAAAGCGAAAGTGCGGTTTCGTAAGCTTGTCGCGCATCGTCGTCGCGGTTGAGCTGGCGCAGGAAATCGGCTCTTGCCGCGTGGGCGAGGTGATATCTCGCCAATCGATCCTCGCCAAGCAGACCATCGACGATCCGCAGCCCAGCGGCCGGTCCATCGCAGATCGAAACGGCGACAGCCCGGTTGAGCTCGACCACCGGCGACGGATGAGCCACCAGCAACAGATCGTAAAGCGCCACGATCCCTCGCCAGTCGGTCTGGTCCGGCGTTGCCGCGCGCGCGTGCTCGGCGGCAATTGCCGCCTGCAGCGCATAGCTGCCGACGCTTTCGCCGGCCATTGCCTCGGTCGCAAAGGCCAGTCCTTCGCGGATTTTCGCGCCGTCCCAGAGCGCACGGTCCTGATCGGCAAGCAGAATGAGATCGCCGGAGGGGCTTGCCCGTGCCGACCGCCGCGAATCCTGCAGCAGCATCATCGCCAGCAGGCCTGCCACCTCCGGATCGGGCAGGAGCGTCAGCAGCAGGCGGCCGAGACGGATGGCCTCGGCGGCAAGGTCGGCGCGGACGATCGTTGCGCCTGAGGAGGCGGAATAGCCCTCGTTGAAGACGAGATAGATGACATGCAGCACCTGCGCCAGCCGTTCCGGCAGTTCTGCTTTTGCCGGGACTTCATAGGGAATATGGGCGGTGCGGATGCGGTTCTTGGCACGGACGATGCGCTGGGCGACGGTCGGCGCCGGAACAAGGAAGGCATGGGCGATCTCTTCCGTCGTTAGGCCGCAGACCTCGCGCAGCGCCATGGCCATCTGCGCCTCGGCAGGGATGAGTGGATGGCAGCAGGTGAAGACCAGCCGCAGCATATCGTCTTCGATCTCCTGGCGCTCGGCGATCTCCATCATCTCGCCCTCCGGATAGAAGCTGTCGGCAATATCGGCCCTCGAGGCGTCGAAGCGTGTACGCCGCCGGATGTGGTCTATCGCCCGGAAGCGACCGGCGGAGACCAGCCAGGCATAGGGGTTGGCCGGTATCGTCTCCTCCGTCCATTGCTTCGCTGCGGCCGCGAAGGCATCGTGAAGCGCCTCTTCTGCCCGGTCGAAATCGCCAAGCAGGCGGATCAGCGTCGCCAGCGCGCGGCGCGACTGGCTGCGGTAGATATCGTCGATAATTGCGTTCAGGGACACGGCGTCAGCGTTCCTCCGCAAGGTCTCCCCGAAGGGTCAGGATACGCACCGGACGAATCTCGATGGCGCCGTAACGCGCCGAGGGAATGTGTTTGGCGATATCGGTTGCGCTCTCCAGATCGGGCGCCTCTATGAGGTAGAAACCGGCCAGATGTTCCTTCGTCTCCACGAATGGCCCATCCGTCACCGAAAACGTGTCGCCATGTGGTCGGATGACGATCGATTTGTTTCGGAGTTCCAGCGCATCTGAAACAATCAGGGTGCCGTCCTGCCGCAGGTCCTCGTCATAGACGAAATGCTCGCCGATCAGATGGTTCATCTCGCTTTGCGTCAGCCGTCCGTCGACGTCGACGGATGTGTAGATTAGGCATAGAAATCGCATCACTCTCTCCCTTGGCGACTATTCATCCGGAAACCGGATGTCGAAGGCTGCACGGACCTCAATCATGCCGTAACGGGCGACGGGGAAGGTGGCGGCGATGCGGGTCGCTTCGTCGATGTCCTTTGCCTCGATCAGCACGAACCCGCCGAGATGTTCCTTGATCTCGGCGAAAGGACCGTCGGTAACCGTGGCTTCGCCCTTGCGCACCCGCACCGTCCTGGCGGTCTCCGGCTCCCGCAGGGCATTGGCGACGATGAGATGCCCGCTGTCGCGCAGCCTGTTGTCGTTGTCGATGGACTCCTGCTTCAACCGCCGTCCGTCTTCTTCGGTAATGGTCGCGATCTCGGCGGTGTCGAACCAGACCTGGCAGAGAAATTTCATCGTCGTCTCCTCAGAGTTCGAGGCCGAAGGAGTAGATCGGCCGCACCTCGATGGCACCGAGCTTCGCCAGCGGAATGCCGGCCGCGACGCGAATGGCGTCATTCAGATCCTTGGCGTCGATCAGGATGAAGCCGCCGAGATATTCCTTGGTTTCGATGAAGGGGCCATCCGTTACGGCTGTCTCGCCGTTGCGGACGCGCACGGTCACCGCCGCGCTTGGCGATTGCAGCGCCTCGGCGTGGATCATGTGCCCGCTTGCCATCAGATCCCGGTCGTAACCGAGCGAATCCGAATCGAGCCTGTGCTTTTCCTCTTTCGTCATGGCATCGAGCCTCGTGCCGTCGAACCAGACCTGGCAAAGATATTTCATCGCAGCCGTCTCCTCTTCCATTTGCTGACAGCCATAGACGAGCGGGCCGCGCGCAAATCGACATCCTTTCAGGCAGCATGACAAAAAAATTCAGCGCTGTCGAAAACAGCCGAGGCCGGTCGACAACATCCGTCATCACCAAAGGAGAGGCGGACATGCACACCCTGGAAGCAGCGCTCATCTATCACTGGCACAGGAAGACACTGTCGGAGGAAGAGATACTGCAAATGTTGAATCCCCGCGAAGTCATACTTCGCACGATGATCGGATTTGCCGTTCTTGCCGTGGTGATCCTATGCTTGAGTTGGACCGCCGAGCCAAACAGCGAACGGCCGCAAGTTGCGGCCGCTGCTCAGACGTATGCGGTATCTGCGGAAGGGCAGTAACGCGCAGGCCCTATCGCGTTATTGAAACGCCGTCTCGAAGAAGCTGCGCAGCTTGCGTGAATGCAGCTTTTCCGGCGGCATTTCGGCCAGCTTCTGGATGGCGCGGATGCCGATTTGCAGGTGCTGGTTCACCTGGGTGCGGTAGAAGGCGGTCGCCATGCCCGGCAGTTTCAGCTCGCCGTGCAGCGGCTTGTCCGAGACGCAGAGGAGCGTGCCGTAGGGAACGCGGAAACGGAAGCCGTTGGCGGCGATGGTCGCTGACTCCATGTCCAGCGCCACGGCGCGGGCCTGCGACAGGCGCTTGACCGGTCCCGCCTGATCGCGAAGCTCCCAGTTGCGGTTGTCGATCGTGCCGACCGTGCCGGTACGCATGATGCGCTTCAGCTCGAAGCCTTCGAAACCGGTGATTTCGGCAACGGCTGCTTCCAGCGCCACCTGCACTTCGGCAAGCGCCGGGATGGGCACCCAGACCGGCAGGTCGTCGTCGAGAACGTGATCCTCGCGCATATAGGCATGCGCCAGTACATAGTCGCCAAGCCGCTGGCTGTTGCGCAGGCCGGCGCAATGGCCGAGCATCAGCCAGGCATGCGGGCGCAGCACCGCGACGTGGTCGGTGATCGTCTTGGCGTTGGACGGGCCGACGCCGATATTGATCAGGGTAATGCCGGCATGGCCCTTCTTTTTCAAATGGTAGGCCGGCATCTGCGGCAGCCGCGGCGGGGTCGTGTCGCCTTCCGGCTGGCTGGAGCCGGCCGGCGTGGTGATGTTGCCCGGCTCGACGAAGGCGGTATAGCCATCGCCGCCCTTGGCCATGAGGTCGCGCGCCCAGTTGCAGAATTCATCGACGTAGAACTGATAGTTCGTGAACAGCACGAAGTTCTGGAAATGCTTCGCGCTGGTCGCCGTATAGTGGGACAGGCGGGCGAGCGAATAGTCGATGCGCTGCGCGGTAAACGGCGCGAGCGGCGAGGGCTCGCCCGGCGGCGGGATATATTCGCCGTTGGCGATTTCATCATCCGTGGTGTTCAGGTCCGGCGTATCGAAGAGGTCGCGCAGCGGAATATCGGCGAAACCGGCGGCGGATGCCTCCACATAGGCGCCTTCGCCAAAGGCGAAATGCAGCGGGATCGGCGTCGTCGATTCAGACACCACCACCGGCACATTATGGCTGCGCATCAAAAGCGCGAGCTGTTCCTTCAGATAGTGCTTGAAGAGCTGCGGGCGGGTGATGGTGGTGGTGTAGACGCCGGGTGCCGTAACGTGGCCATAGGAAAGGCGCGAATCGACGTGGCCGAAGCTGGTCGTCTCGATGCTGACCTGTGGGTAGAAGGCGCGGTAGCGCGCCGTGATCGGCTCACCATTGGCGAGCTTGGTAAAATTATCGATCAGGAAGGCGGTGTTGCGGTCGTAAAGCTCGGTCAGAGCCTCGACTGCCTTGCCAGGATCGGTAAAGCTCCGCGGCTGAAACGGGCTGGGAGACGAGATTTCGAGGGGCGAAAAGGGAGAGATTCGGTTGCTCATGCGCTATTATATAGTGGCATCTTTAACAAGCAAACGACGTTGCAAGGCATGGTCTGGGATTTTCGCAGCTATTTTTATGCCGTTGCGCAGTTCAGTTCCTGAAAATCGGCCAGAAGTCCCCGACTATTGCACCGTGGTGCAATAGGGGGCTCCCGTTTGCAGGCAAGTGAAGCTCGCGCCGAAATGCGATTGCGCGCCGCTGCGGCCGGTATGTTCGACCGCCATCGAAAACGTGAATGCAAAGACGGCGGCAAACAGCATGATAACTGCGAAACGCCATGCCATGATGATCGTGTTCATATCCTTGGCCCTACCCGTGCCCTATACTGGACACTGTTTTGCCATGGTCAGCCTGAACGGGTGCTGAGATACCGGTTCATCCGGCGTTCAGGAAGATGACCGGGAAAATGGACCACGCCAGTCCGGCGAAGGCGCTTTGATCACGCCTTCGTCGAAGGCTCGTTAAGCATGGCTTCGATGTTGTAGCCATCCGGATCAAGAACAAAGCAGGCGTAATAATTTGGCGTATATTCCGGTCGCGGGCCAGGTGCGCCATTGTCCGCGGCTCCCGCCTTAAGAGCAGCGTTATAAAATGCCTCGACTTCCGCCTTGCTCTTGACCCGGAAGGCGACGTGCAGATGTGTCAGTGGTGGCTTGCTATCCGTTTGCTGAATCTCGAACAGACTGCCCGCGCCAACGTCGAAAGCCCAGAACACGCCCTCCTTTCCAAAGGAAAGGTGATATCCCAAAGGGGCAAGCGCTCGCTCATAGAAGAGTTTGCTCTTCTGTAGATCGCTTACTGCGATGGTTATGTGGTCAATCACGTTGCGCGTATCCTCGAAGATATAGTTATCGACTGCACGAGGGCGCGTTGTCCGCCCTCGCTAAGCTGTTTCGATGAGGCGAGGGGTCTTTAAAGCCGCGTCCAGGTCTGCGATTTGCAGAAGACCTTCAAGACGCAGCCCTGCATCTTCAAAGCGTTGCCTTTCACCGAGCCGGAGCCCGCATAGGTCTTGTCGGCGGCCGGGTCGGTGATCTCGCCGGTATAGGTGCCGCCCGCGCCATGCATCTTGCCGATCTGTCGGCCGGCATATTTGCCGTTCTTCAGCGTCACACAATATTCGCCGCCGCAGGATGTGATGGCGGCGGTATCACCCGCCTCGGTCTTCCAATTACCGACGATCTGCTCGTCGGCAAAAGCGGTGTCTGCGCTGAAAACCAGTGCAACGGCAATGATGGTCGTGCGGATCATATCTTTCCTCCCCGAAAGTCTCCCGTTCCCATAGCCGGGGTCGCGGTGAAATTATCTGACGCGAACGTAAAGGTAAATATGCTTTTCAAGCGCAATTTCCTCAGGTTCCAGCCCCGTTCGTCACACCGGAAAACGGCAAGTCTTGTTTCGCTGGCTCTTTTCATGGTGAAGGAAGGGTTTAAATCCAGATCTTAACAATGCGTAAAGCTCGCTCAAAAGTCCTTAATTTGCAAGGGAAGCGATGTTTAACAAAATCCCAAATTTACCAAGCATTTGTACTTTGTTTGCATCGAATTAAGCATGCATTTTAGCCGTTTTTTGAAAGCCGTCTGCGATAGTGAAGCCATCAAACGAGCGGGGCAAACCCGCCGACCGTAAGGACCATCAAGCTGCGATAGATGGCAAGGTCCGGACGGAAAACAGGGCAGACGCAACGAGACTGAAACAGGGATAAAACCGATGGCACGCTTCGAAATTCCGATGTCTGAAATGGCCATGATGGGTGGCAACAGCGCCGATGCCCTTTGTGAACTGGGCGTCAATTATGCAACCGGCAGGGGCTGTAAGGCAGACCCGGTTGCCGCCCATAAATGGTTGAATATCGCCGCCATCAAGGGCAGCGACCGCGCCGCCGAGCTTCGCGCCGATGTCGCCGCCACGCTGACCAAGATGCAGCTCGCCGCAGCGCTCCGCGCCGCCCGTGAATGGATGACCATGCACTGAAGCGTGCCACAAAGAATACGACAATAATAACCTCAAAAGAGGGGCGACCGGCAGCGAGCGGAGAGGCGCGTTGCCACCAACAGGGAGACCGCGACCGGCCGGAAACAAGGCCGGCGCGGTTTTTTGTTGCTCCAGCTTTAGCCGATCGCCTTCAGAACCTTCGGCAGGGCTTCCGCCAGAAGGTCGAGATCTTGGCTAGGCCCGACGCTGATGCGGATGCAGCGGTTGAGCGGCGCCACGCCCGGCATGCGGATGAAGACGCCGTGCTGGATCAGCCCGTCGACGATCGCGCGGGCATAGGTCCCGTCGCGGCCGCAATCGACGGCGACGAAATTGGTGGCGGAGGCGAGGGGTAAAAGCCCATTGTCACGGGCGATCATGCCGATCTGCTCGCGGGCCGCCTGGATCTTGCCGACGACTTCGGCGAGATAGGCTTGGTCCTTCAGCGCGGCAAGCGCGGCTGCTGTCGCCAGCCGGTTCATGCCGAAGTGATTGCGGATCTTGTCGAAGGCCAGCACCGTTTCCGGCACGCCGATGGCATAGCCGACCCGGGCGCCGGCAAGGCCGTAGGCCTTGGAGAAGGTGCGGGTGCGCAGCACGTTCGGCAGATCGATCAGCGTGGAGATATCGGGCAGAGAGCTGGCCGGCCCGGTCTCGCTATAGGCCTCGTCGAGGATGAGCAGGCAGCTTTCCGGCAGGGCGCGGGCAAAGGCGACGATCCTGTCGGCATCCCACCAGCTTCCCATCGGATTATCGGGGTTGGCGAAGTAGACGAGCGGCGCATTCTCTCGGCGGACCGCGTCCAGCAGTCCATCCAGATCCTCGCGATCGTTGACATAAGGTACCGTCACCAGTCGTCCGCCGAAGCCGACGACATGGAAATTGAAGGTTGGATAGCCGCCGAGCGAGGTGACGACAGGTGTTCCCGGTTCGATGACCATGCGGGCGATCAGGCCGAGCAGGCTGTCGATGCCTTCGCCGACGGCGATGTTCGCCTGTTTGATGCCGAGATGTGCGGCCAGCGCCTCCTTCAGCGCGAAATTTTCCGGATCGTTGTATTTCCAGATGTCACCGGCATTTTCACGCATCGCCTCAATGACGGAGGGAGCGGGGCCGAAGCCGTTTTCATTGGCGCCGATGCGCGCCTGAACGGTCAGCCCGCGCTGACGCTCGAGAGCTTCCGGTCCGACGAAGGGCACGGTGGAGGGAAGGGCGCTGATCAGCGGGGTGAAGCGCGAAAAGGCGGACATTCTGGCTGGTTTTCCCGAATTCTGTTGCAAGGCGCAGCACAATAGGCGCTTGGCGGGCGGTTGCAAGAGCGGAAAAGGCCACTGCATAATTCCTTAAATCGGCATCGATTTAAGGATAAAATTATGCAGCAGATTTAAAGTGCTACAGCGACCTTTGCGCGTCAAATGTGACGCGCGTTGCTGTAGCGCTAGGCGCGCGCAATTCGCTTGCCACGCGCGGCAAGCGCTTCGGTGTTGCCGATCATGAAATCGGCACGAACGACGCGTCTCAATGTTTCCGGCTCCAGCAGATTGATGAAGCGGACGTAGATGCGATTGTCGATCCGGCTGACCTCGGCGCAGGCGATGCGATAGGCGAGACCGAGGATGTTGAGATAGTAATGCGCCGGCAATCCCACGGTCGTGCCGACAAAGAAGCTGGCACCTCCCCGGGAGATATCGACGATCTCCGCGCTACGCACGGAAATGCCCGTCAGGCAGGGTCGCACGGCAATGAGACGTGCTGGACGCTGAACGTGGAATCGTTCCCAGCTTCGTTCATAGACTTCGGATTTGACTTTCGCCAGATGCGTTGAGCGAAGCATTGTCATTCCCCGTTGGAGGCGGCCCGAATTCATCTCGGTACAGCATGAACCTTGCACGGAGGTTTTGCATAAGCGTCAATCGTGCCCGTCGAATTTTAATGAATCGACGCTTTCGCGGCCGATCGGGCCGCTGTGCTTACCGAATATGCCGATTTTTGAACCCTTCGGGCCATGAGGCGTTCCCTCCCATCGGCAATTTTAGCCGTGGCATGAAAGCATGAGGACAGAGATGATGGTCGACATCAGGATTGCAGGCGGGACATGGGTTGTCATTTGCGACGGCGCCAAGGCATTGTTTTTGGAGAATGCAAGCAGTGATCTGAAGCTGGACTTGAAGACGCGCGAAATCCTCGAGCAGCCGAGTACGCCGGATCGGGAGCTCGGAACGGGTAAGCCGGGGCGCAGCCATCAAGCCGCGGGTGTTGGCGGCAGTGCCGTGCAGGAAACGACATGGCAAGATCAGGCGGAAGAGGAGTTCCTGAAGGGTGTGGCGACGAAGATCGATATGCTTGTGCAGAGCAAAGGCATCAAGAACATGATCCTCGTGGCACCGCCTCAGGCGCTTGGCGTCCTGCGACCCCGATTAGGGGCTCATTCGCAAACAGCCATCGTCGCCGAGCTTGCCAAGGATCTGACGAATTTCCCGGTTGATCAGATCGAGCGTTATCTGGCCGCCTGAGAAGAATAGAAAGGCGCAAACCGCCTTTCCCTGGCGTTTTGAGCTACCCCGCATTCCGGCGCCTTGTCTTGACAGGGGCTTCGGCTTCGACCATACGAAGGATGGTTCGAGGCGCCGGCCGCTCGCGGATGAAAATCCACGGTGAAGCCCTCGCGAATATGGTCACAGCCATTCAAGGCGTGCTGACTGACGGTAATGCGAGCCCCGATTTGCAGTCGTAGATGCATGCCTTAGCAAAGGCTGATACCGTGACGACGATCTATCCGTCCATCGATGAACTGAAGGCGCAAGCCAGGCGTCTGCGCCAGGCCATGGCCGAGCGCGGCAACGATATTGCCCATAGCGCAGCGCTGGAGCTGGTTGCCAAGCAACATGGTTTGCGCGACTGGAATACGCTGTCGGCGCTCGCCGCAAAACCGAATGTCGCGCCGAGCGTGCCGTTTGCCGTCGGCTCCGCCGTTCGCGGCCGCTATCTGAACCAGCCCTTCACCGGCAAGGTTCTGGCCCTTTCGGAGCAAGCGGGTGGGCTCCACAAGATCACCATCCATTTCGACGAACCGGTGGATGTCGTGACCTTCGAAAGCTTTTCGGCCTTTCGCCGACGCATCAACGCCCAGATCGACGCCGACGGCATTTCGCCGAGAAAGACGTCGGACGGCGTGCCGCATTTGTTACTCGACATCTGACAATCCTCTTTTTATCGATGGATCGCCGCCGCCACAGGTGGCGCGCGATGCCGCGTGGATATTGCCATGACCAAGCATTCCGAAAACAATATCTTCCTGACAGGCTGGCTGCCGGGCGTCTTTGCCCGTACAGCCGCACCGATCGTCATGCTTACCACCATCAGTGGCCTGTTTGCCGTCGTTGACGCCTATTTCCTCGGCATCTATGTCGGCGCGGACGCGCTGTCTGCGGTGAGCCTGATCTTCCCGGCGCTCATGCTGCTGATCGCCCTGCAAGCTCTGGTTTCGAACGGTATGGCGAGCATTTTGGCGCGCCGCCTGGGGGCGGGGGATCGCGCGGGAGCGGGAAAAGTCTTCACTGCGGCCCATGCCCTTGCCCTCGCGGTCGCAATCCTGGTCAATGCCGCCTATTGGACCGTCGGCCGGCATGTCATCGCCGCGAGTGCGGCCGGCGACGCCACGGTTGCCGCCAATGCCAATGCCTTCATGGGAGTCATGGTCGGCTTCGCACCGGTCAGCTTTCTCTTGCAGCTGCACACCGACGCGCTGCGTTGCGAGGGCAAGATCGGTTTCATGACGCTGGTGACTCTTGCTTCGACGCTGCTCAATATCGTCGCCAATTGGCTGCTGATCGCGGTCGCGCATTGGGGTGTCATCGGGTCGGCGGCTGGCTCGATCGCGGCGCAATTCATCTGCGCGACGATCATTCTCGCCTATCGCTGGCGCCATCCCGCAGCACTCCGGCCCAGCATGACGGGCGCGGTCTCGGAATGGCTTGGAATCCTCACCTTCGGAGCGCCGATGAGCCTTGGCTTCATCGGCATATCACTGAGCTCGGCGGCAATCCTGTTCAACCTGTCGATCTGGCATGAGCGCGATTATGTCGCGACGGTCGCCGCCTACGGGATCATCACCCGGATATTGACTTTTGCCTATCTGCCGCTGCTCGGCCTCAGCATCACCCTGCAAACGATCTCCGGTCACAATCACGGTGCCGCGCTTCCGGCCCGTGTCGGCCGCAGCCTGCAGATCGCGATGATCTCCGCGCTGATCTATTGTGCGACGGTTGAACTGGTCGTCGAGCTGCTTGCCCGGCACCTCGGCGGCGTCTTCGTCGGCGATGCCGTCATTGTCGGAGAAGTGGGGCGGATCTTGCCCTGGACGATCGGCGCTTACTTCCTCTATGGGCAGATGATGATGCTCTCGTCCTATTTCCAGTCGATCGGCGATGCGAAACGGGGGGCGATCTTCGGCCTGTCGCGGCCCTATCTTTTCACACTGCCGCTGACATTCCTGCTGCCCTTCATCTTCGGCGAACGCGGAATCTGGATGGTGCCGGTCTTTGCGGAGGCGGGGATGTTCGCGCTCGCCTGGCTGGTCCTGTCGCGCAACGCCCGGGATCGTGGCTGGCGATATGGATTGCTGCCGGCGTAACGAAAAGGGCCGCGCTATCGAGGCGCGGCCCTTTGAGTACCCAAGGAGGCTAAGCCTTGACGAGCCACTCATGCTCCGGCGCATTGTAGAATTTCCAGATGCGCTTCGGGCCGGCCATGACGTTGAGATAATAGAGATCGTAGCCATGGCAGGCGGCGCAAGGGTGATATCCCCTCGGCACCAGCGTCACGTCGCCATCTTCCAACGCCATGACTTCATCCAGCGAGCGATCGTCCGTATAGACGCGCTGGAAGGCGAAGCCCTGCGGTGGGTTGAGGCGATGATAGTAGGTCTCCTCGAGGAAGCTCTCGTTCGGGAGATTGTTCTGATCGTGCTTGTGCGGCGGATAGGAAGAGGTGTGGCCACCGGGCGTGATCACCTCGACGACCAGCAGGGAATGCGCCGCGCCATCGTCTTCCGGCATGATGTTGTTGACGTGGCGAACATTGGTGCCCTGGCCGCGCGTCACAGGCGGATGCGTACCCGGCGGAATGGCGCGGGCCTCATAGGAGCCGCCGCCCGGAGCCGAGCAGACGGCAAGTTCCAGCTCGGTTTCCGCGGTCACCGACCAGCTTGAACCGGCTGGAATATAGAGCGCGTGGGGCGCGCCCTCGAAGGGGCTCATACGACCGCCGAGCAGGCCGAAATCCTTAGCACCTGCCTTGGCGCTTCCCTTGCCGCTGACCCAGACCAGGCAGACCTCGCGATCGCCGGTTTCGGCCGAAGCCGTTTCGCCGGGCTTCAGCCGGTGAAGGTCGAAGCCGACATAGGTCCAGCCGGCACTTTCGGGCGTGACATGGGTGACGCGGCCATGGGAGCCATCAGGTTTGACCTTGAGATTTGGCATGGGCGTTCTTCCTCTATCCCTTGGGAAAACCTTCGGTTTCCACCGTATAACCCGCAGCCGTCATGACGCGCATCAATTCGGCATGGCCGATCTCGGCCATTTTTTGCGGAGGAGCCTTGCGCGGGTCCTGTTCGGCCTCGACGACGAACCAGCCTTCATAGCCGTAACCAGCCAGACGCTGAACGATAGCACCGAAATCGAGCGAGCCGTCGCCCGGTACGGTGAAGGCGCCAAGCGCCACTGCGTCAAGGAAGGACTGCCGGCTGCGGTCCAGGCCGTCCACGACAGGCTTGCGGATATCCTTGACGTGAACGTGGTTGATGCGGGCGTGGTGATTGTCGATGGCGCGCAGGACATCGCCGCCGGCAAAGGCAAGATGACCGGCATCGAGCAGAAGCGGAATGCCTGCACCCGAATAGCGCATGAAAGCGTCGAGTTCCGGCTCGGTTTCCACGACTGCTGCCATGTGATGGTGATAGGAGAGCGGCATGCCCTGATCGGCGCACCATTCGCCGAACTCGGTCAGGCGACGCGCATAGGCCTTCATCTCGTCATCCGAAAGGCGCGGCTTGGTGGCGAGCGGCTTGGAGCGGTCGCCCTGGATAGAACGGCCGACCTCGCCATAGACGATGCAGGGTGCATTGACCGCCTTGAACAGTTCGATCATCGGAGCGATGCGGTCCTTGTTGACGGCAAGCTCCTCATTGACCAGCGTGCCCGAGAACCAGCCGCCGCAAAGTGTCACGTCGGCGGCGCGCAAGATAGGCAGCATCACCTCGGGATCATCCGGGAAGCGGCGGCCCTTCTCCATGCCGGTAAAACCGGCGCTGCGCGATTGCCGCAGGCATTCCTCGAGGGACACGTCATCGCTGAGCTCAGGAAGATCGTCGTTCCACCACGCGATGGGCGACATGCCGAGTTTGGCCTTCATTAATAGTCTCCTTAAAGGCATCGTTTGGAAGAGCAGCAACGCTCCTCCAGAAAAATGACAGAAATCGATCAGCGGATACGCTGGGCGCCGCGCGCTTGTTCATAGGCGGCGCGGGCCTTGTTCACCTGCGGGCGCGGGCTGACCTCGGGAACGACAACATCCCACCAGTGTCCGCCTTCGCTCGTCGTGATCAGCGGATCGGTATCGATGACGAAGACCGTGGTGCGGTCGTTCTTCTTCGAGGCTTCGATGGCCTGCTCGAGCTCGGCAATGGAGGCGACCTTGACGGCAATGGCGCCCATGCTTTCCGCATGTGCCCGGAAGTCGATCTCCGGCATCACCTCATAATACGAATCCTTCAGCAGATTGTTGAAGTTCGCGCCGCCGGTTTCCATTTGCAGCCGGTTGATGCAGCCGTAACCGCGATTGTCGAGCAACACGATGTTGAGCTTGAGGCCGAGCATGACCGACGTGGCGATCTCGGAATTCAGCATCATGTAGGAGCCGTCGCCGACCATGACGATGACATCCTTTTCCGGGCAAGCCATCTTGGTGCCAAGACCGCCGGCAATCTCATAGCCCATGCAGGAGAAGCCATATTCCATATGGTAGCTGCCCGGAACCGTCGCCGGCCAGAGCTTGTGCAGCTCGCCCGGCAGGCCGCCAGCGGCGCAGACGGAAATGGCGTTTTCTCCGCCGATCGTACGGGTTACCGCGCCGATGACCTGGGCGTCGGAGGGAAGGGCGGTATTAGTCGAGGCCATCGCCTTGGCTGCAGCTTCGACCCAGATCTTCTTTTCTTGGGTCGCCTTTTCCAGGAGTGCAGCCGGTGCCCGCCAGCCGGCGAGCCCGGCCGAAAGCGCCTTCAGCCCTTCGCGCGCGTCGCAAACGAGCGGCCGGCCGTCATGCTTCGATGCGTCATATGCCGCGATGTTGAGGCCAAGGATGGAGAGCTTCTCGTTCTTGAACAGCGCCCAGGAGCCGGTGGTGAAGTCCTGGCATCGCGTGCCGACGGCAATGATCAGATCCGTGTCTTCGGCAATCGCGTTCGCAGCCGAAGTTCCGGTCACCCCGACCGAGCCGAGCGCCAGCGGATGGCGCTCGTCGATTGCCGATTTGCCGGCCTGGCTGACGACGACGGGTACGCCGTGTGTCTCTGCAAACTCCGTAAGTTCCTTGGTCGCGCGCGAATAGAGCACGCCGCCGCCGGCGATGATGACCGGCTTTTCAGCCTTGCGGATGATCGCAATCGCAGCGGCGAGTTCGTCTGCGTCCGGCTGCGGGCGGCGCGTCGTCCAGATGCGCTCCTCGAAGAAGCTTTCCGGATAATCGAAGGCTTCCGCCTGCACGTCCTGGCAAAGCGACAGCGTTACCGGGCCGCAATCGAGCGGGTCGGTCAAGACCTGCATGGCGCGCTTCAGCGCGGTGATGATCTGTTCGGGCCGGGTGATGCGGTCAAAATAGCGTGAGACCGAGCGGAAGGCGTCGTTGGCGGAGACGGTGCCGTCGCCGAAATCCTCGATCTGCTGCAACACCGGATCGGGCGCGCGGTTGGCGAAGACATCGCCGGGGAGGAAGAGCACGGGAATGCGGTTGACATGCGCAACGCCCGCAGCCGTCACCATGTTGAGGGCGCCGGGGCCGATCGATGTGGTGCACGCCATGAAGCGCTGCCGGAAGCTCGCTTTGGCATAGGCGATGGCAGCATGCGCCATACCTTGTTCATTGTGAGCGCGATAGGTCGTCAGCTCGTCGCGCACCTGATAGAGCGCTTCACCGATGCCGGCGACGTTGCCGTGGCCGAAGATCGCCCAGACGCCGCCGAAGATCGGCAGCTTCTGACCATCGATCACGGTCATCTGCTTCGTGAGGAAATGTGTGACGGCCTGTGCCATCGTCAATCGGATCGTCTTGCCCATGGGGCGCCTCCCAAATGCTTCTAAACTATTGCAGGCCGCGGGTTTTCAACCACGCCTGGGTCAGTTGCCGGAAGCGGCCAGCCATGTCGGCGATCGCTTCCTCGTCGTTCATGCCGCCCGATAGCCACGCACGGGCCGCATCGGAAAAGATCGTCCGCCCGACGGCGAAACCCTTGACCGAAGGCGCGGCCAGCGTGGCTTCGAAGCTACGGATCAATTCATCCGCAGGTGCCTCCAGACCAAGCAGCACGATACCGCGGCACCATGGATCATTTTTGGCGATCACGGCATCGATTTTTTTCCAGGCAGCCGTCGAATCCTGTGGTTCCAACTTCCACCAGTCGGGCTTGATGCCGAGCGCATAGAGCTCTTCCATCGCGGTTGCGATCGTGTCGTCGGTGAGCGGCCCGTTCTTGCCGGCGATGATCTCGACCAGCAACTCGCGGCCGACCTTACGGGCAGCTTCGAACAGGGTGCGCAGCTTCTCCTGCTGCTCCGCCTTCAGCTCTTTCGGATCGTCCGGATGATAGAAGCACAGGCACTTGATGCAATGGTTGAGCGGCCATTCGACGAGCTGCGAGCCGATATCCTGGCTGAACTCGAATTTCAGCGGCTTGGAGCCTGGCAGTTCGACGGGGCGGCCGATCCAGGAGAAATTCTTGGTGGCGGCATCGAAGAAGGCATCGCGGCCAAAGCGCTCGTCGATCAGCATGCCATAGCCGGAACGACCGCCCGACACCCGCGCTGCCGCTTCCACCGCCAGCCGCTTGAAGGCGACGATCTTGTCATGGCCGACACCCAGTTCATCGGCGACGCTGACGAGCTGCGAGCGGTGATCGATGGCCAGCGCCATCAGGAGCGGGATGTCGCCATTACGGGTCGAGGCCCAATGGATGTGGTTGATCGCCTCATCCTTGCGCAGTGCCCGGTGCTTGCTGCCCGTCTGCAGGAAGAAGTCGAGTTCGGCCCAGGTCGGATATTCCGGCGAGCACAGCAGGCGCGAGACCGCAAAAGCACCGCAGGCATTCGCCCAGGTGGCGCAAGTCTTCAGCGGCTCGTCGCGCAGGTAGCCGCGCAGGAAGCCGGACATGAAGGCATCGCCGGCGCCGAGCACGTTGAACACTTCGATCGGGAATCCCTCACCGACGATACCGGCTTCAAGATCGTCCGAGATCGGGCCGTCATAGACGATGCAGCCCATGGCGCCGCGCTTGAGCACGATGGTCGCCGGGGAAAGACGTCGGATTTCCTTCAGCGCGCCGAGCACGTTGTCGACGCCCGAGCCGATCATGATCTCCTCTTCGGTGCCGATGATGAGATCGCAATCCGGCAGCGTCTCCCGCATCTTCGAGGAAACGCGATCCGACTTCACATAGCGCTCGAACCCTTCCGCGTGACCGGCGAGGCCCCAGAGGTTCGGCCGATAGTCGATATCGAAGATCACCTTGCGGCCGTTCGCCTTGGCGATGCGGATCGCCTTGCGCTGCGCGGCCTCGGTGTTGGGCTTGGAAAAATGCGTGCCGGAAACCAGCACGGCGCGGGAGGACTTGATGAAATCCTCATCGATATCGTTTTCGTCGAGCGCCATGTCGGCGCAGTCGGAGCGATAGAAGATCATCGGCGAGACGCCTTCGGCCTCGACCGCCAGCAGCACCAGCGCCGTCAGCCGTTCCTTGTCGGTGGCGATCCCCTGGACAGCGACGCCTTCGCGCGCCGTCTGCTCGCGGATGAAGCGCCCCATCTGCTCGTCGCCGACGCGGGTGATGAGGCCGGATTTCAGGCCGAGTCGCGCCGTGCCGATAGCGATGTTGGCGGGGCAGCCGCCGACCGATTTGGCAAAGGAGGCGATATCCTCCAGCCGCGAGCCGATCTGCTGGCCGTAAAGATCGACGGAAGAGCGGCCGATGGTGATGACATCGAGTGTCGCCTCCGGCTGAGTGCCAGGATTGTCGTGAGCCATGATGTCCTCCCGTCCAGGCATGATCCCGGAAACTCTTCAGTTTCTCCTTGGGTCATGCATCATTGAAAGTCCCGGTGCGTCTTGGTTTCATCCGGGTTGTGGTCGATTTCGCGGCCGTCTCCCGAGACCGTGAATATGAATGCAATGAAACAGCGGTTCCGAAATTTTGTCAATTCGGAATATTTATTCCATTTTAGTTTTCTGAGGTTTTCCTATCGTCTCTTTGCGCCGTCGCTCGGCAATGGCGACGGGAAAGGCCATGATCAGTGCCATGGACGCCGATAAGGAGCGGAAGCCGGCAAAATCCGCCTCGGCTACTTCGAACCAGTGGGTGGCGCAAGCGGTGAGGGGTGAAAAAGCCGAATCGGTGATGGCGATGACTGGCACGTTGCGCGCGGCAAGGTCTTGCGCCTGTAGCAGGCTTTCGGCGGCATAGGGGGAGAAGCTTGCGGCGATCGCGGCATCCCTCTCGGTCGCAAAGCGCGCGATCTCGCCGTCGATACCGTTTGGCGAGGCGACGATCTGATGACGGATGTTCAGCTTCGAAAAGGCGTAGGTCAGATGCGCCGTCAGCGGATAGGAGCGGCGTTTGGCAATCAGATAGATGGTCTCGGCCGCCGCGAGCACATCCACCGCTTTGGCGAAGGTATCGGTCTCGATGGTGGCGGCAAGCTTGTTGACCGACTGGCTGGCGGCCGAGAGAAAGCCGGAGAGAATGCCGGCCTCTTCATCCTTGATGCCGGATTGCTCGAGCGTGATCAGCCGCTCCTCATAGCTCAGCGTCCGGTCGCGCAGCCGCTCGCGGAAGATGCTCTGCAGGTCGGAAAAGCCTTCATAGCCGAGGTGATGGGCGAGGCGCACAAGCGTCGATGGTTGGACATCGGCGGCAGCGGCAATGCTTGCCGTTGTGCCGAAGGCGATTTCGTCGGGATTGGCAAGCGCGAAGGCGGCGACCTGCGCCAGCCGCTTCGGCATGGAATCCTTGCGCTCTATGATGATGCTGCGCAGGCTTTCGAAATCCCGCGGCACCTTGGTTCGCGTCTCGATACTGTTGTCCATGCCCCGCCTTTTCGCTGCTATGCCCGTTGATGAAACAAATATTCCATATTTCGAACGATAACGGATTTTGAAACAGTCGGCACGATTATTTTTAAGTGCATGAATTTGTGCTATTAAATTACGATTATTCCGATCTTCCGACATAACTGTCTAACGAGCCCGCTTGTCAAAACGGTCTAAATATTCCAAAAAATGCGCGTGCTTCAGAGGGAAGCTTATGGAGGAGACGGAAATGAAGCCATTGGGCGTTGGGTTGATCGGAACCGGCTATATGGGCAAATGCCATGCGCTGGCCTGGAATGCGGTCAAGACCGTGTTCGGTGACGTCGAGCGGCCGCGCCTTGTGCATCTTGCCGAGGCCAATGCCGATCTGGCGCGGTCGCGCGGCGATGAGTTCGGTTTCGAAAAGGCGACCGCCGACTGGCGCGCGCTGATCGCCGACCCTGAGGTCGATGTCGTCTCCGTCACCACACCCAATCAATTCCATCCGGAAATGGCGATTGCGGCGCTGGAAGCCGGCAAACACGTCTGGTGCGAAAAGCCGATGGCGCCGGGCTATGCGGATGCCGAGCGTATGCTGAGCGCCGCCAAGGCCTCGGGCAAGGTTGCCATCCTCGGCTACAACTACATCCAGAACCCGGTGATGCGGCATATCAAGCAGCTGATCGGCGAGGACGCCATCGGCGAGATCAATCATATCCGCGTCGAGATGGACGAAGATTTCATGGCCGATCCGGAAGGCCTCTTCTACTGGAAGAGCGAGCTCGCCTCCGGCTATGGTGCGCTTGATGATTTCGCCGTGCATCCGCTGTCGCTGCTCTGGTTCCTGTTCGGCCATGTCGAGGCGGTTATCACTGACATGGCAAAGCCCTATGCCGAACGCCCGCTGAAGGAGGGAGGCCGGCGGACTGTGGAGAATCACGATCTCGCCAATGTGTTGATGCGGCTCGGCGGCGGCATTTCCGCAGTGCTGATGGCGAATCGCTCCGCCTGGGGTCGCAAAGGCCGCATCGCGCTGCAGATCTTCGGCTCGAAGGGCTCGATCACCTACGATCAGGAGCGCATGAACGAATTCGAGCTTTATCAGGCGGAGGGCAGGGGCTCGGAGCAGGGGTTCCGCAAGATCCTCGCCGCTCCCGCGCACAAGCCCTATGACCGGTTCATCCCCGCGCCCGGTCACGGGCTCGGCTTCAACGATCTGAAGATTATCGAGTGCCGCGAATTGATCCGCGCCATTTCCGGCGATACGGCATCGGTCATCAGCTTCGTGGACGGCTTGCGCATCGAAAAATCGGTGCACGCCATGGCGCGTTCCTTCCACGAGCGCCGGTGGGTTGAAGTAACAGCCTAAGGGTCTGCCCTAATTTCTGCCCGATCCGAGATGCAAGGTCAGCTGCAATTGACGCTTGCAAGGGTAAGCGTTACCCCTGAAATCCATAGGCTCGACGCCCTATATCAGGACGGCGAGCCGCTATAACAATAATGGAGTGAGGATCGTGACGGGCAGATTGGTCATTGTCGGGGCCGGGCAGGCCGGATTCGCGCTTGCCGCCAAAGTGCGGGCGCTCGGAGATCTGAGGCCGATCACCATCGTCGGCGCCGAAGAAAGCCTTCCCTATCAACGGCCGCCGTTGACCAAGAAGTATCTTCTCGGCGAAATGGCCTTCGACCGGCTGCTGTTCCGCCCGGAGCACTGGTATGCCGACAACAATGTCGAGATCCGCCTGTCCACCTGGGTCGAGCAGATCAAGCGCGCCGCAAAGCAGGTCATCATGCAGGACGGCTCCGCGCTCGACTACGAGACGCTGGCGCTGACGACAGGCGCCACGCCGCGCCGGCTGCCGCCCGCTGTCGGCGGCGCCCTCGAAGGCGTCTATGTCGCCCGCGACAAGCGCGATGCCGATCAGCTCGCCGCCGAAATGCGCGCCGGCCGTCGCGTCCTGATCATTGGCGGCGGCTATATCGGCCTCGAAGCGGCGGCTGTCGCCCGCCATCGCGGCCTTGAAGTCACCCTCATCGAAATGGCCGACAGGATCCTGCAGCGCGTCGCCGCCAAGGAGACGGCCGACATCATGCGGGTGATCCACCGGGAGCATGACGTCGTCATCCGTGAAAAGACCGGCCTCAAGCAGCTCATCGGCAAGAACGGTCACGTCGTTGCCGCCGAGCTATCCGACGGCTCCACCATCGATGTCGATTTCGTCATCGTCGGCATTGGCGTCGCCCCGAACGACAGGCTCGCCAAGGAAGCTGGCCTGGAGGTCGGCAACGGCATTATCGTTGATTCGCTCGCCCGTACCTCCGATCCCTCAATCTTCGCCGCGGGCGATTGCGCCGAATTGCCCTGGAACGGCGGCCGCATTCGCCTCGAATCGGTCCAGAACGCCGTCGATCAGGCCGAAGCCGCAGCCGGGATCATCACCGGCGGCAATGCGACCTATGATCCGAAACCGTGGTTCTGGTCGGATCAATACGACGTTAAGCTCCAGATCGCTGGCTTCAACCTCGGCTACGACGAGACCCTTCTGCGCCCCGGCACCCGTGAAGGGTCGGCTTCTGTCTGGTATTTCAAGGAGGGCCGTTTCATTGCCGTTGATGCCATTAACGACGCAAAGGCCTATGTGACCGGCAAGAAGCTGCTGGAAACCGGCATCAACCCGGCGAAATCCGTTCTGGCCGATCCCGCTACGGACCTCAAGCAGCTCCTGGCCTGAGAAAGGCCGCAAGCCGGCTATCGAGTTCTTCCCTGCAGGATGCGCGTGACGTCGAATGCAGGGAGAACACACGCGCAGGCGAAAAAGGGCTTGCGTCGATAAATGAATGGCCCTATCAGGGCCGCACCGGAGAGGTGGCCGAGTGGTCGAAGGCGCTCCCCTGCTAAGGGAGTATACCAGAGATGGTATCGTGGGTTCGAATCCCATCTTCTCCGCCATTTTCCCAAAAATGCGAAAAGCCGGCTCCGCTGAATTCTTCCTTCAGCGGTTGTGAGGCACGCTCCAGGCGTCAGTCGCGACAGAGACCTTTCACAATAGCACCGTCGCCAGCACATCCACTCCACGCTCTATCTGATGCTCGTCAAGGCTCGCATAGCCGATGATGAAGCCGGCGCGATCGGGTCGGTAGGGCGCATCAGCGGCGGCATAAGTCGGCGTCACGGGATAGAGGCCGATTCGCGCTTGCCGGGCGCGTTCGATCAGTTGGCTTTCCTCGTTTGCGGATATGGTGTTGCACCAGACGATGACGTGCAGGCCGGCGTCTGCCCCGACGATCGTGAGGCGGTCGCCGAGTTTGGCGCGCAGCGCGGCAAGCAGGGTTACCCGCCTGGCGGCATTGCGTCGCCGTGTCCGGCGGACGTGCCGTTCATAGGCGCCCGTCGCAATCAGCATCGCGGCTGCCTCCTGTTCCAGCTGTGGCGAATGACGGTCGGTGAGCCGCTTGGCGGCCGCAAATACCTCCGCCAGCTCCTGCGGCACGACCATGTAGCCAAGGCGAAGCGTCGGTGACAGCGTCTTGGAGAGAGTGCCCAGGTATATGACATTGCCCGCTCCGCCCAGCGTCTGAAGCGGTGGGACCGGTGCGATATCGTAACGGTATTCGCCATCGTAATCGTCCTCGATCACGTAGGCCCCGCATTGTCGCGACCAGGCAAGCAGCGCATTCCGGCGCCCGATCGGCATGACGCCGCCGAGCGGGAATTGATGCGAGGGCGTTACATAGGCCAGCCGCGCATCGATGGCCTGAAGCAAGTCTGTCCTCAGTCCTTCGTGATCGGCCGGGACCGGCACGACGGTCGCACCGATGGCCGCAAAGACATTGCGCGCCATCGCATAGCAGGGGTCTTCGATCACCACGGCGTCGCCGGGATCGACGAGCAGGCGCGTGCAGAGATCGAGCCCTTGCTGCGATCCGTTGACGATAATGAGTTGGCCCAGCTCGCAGCGAATGCCGCGCGCTCGCCAGAGATAGGCTTGCAGTGCCGTGCGGAGCGCAAGGCTGCCGCGCGGGTCGTCATAGGCCAACCGGTCCCGACGCCGCTTGACTGTGTCGTCGACCGCCCGTTTCCACAGCAATGTCGGAAAGTCCGACGCAGCAAGGTCTCCGTAGCGGAAATCGGCGATCAGCTTTGATGGATTGTGCTGCGGCGGATGCGGCAACACTTGTAGTCGCTCGCCATAGGCGGAGAGGTTGCGTCTGGTCGTTGCCGTTGAGGCGGCTCGCTCCGGAGGAGATTCGACCGGGCGCAGCATGGCGACGCGGGTGCGCGCGCCCTGCCTGCTCTCGATGAAGCCCTCAGACAGCAATTGTTCATAGGCGATCGTCACCGTCGAGCGCGCCACGCCAAGCTCGGCCGCGAGCGAGCGGGTCGAGGGCATGGGCGAGCCGGAGGCATAGATACCGTTTGCGATCTGCGCCTTCAGCTCTTCATAGATGCGGCGTGCGCCGAGCCTCGGCACATCGCCGGCCCCATCCTCTGACTGGTCTTCCATTTATTATCCAGACTGGCTGTTTATAGCATGCCAGTGTGCCGGTATTGCTCCGGAAAACCAAGGATGATTTTCATGTATGTTCCGCCAGCCTTTCGGGAGGACGATCCCGCCGAACTCCATGCCATGGTGCGTGACGCGCGCCTCTGCAATTTCGTCACGGCAACCGCGGACGGATTGCTTTCGACGCCGCTGCCGCTGTTTCTCGATCCGAGCGAGGGCGAGCATGGGACGCTCTACGGCCATCTTGCCCGGGCCAATCCGCAATGGAAGACGCCGGTGATCGGCGAGGCTCTCGCCATCTTCATGGGGCCGGATGCCTATGTCAGCCCATCCTGGTATGCGACAAAGCGGGAGCACGGCAAGGTCGTGCCGACCTGGAACTATGCTGCCGTACATGCCTACGGGCCGGTGGAGTTCTTCGAGGATGCGGATAGATTGCTGGAGGTCGTCTCGCGCCTGACCAATCTTTACGAAGGGCCGCGCGCCGGGCCATGGGCGGTTACAGACGCGCCAGAGCCCTTCATCAAGGCCCAGCTCAGGGGCATTGTCGGACTACGCCTGCCCATCGGCCGAATCGAGGGTAAGCGCAAGATGAGCCAGAACCGCAGCGCGGCGGACCGGGCGGGTGTCGCCGAGGGGCTCGGCAAGAGTGACCGTCCGGCGAACCGGCTCGTTGCCGGTCTCATTCCGGTGGATGACGCTTGAGACTGTCGCCGCCGCTGATCTCTCGAGGGCCAGCGGTGTCAACCAGCGTGCGGCTCGCGATACAATCGCGCAATTCCCAGAAACGCCAGCAAGGCTCCGCTTCCGAGAATAGCGGTGATCGTTAGCGCCCAATTCACGCCGATATTCTCCATCAGCAGGGCGAAGGCGAAGGGCGCGGCCGAGGAGACGATCAGGCGGACCGACATGAGCTGACCCTGGCGGGCGCCGTATCCCTCACTGCCGAAGAGGGCCAGGGGCAATACGCCGCTGACAATGCTGTAAAGCCCGTTCCCCATGCCGAACAGGACGGCGAAGGCCAATGCTCCGGGAACGGAAGGTGCGGTCAGAAGCAGCAGCGCCGCCGATGCCGGTAGCATTGCGGCGGAAATCATCGCAAGCCTGAGCTGGGACAGGTTTTTGCCGAACATCATGTTGATGAAGCGACTTGTCACCTGTGCAGGGCCGAAGAGCGTGCCGACCATGACGCCGGCAACGCCGAGCCCCAGCGCGCCGAGAAGCGGCAGCATATGCACGAGAATGGCCGAGCTGACGAAGCTCTGGAGCGCAAAGCCGATCGACAGGAGGATGGAGCCTCTTCGTCGCGCGGCGAGGGGAAGGCTGCCGTCGACCGTTGCGTTCGGTGCGGTGGCGTCGGCGTCACCTGTTTTATCGGGACGCCGGTTCAGCCGTGACAGCCATGCATGGATCGGCAGGCAGATGAAAAAGTTCATCGCCGCGAAGACAAAATATACCTGCTGCCACGACAGTGCGTTATGGAGCGCGGTGGTGAACGGCCAGAAGATCGTCGAGGCAAGGCCGGCGATCAGCGTCAGGTGGACGATGCTGCGCTGCGCGGTCCGGGGCTGTTGCTGCACGAGAAGAGCAAAGGCGGCGCCATATTGCACCAGGGTCGAGGCAATCTCGACGGCGATCAGCGCCGGCACGAAGGCGATGCCGACGGGTGCCAGGGCGCAGGCGATCAGAGCGGCCGCGGCCGCCAGCGACCCGACCGTCATGATGCGTGCGGCACCATAGTGGTCAATCCAGCGGCCTGCCCATGGCGCGGCCAGACCGCCGATCAAAAGCGCGCCCGACAGCACGCCGAAAATCCATTCGGTCGGCCATCCAAAGTCATGCGCCATGGCGGGCGCCAGAATACTGAAGCTGTAATAGAGCGTGCCATAGCCGATGATCTGCGTCAGGCCGAGCGCCGCGATGACGAGCAAGGGTCTTGCGCGCGGCGTAGCGGCGGAAGGATTCGCCGGGGATCCGTTGAGGCAATCGGTGGATGCATCCGCGAGATCGCCCGACATCAGCGCTGGATCTCGGCGACTCCCGCGACCCTGTCGCTGCGCTCGTACCAGCCCTTGGATCTGTTCACGGCCCAGACGACGGTAAGCATGACCGGCACTTCGATCAGCACGCCGACGACCGTGGCGAGTGCGGCGCCGGAATGGAAGCCGAACAGGCTGATTGCGGCGGCAACGGCAAGCTCGAAGAAGTTCGACGCCCCGATCAATGCGGAGGGGGCGGCGACGCAATGCTGTTCGCCGGCAATGCGATTGAGCAGATAGGCGAACCCGGCATTGAAATAGACCTGGATCAGGATTGGTATGGCAAGGAGTGCGATGACCAGCGGTTGCGCAACGATCTCTCCGCCCTGGAAGCCGAACAGCAGCGCCAGCGTTGCCAGCAGCGCCGCGAGCGATACCGGGCCGAGCCTGACCAGCAGCAGATCGAGAGCCTCCTGGCTGCCCGAGGCAAGCAATCGTCGGCGCAGGAGCTGTGCGATGATCACCGGAATGACGATGTAGAGCACAACCGACAGGACAAGCGTGCCCCACGGCACGGTGATGGCGGAAAGGCCAAGCAACAGGCCGACGAGTGGCGCAAAGGCGACGACCATGATGGCGTCGTTGAGCGCCACCTGGCTCAGCGTAAAATGCGGTTCGCCCTTGGTCAGGTTCGACCAGACGAACACCATGGCGGTGCAGGGCGCGGCGGCGAGGATGATCAACCCGGCGATATAGCTGTCGATCTGGCCGGCCGGCAGATAGGGCCGGAACAGCCAGCCTATGAACAGCCAGCCGAGCAGAGCCATCGAAAAGGGTTTCACCGCCCAGTTGATGAACAGTGTCACGCCGATGCCGCGCCAATGGCGGCCGACTTCGCCAAGGGCGGCGAAATCGATCTTGAGCAGCATCGGAATGACCATCAGCCAGATCAGCAAGGCGACCGGCAGGTTGACCCGCGCAATCTCGGCCGCGCCGATGGCCTGGAATGCACCGGGCATGATGTGCCCGAGCGCGATGCCGACGACGATGCAGAGGGCGACCCAGAGGGTGAGATAGCGTTCAAAGGTCGACATGGCGCCTCCTCACGTGCTCGCGACGCGGCGGCCGTGCTCGTCGACAATGCGTTCGCCGTCCTCCTTGAAGAATTCACCGAGCTGGGGAGGCAGCAGATCGAGAACCTCTTCCGACGGCCGGCAAAGCTTCACACCCTTCGGGCTCACCACGATCGGCCGGTTGATCAGGATAGGATGCTGCATCATCGCGTCGAGAAGCTGATCATCCGTCAGGCTCGGATCGCCAAGGCCGAGTTCCGCATAGGGCGTGCCCTTTTCCCGCAACAACTCGCGGGTGGCTATTCCCATCCGCGCGATGAGCTGTATCAGCATCGCGCGCGACGGCGTCGTCTTCAGATATTCGATGACATGCGGCTCGATGCCGGCATTGCGGATCAGCGCCACTGTGTTGCGCGAGGTGCCGCAGTCGGGGTGGTGGTAAATGATAACATCCATGATCTGACTCACTTTGTGTTGCGTTGGGCTTTATCCCGGTGCGCGGTTGCCTCTTGGGGTCGGGCGATTTCGTTGAAGAAGCGGTCTGATTGATGGGCATCACGCATGAGCGGCGTCCTTCTCGGGCTCGCAGCAGGAGGATAGCGCCGCAACAGCCGGGCTGCACACATCGGGATGGCCCTGGCAGCAGTCGCGCATGAGGAATTCGATGAGACCGGAGAGCGCCGGATAGGAGGCAGTGTAGATGATCGAGCGGCCCTCGCGCCGGGATTCGACCAATCCGGCGTGTTCGAGATGGCTCAGGTGGAAGGATATGCGCGAGGAGGAGGCGCCATCCATGGCTTCGCCGATCGCGCCGGCCGGCAATCCTTCGGGGCCGGCCGTCACCAGCAGGCGGACGATTCGCAGCCGGGTTTCCTGCGAGAGTGCCGCGAAAGCGTCGAGGGCTTGCTTTTCGTTCATTATCGCCTCAATATCTCAAGAGTAATTGAGATAAAGGTATACGAAGATGATTGATGACACCAGACCCCGCGAGATGGATTTTCATGGCGACGCTTCGCTCGGCGCACTTCTGGCCGCCCTGGAGCCGTATGCCGGCAAGGCGCTTGTAATCGACTATGGTGGGCAGACGATCCGGCCCGGCTATCACGTTACCGAGGTGAAGGCCGGCTCATTCGTCACGCTCGACTGCGGCGGAAACCCGGATGTATGGCGCGAGACGATCCTGCAGATCGAAGACATCGCCCAAGAAGGCGAGGGCGATTACCTGTCGGTCGACAAATTTCGGGGGATTCTCGATCAGGTTGCTCAACGAATCGAGCTTGACGCTGGCGCGCGACTCACCCTCGAGGTAGGGCCGCCGGATGTGGCGATGCAGATTTTTGATGTTGGTAGGCTGCGCATCGAGGCCGATCGCGTCATACTACGGCTCGTCGCTCGTTCGGCGATCTGTAAACCAAGGCATCGGGTAAGACAGGAAACGGCTGCATGCTGTGGCCCGAGGGCGGCTGGCAAAGACTGCTGCGCGGCCTAAAGGTCGAGAGAGTGGCGCTGAAGTGGCATCCATCCGGCTGCCGTTTCCTCCATTATAAGGTTTGTCGGTCCTATTTTGTCATTCTGCTGCAATCGTGCGAGCGGATAATTCTCAAATCGTGGCTCCCCGTCGAATCGGTCGCAATAGAATCGCGCGCTCGCAAGTACCGGTCGGGGACCTCGGAATGAGGTTTGCCCGTTCCGCGCTGTCGAAGCGGGTCGCGGTAAATGTCGGAAATGGCGTGTGCAGCGTCGTTGATATCACGGATTTGCCGCGGATCTGCCATGTTGGCAGCTTGTCCCATTTCCATGTCTTATTTAAAATCGGCTCGTAAGTGTCCGTACATTAAGGACTTTCTTAACGAAGTCTAAACAAATGTGGCGCCTGTGTTGCTGACTTGTGTCCTTTCGGCAACAGGAATTGTGTAAGGCTCCTGTGAATCTCCCTTTCAGGCAAGATGTAGATTGCGTGACAGTTCGCGTCTTGTATTTTCAAATTCGGAAGCGAGGGCGATTGATCGTCCACTTCTTGAAACACGAGGATGGGGCAGGGAATACCTTCGGGTAGTTCTCATTCTCGAATGAAACTTTGACTGGAGGTCAATAATGAACATCAAGAGCCTTCTTCTCGGCTCCGCTGCTGCTTTGGTAGCAGTTTCCGGTGCTCATGCAGCTGACGCTATCGTTGCTGCTGAGCCTGAGCCGCTTGAATACGTTCGCATCTGCGACGCATACGGCGCCGGCTACTTCTTCATTCCGGGCACCGAAACCTGCCTCAAGATCGGCGGTAAGGTTCGTACCGAAGGTCAGTGGTACGATGCCTACAACCCGAACAACGTTCGTGGCACGCTCTGGCACACCCGCGCTGAGTTGAACGTCAACACCGCGACCGACACTGAATATGGTCCGCTGAAGACCGAAACCATCGTTCGTTGGGATTGGCAGGAAGGCGCTTCCACCAACACCAATCTGCTGTGGGCTTACATCAGCCTCGGTGGCTTCACCGTTGGTAAGACGGACTCGCAGTTCAACCAGTTCACCGGCTACGCCGGCGACGTCATCAACGACGACGTTGTCTATGACGGCCCGTATGAACTCAACCAGTTGACCTACAACTACGATGCAGGCAACGGCTTCACGGCTGTGATCTCGCTCGAAGACAGCAACTCCGGCGTTGGCGCTACGGGCGTTAACGGCGAAGACAGCTCTGACCATTATGCTCCTGACGTTGTCGCCGGTGTTGGCTACAAGGCTGGCGCTTGGGCCTTCAAGGTCGTCGGTGGTTATGACTCCATCGTCGAAGAAGGTGCTGTCAAGGCTCGCGTCGACGCTGACTTCGGTGCCTTCTCGGCATTCGTCATGGGCGGCTACAACACCGACGGCAACAAGCTGAACAAGTACGCCGGCTCGAACGGTGGCGGCGACGCTGCTGATATCGGCTGGGGCGACTGGGCAGTTTGGGGCGGCGTTGGCGTACCGGTCAACGAAAAGCTGAAGTGGAACCTGCAGCTCGCCTACACCGACTCGAAGATCTTTGCCGCGACCACGAACCTCAAGTTCAACCCGGTCAAGAACCTTCTGATCGAGCCGGAAGTATCCTACACCAACTGGGACTCCATCAATCAGGACCAGTGGGCTGGTATCCTCCGCTTCGAGCGTTCGTTCTAATCTGATTTGACTTCGGTCATGATCTGATTTGTCACGCAAGTGACGAAAAGCCCGGCTTTCGAGCCGGGCTTTTTGCGTTCCGGGCAAGGTCGATCGCCCTCTGCTTTCGGCGTCTGAAGCACATTCTCCGCTATTTTATGTATTAGTTTTGTATAAATGGTGGGCGCCGTATAACTTGAGGATCCCCGGAAAGTAATGTCGGGTAAAGTGCGGCGGCAAGATCGGCTATTTCATGTGACAATTTTGCGACGTGATTTTTGTGCAACGCAAAATTCGAAACGAGCGTCACATATGCTCATAGTTTATCTCTGATATTGCTCTGAAAAATTCGATCTGTAGGTTCGCAAATCAGAAGCGAGGCTTACGGTTTCGTTTCTCCCAGATCAGGGGTCAACTTTGAACGCAAGGTGGGGTGGGGCACGTCGTTTTTCGGCGCGAATTCTCTTACCTAAATTTATATTGGAACTGGAGTTACCATGAACATCAAGAGCCTTCTTCTCGGCTCCGCTGCTGCGCTGGCAGCAGTTTCCGGTGCTCATGCAGCCGACGCTATCGTCGCTGCCGAGCCCGAGCCGCTTGAATACGTTCGCATCTGCGACGCCTATGGCGCCGGCTATTTCTTCATTCCGGGCACCGAAACCTGCCTCAAGATCGGCGGTATGGTTCGTACCGAAGGTGGCTGGTACAATGCTTACAAGGCTGGCCAGGAAGCCGGTGAACGCGGCACCTACTGGCATACCCGCGCTGAACTGAGACTTTCGACCGCATCGGACACCGAATACGGTCCGTTGAAGACCAGCACGGTCTATCGCTACGACTGGAACGACGGCAACTCCACCACCAGCAAGCTGCTCTGGGCCAATATCAGCCTCGGTGGCTTCCTCGTTGGTAAGAACGATTCGGTCTACTCGACCTTCCTCGGCTATGCCGGCGACGTCATCAACGACGACGTGATCGAGTACGGTATCAATGGTGGCGACGAGCTGAACCAGCTCACCTACAACTATGATGCCGGCAATGGCTTCACCGCTGTAATCTCGCTGGAAGATTCCAATTCCGGCACGGGCGCAACCGGTGCAAATGGCGAAAACAGCTCCGACCACTATGCTCCGGACGTTGTCGCCGGTGCTGGCTACAAGGCTGGCGCTTGGCAGTTCCGTGTCGTCGGTGGCTACGACTCCATCGTTGAAGAAGGCGCTGTCAAGGCTCGCGTTGACGCCGACTTCGGCATTCTGACCGCTTTCGTTATGGGTGGCTACAACACCGATGGCAATAAGCTCAACAAGTATGCCGGCGCAGGCGGAGATGGTCTTGGCTGGGGCGACTGGGCTGTCTGGGGCGGCGTTGGCGTTCCGGTCAACGACAAGCTGAAGTGGAACCTGCAGCTTTCCTACGACGACGTGAAGACCTTCGCTGCGACGACGAACGTCAAGTTCAACCCTGTCAAGGACCTGCTGATCGAGCCGGAATTGACCTACGTGAACTATGACGCCGCTAACAAGGATACCTGGGCTGGTATCCTGCGCTTCCAGCGTACGTTCTAATTCGGTTCGAACAACCGGATTTGATATAGCTCATATTCTGATCTGACCTCCGATCAGAAGGAAATGGCCCGGTTTTCCCAACCGGGCCATTTCTGTTCTTGGCTTACGCTTGCTGTCGCGCAGGCTCAGCTCGCCGCGAGGAAATCCCCGACCGCAGCCGGGATATCCCCGAGATGCAGGATGGGCGCATGTCCTTGCCCCACGGCAGTCTTGATCGTCATGCCGGGATGGCGCCGTGCCATTTCCTCGACCGTCGCCATTGTCAGCAGTTTGGAGTTTTCCCCGCGAATCACCATCAGCGGGATGTCTCGGAATGCCTCGAATTGCGGCCACAGATCCGGAAGCGGCGCCTCAAGGTCCAGCGCCTGCATCTGTGCGGCAATTGCGGGGTCATAATCAGCGACGATCTTTTCATCTTTGACAGTGTAGATCGCCCGCGCCATGTCGCGCCAATCCTCATCCGCGAGCGCCGAGAAGGTGGCACCGTGATTTTCCCGCAGGATGTCGGCGGCCTCGCTCCAGTCGGCCGGCTTCCGATCGCGGTTCAGATAGTCGCGAATATCGCCAAGCCCTTCCTTCTCCAGAACGGGACCAATGTCGTTGAGAATGATCGCCTTCAGAAGATCGGGACGGCTGGCGGCCAGCAGATGCAGGACGAGGCCGCCGCGCGACGTGCCGATGAAGACGGCTTGAGAGATATCGAGCGCGGAGCATAGGGCGAGCACGTCCTGGGCTTCCACAACGAGATTATAGTGGCTCTTGTCGTCGTCTCTGGCAGACAAGCCGCGCCCGCGCGCATCGAGCGTAATCACCCTGCGCGGCGCAGCCGGATCGCGGGACAGAAGCAGCGCCAACTGATGAAAATCCCGCGAATTGCGGGTGAGACCCGGCAGGCAGATGACGGGTGGCGGACCGGCGACCGGTGATTCGCTGCCGCCGTAATCGCGGGCATAGAGCTTCAGTCCGTCCGGTGCCGAGATCGTTCTGACAACAAAGCCGCTCTCATCGTCGCTGCTCATCGATAGTCCCCCGTGGATGACATTTCACGAGGGATGTAACGCCATTTTGCCGCCGTGGACAATCGGGCTTGCGAGCGATGGACTTAGCCGCGGCCGTAGATCAGATCGCGCTCGATATCGGTCTTCTGACCAAGCCGCGCCTTGTAAACCTGATAGTTCTCCATCACGCGCTGAACGTAATTGCGCGTTTCGGGGAAGGGGATGCGCTCGATCCAGTCGACGACGTCGTCGATCGACTTGCCACGCGGATCGCCATAGCGGCTGATCCATTCCGGAACCTTGTTCGGGCCGGCATTGTAGGCAATGAAGGTCAGGATGTAGGAGCCGCCAAAGGCGTCGATCTGCTCGCCGAGATAGTGCGCGCCGAGCGTTGCGTTGTAGCCGGCATCCTGCGTCAGCTTGGCGTCGGAATAGGCCAGACCATGTCGGCCAGCGACGGCCTTTGCCGTCTTTGGCAGAAGTTGCAACAGGCCGCGCGCATTGGCCGAGGAGACGGCTGCCGGATTGAAGGCGCTTTCCTGCCGGGCGATGGCATAGGCGAGCGCCTTGCCCGAGCCGGAAATATTGGCATTGTCCGGAATGACGCCGATCGGGAAGGCAAGTGCCGCGACATCGACGCCACGGCCATAGGCGATCTTGCCGACCTGAAGGGAGAGCTGGTGATTGCCGGAGCGCTCGGCCCGCGCCGCCAGCATGGCGATCTCGCCGGGGCTATCCAATTGCTTGGCCAATGCCCGATAGAGCGCCTCGGCGCGCCAGCCATGGCCTGCCGCTTCGAGCCGCGTGATGGCCTGGACAGCTTCACGAGACTGGAAGATGCGCCGGTCGTCGCTCGTCGGCGAGGGGTAGGCGACGTTCAATGTCCGCCGGCCGAGCTTTTCGGCAGCGAGCTGGCCATAGAAGGTGCTCGGATAGGAGGCCGCCTTCGCATAGAATTCTGAAGCCTTGCCGGGACCGCCGGCTTCGGCCGCGCGGCCGAGCCAGTACCAGGCGCGCGACTGTGAGATCGGGCCGTTCGACACCTGCAGGATCTTGCGGAAATGCGTCGAGGCCGCAGCGCCGTTCTGCAGGCCGCGCAGCGCATACCAGCCGGCATGGAATTCTGCCTCGCCGACATCCTGCGGGCTCTCGGCAGCACTGGCATCGACGACGCGGTAGGCGGTTTTGAAATTACCCTGGTCCACCAGGCCGCGGCTGACGATGCGCTGTTCGTTCCACCATGCGCCCGTATTGACGAGTGCTGCGCGGTCGCGCGGCATCTGTGTCAACAGACTGGCGGCATCGTCATATTTGTCCTGGCGGCGCAGGTTTTCGATCCGCATGAAAAGATAGGCCGGATCCTTGCGCCATTGCGCATCGATATTGGCAAGCAGTGCGCTGGCATTGGCGGAGCGATTGTTGACGGCTGCCCAGGCCTTGTAGAGCGATTGCGCCCTGCCGAGATCGCCGAAGCGCTTGGCCTGCGCCGTGCGGTCGCGATAGAGCAGATAGTCCATGCGCGCCTTGTGATCGGCGGGTGTCAGCAGGGCGGAGAATTCCGCGAGGATCTTGTCTTCGAAGGATTTGTCCAGCGCCTCGTCGCGCCAGATCTTGCGAATGAGCTTGGCGGCTTGCGCCGATGCGCCGCGCGAAACCAGCGCGCGCGACAGGATCACGCTGCCTTCCGGCGTTTCCGGCTGCGTATTGCCGAAGGCGGCAAGGACCTGATCTGTCGGGGGATTTTCGGTGTAGAGCGCCCGTTCGGAGTTGGCGCGTAGGCTGCCGAGACCAGGCCATCCCAAAAGTTCGCGTGCCGCCGCGGCGATTTCGCCGGAGGGAACGCCGGTCTGGCCCGAGGTGGCGATCGCCCAGGTCAGGATATGACGGTCGAGCGTGCCCTGGCCCATGCCGTTGCGGATGGCAAGCGCCTGCATCGGGTTCTTGTTGGAAAGGGCGTCGAGGCCGGCCTTGAGGTCGCTGTTGAGAGGCGCTACGGCGGTGCCGCGCGGGATGGCTCCTGTGTTCAATGGATCCGGTGCGCTCATCGCTACATCGGTCGTCTTGCGGGGGAGTGCCTGTTCACCGGGAAGTTGTGACGCAAAAGCGCCCCACGCGACCGCCACGCCCACAGCAGTCATGATCACGAGAGGTCTTTTCATCCGGTTACTCACAACAAAAAACAGGTCCCTTCCATTTGCCGAAATTTATATTAACGAAACCTTAGCGTTGGTCCGAATTTCAATCAATTATGATATCGGAAACTGCCCTTCACCATTGAAAGCCTGCTTGTCGCCGGCAAGTCGGCGCTTTATGGTGCGCGGATTCATAACCATGGATTGCGGCTGAAGCGTGAAAGCGCGCCGCCAGGAGACTTGCATGTTCCAGGGGTCCATTCCCGCACTCGTTACGCCCTTCACTGACGCCGGCAAGGTGGATGAAGCGTCTTTCGCTTCCCATGTCGATTGGCAGATCAAAGAGGGCAGCAGCGGGCTCGTTCCCGTCGGCACGACGGGTGAATCGCCGACCCTGTCGCATGACGAGCACAAGCGTGTCGTTGAGCTCTCGATCGAAGTTGCGAACAAGCGCGTCCCCGTCATGGCCGGCGCCGGCTCCAACAATACCCGCGAGGCGATCGAGCTTGCCCAGCATGCCGAAAAGGTTGGCGCCGATGCGGTTCTGGTGGTCACCCCTTACTACAACAAGCCGACGCAGAAGGGGCTTTACGCACACTTTGCGGCCGTTGCGGAAGCGGTGAAGCTGCCGATCTATATCTACAATATTCCTGGCCGTTCTGTCGTCGACATGATGCCGGAAACCATGGGCGCGCTTGCCAAGGCCTATGGCAACATCGTTGGCGTCAAGGATGCGACCGGCAAGATCGAGCGCGTGTCCGAGCAGCGCATCACCTGCGGCAACGATTTCCGTCAGCTTTCCGGCGAGGATGCGACGGCGCTCGGCTTCAACGCCCATGGCGGCGTTGGCTGCATCTCGGTAACGGCCAATGTCGCGCCGCGCCTTTGTGCCGAACTACAGGCGGCAACGCTTGCGGGTGATTATGCCAAGGCGCTCGCCTACCAGGATCGGTTGATGCCCCTGCACAAGGCGATCTTCCTGGAGCCCGGCCTCTGCGGCGCCAAATACGGCCTGTCCCGCCTCGGCCGGATGAGCCGCAATGTACGCTCGCCGCTGCTCTCGACGCTGGAGCCGGGTACGGAAGCGGCCATCGATGCTGCCATGCGCCATGCCGGCCTGCTGAACTGACGGCAACGCCGACGCCAGTCCTATTCGAGGCCGCTCTCTTCACAAGGAGGGCGGTCTCGCTTATTTAAGGTCTGGAACCTCGGAATTGACGCACGAAAAAGAAGAAGAAAAATCATGGCCCCCAAAGGCAGCCAACGCGTAGTGAAGAAGATTGTCGCGGAGAACCGCAAGGCGCGCTTCAATTACGAGATCATCGATACCTATGAGGCCGGCATCGTGCTGATGGGCACCGAGGTCAAGTCCCTGCGCGAGGGCAAGGCCAATATCGCCGAATCCTATGCCTCGGACGAAGACGGCGAGATCTGGCTGATCAATTCCTATCTGCCGGAATATCTGCAGGCGAACCGCTTCAATCACGAGCCGCGCCGCCGCCGCAAGCTGTTGCTCTCGGGCCGTGAAATCGGCCGGCTGCGCTCCGGCATCAATCGTGAAGGCATGACGCTGATCCCGTTGAAGATCTATTTCAACGACAATGGTCGCGCCAAGCTCGAACTGGCGCTTGCCAAGGGCAAGAAGCTTCACGACAAGCGTCAATCCGAGAAGGAACGCGATTGGAACCGGCAGAAGGGCCGCATCCTCAAGGACAATAGGTGACGGTGACGGGCGGCCGTTAGGCTGAACTCAAGATGTCCTAGTAAAGGGCCGGTGGCGCAGCGAATACGATATGCATCCGCTGCGGGGTCACCTATTCCTCGGCATCAGCCGCAGTAGCTGCCGGTTCGGCCGGACGCTGTGGACGATCGGAGGGATCGCGGCCGATTTCGGCCTTCAGCGAGACGAGGTCGATGAAGTGATCGGCCTGGCGGCGCAGGTCGTCGGCGATCATTGGCGGCTGGGTGGCCATGGTGGAGATGACCGACACCTTGCGGCCGCGACGTTGCAACGCCTCGACCAGGGTAGTGAAGTCGCCGTCGCCGGAGAAGATCACCAGATGATCGACGGTTTCGGACTGCTCCATGGCGTCGATCGCCAGCTCGATATCCATGTTGCCCTTGATCTTGCGGCGGCCCATGGAGTCGGTGAATTCCTTCGCCGGCTTGGTGACGACCTTGTAGCCATTGTAGTCGAGCCAGTCGATCAGTGGGCGGATCGAGGAATATTCCTGATCCTCGATCAGGGCGGTATAATAATAGGCACGCAGCAGATATCCGCGCTTTTGGAACGCTTTCAACAGCTTACGGTAGTCAATATCGAAACCGAGGCTCTTGGATGCGGCGTAGAGATTGGCGCCGTCTATAAAAAGTGCAATTTTTTCGCGTGGGTCGAACATCGCTTACATATCCACTGTTATCAAAATGCAATTACCGTACGCAAAATGTAGTCAAAACAATGTCTTGCATGACGCCGGCGAACAATTCGTATTACTTTATGAATCATTCATATAGCCGAGATTTAGGGCACGTAATGTGATATTCCAAGCAATCTTAAGTAGAATCCATGATTTGTCTATTGAATTTTAGCGCATTGTGGGGGGATTGGGACCCCTGCAGCAGGAAAAACTTGAATTTGCCTTCGTTTGCTTGTATCGGCGTGCTACTCCGAGACATGATGACGACATCACGACCGCAAAGGACAGGCAATGGCCCGTGTCACAGTAGAAGATTGCATTGATAAAGTTGAGAACCGGTTCGAGCTCGTGTTGCTCGCCAGCCATCGCGCGCGCCTGATTTCGCAGGGTTCCTCGATTACCATCGACCGCGATAACGACAAGAACCCGGTCGTGGCCTTGCGCGAAATCGCCGATGAGACGCTGTCTCCCGACGATCTCAAGGAAGACCTGATCCATTCGCTGCAGAAGCACGTCGAAATCGACGAGCCGGAACCCGATCCGGCGAGCCTGCTGGCCGCTGGCGGCAACGCCTCTGCTTCGGGCGACGAGGAAGAAGATGCTCCGGAAGCCGTCACTTTCGACCAGATGTCGGAAGAGGAACTGCTGGCTGGCATCGAAGGCCTTGTTCCGCCAGAAAAAAGCGACGATTACTGATCGTCGAGCTTGATGCTCTAACCAAGAGCGATATGATGAAGTAATGTGTGCGCCGGTCGTATGACTGGCGCGCTTTTGTTTTTGCTGGAGTAGCTTGGGAATGATGCGGCAATACGAGCTTGTCGAGCGTGTGCAGAAATACAAGCCCGATGCCAACGAAGCTCTTCTCAACAAGGCCTATGTCTATGCGATGCAGAAACATGGGCAGCAGAAACGCGCCAGCGGCGACCCCTATATTTCCCATCCCCTCGAAGTCGCTGCCATCCTGACGGACATGCGTCTGGATGAATCGACGATCGCCGTCGCTCTCCTGCACGATACGATCGAAGACACGACGGCGACGCGCGCCGAAATCGATGAGCTGTTCGGCGAGGATATCGGCCGCCTGGTCGAAGGGCTGACCAAGATCAAGAAGCTCGATCTCGTCACCAAGAAGGCGAAGCAGGCGGAAAACCTGCGCAAGCTGCTGCTCGCCATTTCCGACGATGTCCGCGTGCTGCTGGTCAAGCTTGCCGACCGCCTGCACAATATGCGTACGCTCGACCATATGTCGCCGGAAAAGCGCGCTCGCATCTCCGAAGAGACGATGGAAATCTATGCGCCGCTCGCCGGCCGCATGGGTATGCAGGACATGCGCGAAGAGCTGGAGGAGCTTTCCTTCCGCCACATCAATCCCGAAGCGAATGAAACGGTGACCAAGCGCCTCGAGGAGCTGTCACGGCGCAATGAAGGTCTGGTGAAGAAGATCGAGGTGGAACTGCGCGACCTCCTGGTCGCCAACGGCCTCGCCAATGCCATGGTCAAGGGGCGACAGAAGAAGCCTTATTCGGTCTTCCGCAAGATGCAGTCGAAGTCGCTTTCCTTCGAACAGCTGTCCGACGTCTATGGCTTCCGCCTGCTCGTCGACGATATTCCCTCCTGCTATCGCGCGCTCGGCATCGTGCATACGCGCTGGCGCGTCGTGCCCGGCCGGTTCAAGGATTACATCTCGACGCCGAAGCAGAACGACTATCGCTCGCTGCACACCACCATCGTCGGCCCGTCCAGCCAGCGCATCGAGCTGCAGATCCGCACCAAGCGCATGCATGAAATCGCTGAATTCGGCATTGCCGCCCATGCGCTCTACAAGGACAAGGACGGCAACAGCAATGGCGACGGCGAGCTGCTGTCGCGCGAAAGCAATGCCTATTCCTGGCTGCGCCACACCATCGAGGCTCTGGCCGAAGGCGACAGCCCGGAAGAATTTCTCGAGCATACCAAGCTTGAGCTCTTCCAGGATCAGGTTTTCTGCTTCACGCCGAAGGGCAAGCTGATCGCGCTGCCGCGCGGCGCCACGCCGATCGATTTCGCCTATGCGGTTCACACCAATATCGGCGACACCACCGTCGGCGCCAAGATCAATGGCCGCATCATGCCGCTGGTGACGCGCCTGACAAATGGCGATGAAGTCGAGATCATCCGCTCCGGCGTGCAGGTGCCGCCGGCTGCCTGGGAAGAGATCGTCGTGACCGGCAAGGCGCGCGCCGCCATCCGCCGCGCCACGCGTCTTGCCATCCGCAAGCAATATGCCGGCCTCGGTCACCGTATTCTGGAGCGCACCTTCGAGCGCGCCGGCAAGGTCTTTTCGCGCGAGGCGCTGAAGCCGGCGCTGCATCGCCTCGGCCAGAAGGATGTCGAGGACGCGATTGCCGCCGTCGGGCGCGGGGAGATGTCGTCGCTCGATGTGCTGCGCGCCGTCTATCCCGACCATCAGGACGAGCGCGTGACCGTCAAGCCCGCCGGTGACGAAGGCTGGTTCAACGTCCGCAGCGCCTCCGGTATGATCTTCAAGATCCCCGGCAAGACAAAGGCTGATCTCGCCGCGAGCATCGAGGGTATCGATGCCCTGCCGATCCGTGGCCTTGCGGCGGATGTCGAGGTGCATTTCGCCCCGACCGGCGCCGTGCCCGGCGATCGCATCGTCGGCATCATGGAAAAAGGCAAGGGGATCACCATCTATCCGATCCAGTCGCCGGTGCTGCAGCGCTTCGACGATCAGCCGGAGCGCTGGATCGATGTGCGCTGGGATCTGGACGAGGCCAACAAGTCCCGCTTTGGCGCGAGGATCCTGATCAATGCGCTGAACGAACCCGGCACGCTCGCCAAGGTCGCGCAGACGGTTGCCGGCGTCGACGTCAATATCCGCATTCTCAACACCGTGCGGGTTGCCGCCGACTTTACCGAAATGGCTCTGGATGTCGAAGTCTGGGATCTGCGCCAGCTAAACCAGCTCCTGGTGCAGCTGAAGGAGCTCGACTGCATCGCCACTGTAAAGCGGCTTTACGAATAATTATCTGTAGCGATGGCGCCGATCCGGCGTGCCTGCATATTTTGTGACCAATTTATGGTCAAATCCGACCGCCATTATGTGTAGCCATGCGATATACGCATGGCTGCATCGGTTTTACAGCGTTGGTAATTAACCTTTGCAACGCTTATCTTCTGGTCATCGAAGAAACGAAACAGAGATGAGAGAAGACAATGTTTGGTCCTATCAAGAAATTCGCCCGTGCCTTGCGTGTTCCGAGTGCTGAAGAGCGCGAAATGGCTTACCTGAACGGCTCGCACGACCGTTTTGACCTTGAATATCGTCAGCGTCAGGTCGATCGCGGCATGTTCCGTCAGCGTTAATCGCTGACAATACTTTCGAGTGGGAAGGGGCGTGACAGTTGCTGCGCCCTTGGAGCATCCCGCCACGAGCGGATTGAATGTTCCTGATCCAGAAGTTGGAGCGGTTTTCGTGTCTTGAACACGCGGCGCCCCAAAGAGCAGGGCACGGTTGCTGTACAATCAGCGCATGAACGCTTTGCCGCTCTTGTCATGACGGCCCTCAATACACTAGATAAGCCGCATGTTATTTCGACGCCGAAAACCACTGACGTTCAGCGAGAAACTGCGGGAGCATCTTTGGCCCCGTAAGGGTTTTGTCCGCTCGTTCCAATATTTTGGAAAACGCCTTGTGCGCCTTGCCGCTTCGCCGCATTCGGTGGCGGCTGGTTTTGCGGCGGGCATCGTCGTGTCCTGGACGCCTTTTATCGGCGTGCATTTTGTGATGGCGATCATCATCGCCTATCTGATCGGCGGCAATGTGATTGCCTCCGCGCTCGGCTGTCTGGCGGCCGGCAATCCTATTACCTACCCCTTCATCTGGGCCTTCACCTGGGAAATCGGCCATCTGATCCTGGCGCGCGACAGCGGCGGGCAGGGCGGTGGCGTCGATCTGCCGGCGCTGTGGCACAAGGGCGATCTCTCGCAAATCTGGGATCCGGTTCTGAAGCCGATGCTGATTGGCGGCATTCCACCGGCAATCGTTTCGGGCGTCATTGTCTATGCCCTGACCTATTACGGCGTGAAGAGCTTCAAGACCCGCCGCAAGGAACGGCTGATGGAACGCGCCCGCGAGCGCCTGTCGCTTGCCGAAAACGCATCGGGCGTCTGACGAGCGCTGATATCGTCGCGGCCGGCTGGAGGGCCTTCTCATGATCATCGGGATCGGCAGCGACCTCATCGACATCCGCCGCGTCGAGAAATCGATCGAGCGTTTCGGCACACGCTTCACCGAGCGCTGTTTCACCGACATCGAGCGTGCCAAGTCCGAAGGGCGCAAGAACAAGGCCGCCTCATACGCCAAGCGTTTCGCCGCCAAGGAAGCCTGTTCCAAGGCGCTCGGCACCGGCCTGGCGCAAGGGGTTTTCTGGCGTGACATGGGTGTGGTCAACCTGCCGAGCGGCAAGCCGACCATGCAGTTGACGGGCGGAGCAGCCAGGAGGCTGGCCGCCATGCTGCCGGAAAATCACCGCGCCGCCATTCATTTGACGATAACCGATGATTTTCCTCTTGCTCAAGCTTTTGTGATTATCGAGGCGCTGCCGATTGCCGGCTGAATGACAGCCCTATGTCGCTTTTGATACCGGCGCCATTGCCGCCGTGGTATGAAGCGGGTAGAGAGTGCCTGAATGAAAGTGCGCCGGTGGGGTGCGAACAAGGAATAAGACTGCGTGTCCGAGAAAGCCGAAAAACAGCAGAACGCCCTCTGGGAAAACATCAAGGTTATCGTACAGGCTCTCGTCCTGGCCATGATCATCCGCACGGTGCTATTTCAGCCCTTCACTATTCCGTCCGGCTCGATGATGCCGACGCTTCTTGTCGGAGACTATATCTTCGTCAATAAGTTCGCCTACGGCTATTCGAAATATTCTCTGCCTTTCTCGCCTGACCTGTTCAGCGGCCGCATTTTCGGCAGCGAACCGAAGCGCGGCGACGTCGTGGTCTTCCGTTTCCCGCCGAACCCGGATGTCGACTATATCAAGCGCGTCATCGGTCTGCCGGGTGACCGCATTCAGGTGAAGAACGATATTCTCTATATCAACGGCGAGGCAGTTCCGCGTGAGCCGCACGGCACTTTCGCCTCGGATTACAGCCAGGAGCCGGGCGACAAGATCCCCGTCTATAGCGAGCGGCTGGCGGACTCCGGCAAGGTCTACGATACGCTGGACCTCTCTCCGACCTCGCGCGGCGACAATACCCAGGAATATGTCGTTCCGGCCGATCACTACTTCATGATGGGTGACAACCGTGACAATTCCGACGATAGCCGCTTCGATGTCGGCTACGTGCCGGCTGAGAACCTGATCGGTCGCGCCAGCGTCATCTTCTTCTCGCTCGGACATGACACGTCGTTCCGCGAAATCTGGAAATGGCCGACCAATATGCGTTGGGACCGCCTCTTCAAGGTTGTCGAATGACGAAGACGCCGACGCTCTCGCAGGCGGATCGTCTTACGCTTGAAGCCGCGATAGGCCATGCCTTCGTGGAAAAGGAGCGCCTGGACTGGGCTCTGACACATGCCAGCGCCCGCACGCACAAGGCGGGCAATTACGAGCGGCTGGAATTTCTCGGCGACCGGGTTCTCGGCCTTTGCATCGCCGAGCTCCTGTTCCGCACGTTCGGCACGGCGACCGAGGGCGAGCTCTCGGTGCGCCTCAACCAGCTCGTCAGCGCCGAGACCTGCGCGGCGGTTGCCGACGAGATGCAGCTGCATCTCTTCATCCGCACCGGTGCCGATGTGAAGAAACTGACCGGCAAGCGCATGCTGAACGTGCGCGCCGATGTCGTCGAAAGCCTGATTGCGGCGCTCTATCTCGATGGCGGCCTCGAAGTGGCGCGCAAGTTCATTCTGCGCTATTGGGAAGGGCGTGCTGTCCGGCCCGATGGAGCCCGACGCGACGCCAAGACGGAATTGCAGGAATGGGCGCATGCGAAATTCGGCGTCACCCCCGTTTATAGGGTTGATGACCGCAGCGGACCGGATCATGATCCCCGCTTCACGGTGACGGTGGAAGTGGCGGGAGCCGCGCCCGAAACCGGTATAGAACGCTCCAAGCGCGCCGCCGAGCAGGTGGCTGCGACGCGGATCCTGGAGCGTGAAGGCATATGGCAGCCGCAGTCGGCTCAGAAATGACGGAAAAAATGACCAATCAGGAAGACACGGCTGCCGGCGAAGGCGCGGCTGAAAATAGCGGCCCGACGCATTCGGGTTTCGTGGCTCTTATCGGCCCAACCAATGCCGGCAAGTCGACGCTCGTCAACCGGCTCGTCGGCGCCAAAGTGTCGATCGTCAGCCATAAGGTGCAGACGACGCGCGCCATCGTGCGCGGCATCGCGATCCACGACAATGCGCAGATCGTCTTCATGGACACGCCCGGCATCTTCAAGCCGCGCCGCCGTCTCGACCGCGCCATGGTGACCTCCGCCTGGGGTGGCGCCAAGGATGCCGATCTCATCATGCTGCTGATCGACAGCGAACGCGGAATACGCGGCGATGCCGAAGCCATTCTCGAAGGGTTGAAGGAAGTCTTTCAGCCGAAGATCCTTGTTCTCAACAAGATCGACCGCGTTCGCCGCGAAGACCTCTTGGCGCTTGCCGCCGCCGCCAACGAGAAGATCGCCTTCCAGGAGACCTTCATGGTCTCGGCCGAAAACGGCTCGGGCTGCGACGACGTCATGAACTATCTGGCAAAGACCCTTCCTGAGGGACCGTGGTATTATCCGGAAGACCAGATCTCCGATCTGCCGATGCGCCAGCTTGCCGCCGAAATCACCCGCGAAAAGCTGTTTCTGCGCCTGCATCAGGAGCTTCCCTATTCCTCGCATGTCGAGACGGAAAAGTGGGAAGAGCGCAAGGACGGCTCGGTTCGCATCGAGCAGGTGATCTATGTCGAGCGCGAAAGCCAGAAGAAGATCACCCTCGGCAAATCGGGCGAGGCGATCAAGGCGATCTCCACCGCCTCGCGCAAGGAGCTGTCAGCGATCCTGGAACAGCCCGTGCATCTCTTCCTCTTCGTGAAGGTGCGCGAGAACTGGGGCGACGATCCCGAACGCTTCCGCGAAATGGGGCTCGAGTTCCCGCGCGGATAGAATTGAGCTCCGGCGATTGTCTCACCTCGCGACAATCGCCGGACAAATGCTGGAGCCGGCACGGCGATTTTTTGGGTGATTACCCCCTCGCGCATCTCTTCGGTTGGATCTTTCCAGCAGACCCCTTGAAGAAGGGCACTGGCAGGCCGTCGCCCATTTGATCCCGGCGACCTCATCCGTCTCTCCGCCGTTCTAACAAACAAAGCATTGAAAAAGCTATCGAAACGCGGGTTGATCCACTCGCGGCGCGCAGCTGTGGCTTGTTGGTAGGCCGACGGGTTCACCACGCTTGCGCGAATCGGGACGGCTCTATTCGGACAAGTGAATGCTCGGCAGGCGGGGGCGTTGACACGATCTGGCACATGTCTTTTTAATGGCGGCTAATAGTGTATCAACATAGACTATTATCACCGTCACTTTTCGACCGGTTTCACCTCTTACTAACCGCAGCGGCAAAAGCGATTGGAGCATGATCACGAGCCCATAGTACCGCGGGGCGAAAAGTGCGAAGCGGGTTAGGGCAAGGTCATGTGACTTGAGACCGAGCCAACACGGATGGGGGAATGCCGTCCATTCAACACGGGCCGATGATTGGCGCCGGAGGGATAGATGTGGAAAGTACTACGGGGCGTGGCGTCGTCAGGCGCACGCATGCAGGGGTGGCGCTGATATGACGGTTCAGCGCGCTCTTATTTTGGAAGATAATTTGATCATTGCCATGGAGGCGGAGGAAATCCTTCGCCTTGTCGGGGTCGCGGAGGTGGAAATCGCCTCGAACCTGGAGCAGGCAGTCAACGCCATTCATACCGATCACTATGATTTTGCGATGCTGGATGTGAATCTGGGGGAGTCGATGAGCTTCGGCTTTGCCCGGTTGCTGGTCGAGCGCGGCATCGCCTTCGGTTTCGTCAGCGGCTATTCCGATACGCTCGATTTCCCGGCGGACCTGCGGCATGTGCCGCTGCTCAACAAGCCCTTCGACGAGGCCGCCATGCGGGTGTTCGTCGACAAGCTGTCATCGGCAAGCAGATCCTCCGAGATGTGACAGCGCCCGCCGTTTGTCCTAAACTCGAATCAAGACAGTCTACGGGACAAACCGGCCGATGCAGTGGCAGGACCATGCGATTATTCTGGGCGTCAAACGCCTCGGCGAGACCAGCGTCATCGCCGAGGTGATGACGCGTGATCGCGGCCGGCATATGGGACTGGTGCGCTCCGGCCGGTCGCGTTCCATGCAGCCGGTGCTGCAGCCGGGCAATCTGGTCGAGGTGACGTGGCGCGCGCGGCTGCACGAACATCTCGGTGAGTTCCGCATGGAGCCGGTGCGGCTGCGGGCAGCGAGGCTGATGGAGACGGCGACCGCGGTCTATGGCGTGCAGGCCATGGGCGCTTTGTTGCGCCTGCTGCCGGAGCGCGATCCGCATCCCTATCTCTACGACGCGCTCGACGTCATCCTCGAGAACATGCAGAACCCGATGGACGCAGGCGAGCTTTTCGTCCGCTTCGAGTTGGCGGTGCTCAACGAGCTTGGCTATGGCCTGGATCTGGGTGAATGCGCCGCGACCGGGGTGCGTGACGACCTGGCTTTCGTTTCGCCGAAGACCGGACGCGCGGTCTGCCGTACGGCCGGTGCGCCCTGGGCCGACAAGATGCTGGCGCTGCCGCCTTTTCTTGCCGCGGGCACCGTCGAGGCCGCGAATGGCGAAAGCCTCGCCGCCGCCTTCCGCCTGACCGGCTTCTTCCTGCATCGCCATGTCTACGAGCCGCGCGGCATCGAGATCGCCGCGGCGCGCGAGGGTTTCATTCAAGCCGCGCTGAAAGCGGTGAATGCCGTTTCGCTGGATCGACCGGACAATCCGCCGGTCATCGCCGCCAAACGTTGAGGCTTGTTAAATTGGCGAAGCGACTATCGCCGCTTGAATGCCCAGCCTTCCGCCCGTTCCTCGATCACTGTCACCACATCGCCGATCTTCACGGTACCTTCGCCGCGCGGGACGACATTCCAGCCGAAGAGCGGGCCTGGAACACGGCGATCGGCGGACATGCGGACGCGGCCCATGGCCGGCATAGGGTTCGGAACGTCGCGTGAGCCCGTCTGCTGGTCCTGTGTCGTCATGATGCAGCGGGCGCAGGGCTTGACGAGATCGAGGCGAATGCCGCCGATTTCGATCGCCGCCCAGCGGTCCTCCGGCCATTCCTCGTCGCAGTCGATGACGATGTTCGGGCGGAAACGTTCCATGCCGACCGAGCCCTCGCCATGGGCGGCAAGATCGGCATTCAGCGCCCTCAGCGAGCCGGTGGTGGTGATCAGGATCTGATAGCCATCGGAAAAGGTGACCGGGGTCCCGTCGCCCGCCCATTCCGGGCTGGCAATGCGCGTGGCGAGCCTGTCGAAGAACACCATCCTGATATCGCGCCCGAGCCAGCCGGACAGCGCCGTGTTCGTCGCGTCGTCGGCGACGGAGGCATTGACGGCCGACTTCCAGACGACGACGTCCATTCGATTATCCGGGTGGGGCGGGGGCACGATAATGTCGGCCTTGCCCTCCATTTTCAGCCGCAAATAAGAGGGAGCCGGCTGGATTTCGATGCGGGCAATATCCTGCAATTCGCGCTGGGTAATGAAACGGCCTGAGGGGTCGACTAGCATGGCCCGGCGATCGCCGGCCAGACCGAAGGCATCGATGGTGGCGGAGGAAATGGCTATGCCGCGCGCGCTCTTGAGCGGATAGATGAAGAGGTCGCTGACCTGCATGAATAGCCCTCAGATTTCGTCGATGAACATTGCCAGCACGGTCTTCAGCCGCTCATGCCGGTCGCCGGCGAACCTGCGGCCGGCTTCGGTCTGGAACCCATCCGCCAGTTTGAACAGCTTCGTCTCGAAATGATCGATGGCGAAGCGCTTGTCGTCAAGCGGCCGCTCCGTGGCAAGTGGATCGAACGGATCGTAGAGACCGGAGCCCATACGCCCGGCAATATAGAAACAGCGGGCGGCGCCGACCATGCCGATCGCATCCAGCCGGTCGGCGTCCTGCAATATCTTCGCCTCCAGCGTTTCCGGCGGCAGATTGGCCGAGAAGCTGTGCGTGGTAATGGCATGCGCAGCGGCGGCGATATCCTCATCGGCCCATCCAAGCTCCCTAAAAACACCGGATGCCTTCTCGGCGGCGAGCCTCGATGCCTGGGCGCGATGCGGCGAGTTCTTCTCGACCGAGACACAGTCATGCAGCAATACGGCGGCGGCGAGGATGCGGGCATTGCCGCCTTCCTCGGCCTGGATGGCCATGGCGTTTCTGAATACGCGCAGGATATGGGCGATGTCATGCGAACCGTCATCGCCATCGGCCGAATGCGGGATAAGATCCGCAGCCAGCGTTTCGAACGGGGCAAAGGCCCGCGCCATCCTGTTGGTGTCCATCGTCAGCCCCGTGTCGGAATGATCTCTCCTGTTCCTATCGAGCGCGGAGATTCTCTGCAATCACTCCGAGGCCTTCTTGCCCGTCAGGAGCTTCTGATAGAACAAGCCGATGCCGATCAATACCGCGCCGAGGCCGATGAAGGACAGTGCCCGCAGGAAACCCTCCAGATTTGCCATGTCGATCAGGAAGACCTTGACGACGGCGACGAAGACCAGCGCGGCGGAGGCGATGCGCAGGCTGCGCGCATCGAAGCGTGCCCCGAGCCAGAGAAGGGCGATGCCGATCGCCAACCAGACGACGGAGTAGGAGTAGAGTTCTCCCTGAATGAAGCCGTTCCAGAGCGCAATATACTCGCCCTGCCAGAAGCGGCGCACCGATAGCGTCGCCCAGGCAAAGGTCATGACGGCGCCGGCGACTGCCAGCATGGTCACATAGGGCAGGGGCCGCCTGTTTCGCGCATAGAGCGCCAACCCGGCATAGGCGAGCGCCGGCAGCAGATAGCCGAGCAGCAGCAGGTTGAAGAAGGGGATCCGGCCCGTACTCTCGCCGGTGATGAACGGATTGAGCCCGAGCAGATGCAGCGTCAGGATCGAGATGACGGAGAGGACGCCGACTGCCATGCCGCCATAGCGGAAGACAGGGCTCGATGCGCTGAGATCGAGCGCCATCAGCGTCGCCGAGGCTCCGATCGCCAGCAATGTGTAGATCGATTGTTCGCCAAGCGTCGGAACGTTTGAATTCAGCACGCCGCCATTCATCGCATGACGCACGAGGATGGCGATGGTCAGCAGCACCAGAAGGCTCGCCAGCGCCTGCAATGCGTTGCGCAGTCTGAGGCTCGGCAAATGCCTGACCTCAAAGGCGGACCAGACGGCGAGTGCGGCGGGGATACCGTAGCCGGCAAGCAGCATGTTGAAGACCGGCGTCGTGCCGAGCTCACCCGGGTCGACGATCGTCGGCTGCCAGGCAATGCGCCCCATGGCGATGATCAGCGCCGCGACCATCGTCCATGGCAGCACCAGCCACGAGCGGACCCGCCCGGCCAGCAGATAGGCAATGCCCAGCACCGGCAGCAGGATCGTCGCCACGGCGTCGTGGGCAAGCGTATGCAGGGCAAGGACGGCAGCGGCGAAGGAGCCGGCCGCGAGGATATTCGTCGGCAGCGCCAGACTGCTCTCGGCGGAGCGGCGATGCTGCCATTCGGCGAGCGCCATCAGGATGACGGCGAGCCCGATGCCATAGAGCCCATGCAGCCAGTCGCGGGTCCAGTTGCCGAAGGTGATATAGCTGATGACAGCGATCGCCAGCGGCGTGGCCGCCATGATGACGCTCCAGACCGCCGCAAAGGGCTTCTCGCTCTCGCCGAACCGTTTGAGGAAAAAGACGCCGATCAGCACGAAGACTGCACCGAGGCCGAGACCTTCATAGACCACGACATTATAAAGCGCCGGCGAGACCTCCGCGAGACCCCAATCCGCGGCATTCATCGGGGATGTCAGGACCATGGACATGCCAAGGCCGGCGGCGGCGACCGACAGGATTGCCGCCCAGGCCGCATGCAAACGGCTGGCTCCGAAGGCCGCGACCGCCGCAACGATCGCCGCGAACAGAAGGGTAGCGTTCGGCAGTGGGTATCCGTTCAGCAGGCTGTAGCCCAACAGCGACAGGGCGACTGCACTGGCGCCAATGGATGCCGTCAGCGTCATGCCGAGCGGCTCGCGGGCCAGGAACAGGACCGGATGGCTCGCGGGTTGCGAGGCTGGCGACTCTTCTGAGTCGCTTAGCTCTGCTAGCGCTGGAGGGTCTTCGCTAGGTGCTGCTACGGCTTCATAACGCCCCGGCCAGATGAAGATCGTACCGGCGATCATCACCAGCATGGCGAGTGTTACGGGGCTAAGGTCAACGACAGGGCTGTTTGTAATGTAGAGCAGTGCCCAAAGGCCGAGGAGCACATTGGCCAAGGCGGGCGCGATCTGCCAGCGGCGCAGCCGCGATGCGGTTGCGGTGGCGAGCCAGGTCAGGGCGAGATAGCCGAATAGCACCCACGGCCTTGGCGCCGTCGAGGCGATCAGGGCCGGGGTGACCATCGAGGCCAGCAGACCGAGGCCGGCAAGCGCCTGGCCGTGCAACAGCGACAAGCCGAGGGTGGCAAGGGAGATCAATGCCAGGAGAAAGAACGCGGTCGCCGGTCCGATGAAGCCGTAAATGCCATGCGCGGCATAGGTCGAGCCGAACAGCGCGACGACACCCGCCGCCGTCAGCACGCCGGGAATCATCGCATTCTGGAAGGTGTTGGCAAGAACGGGTTCGGAGCGGCGACGGATCACTTCGCCGGCCGCGACAAGGACAAGGCCGAAGAGCGCGGCAAGCGCCAGCCGCACGCCAGGGCTGAGCAGGCCGCTCTCGATCGAATACTTGACCATGAAAATGCCGCCGAATGCCAGCGCGATGCCGCCGACCCATACGGCCCAGCGGGCGCCGATCGTGCTTTCCAGGCTTTCGTTACTGGAGACCGCGGTATCCCGGGCAAAGGCGGGAGCGGTGGTCTCGTGGATTGGTGCCGTTTCACCGTCATCGGTCATGGCGGCGGCTTCCACCGCAGGCGCCGCGACCGTCTCTGCCAATGGCTGCGCGGCAGCCTCGGTGTATGAATCGGCCACATCGATGGTTTCGGCCGCACTGGCTGATTCGCTGCTTCCCATGGCCAGCACCCGGCCGGCGAGTGCATTTTGCAGCTCCTGGACGCGGCTTTCGAGCTTTCCTAGCCGTAGATTGTAGCTCCGCAGTATAAAAATACCGACGACCACGACCGCGATCAGCAGCAAATCCATGATGTCCCCTCCATGGGCTCTTGGCCGCACATTATACGAAATGAGCCGGGGAGTAAGGGTAGATCAGTCAATTTACCTATGATTCCAGGGGATTACGCGCCGGAGATGGCGTGTTCTGGTTTGCTGGCGGCTTTAGAATTATTAGGGTGTGTTAATTTATAACTTGGAAACTATTGTTAATACTCATTAACAATTTGGCCTTTACCGGTGCTGAGAACCGGCCTATCAGCACATATATAGTTCAACTGAAATGTATTGCGTACAAACGATGTCGCATGAGGCGGCTCCTAACCCTAGGAGGTTTGTATGTCCCATGTATCTTCCATATCCAACAGTTCCTATCCTTATCGGGGCACTCTTTCGCGGCTCGACGCGAATGATGATGGTGTCCTGAGCCGTGAGGAGCGTGAAGCCGATGAACGCCCGGGTATCCTCGAGGCCGATTCGAATGCCGAAAGCAGCGATGGAACAAGCAGTGCGCTGAGCAGCCTGATGGCGAAGCTTATGCAAATGCCGATTGCCGGCACGACTGCGACGGGCAAATCGCTGGAGACGAACAGCGCTTTCGACCTCGACCTGCTGACGCCGATGGATGCCTATAACAGCACCTACGGCCAGTACGACGTGGACAGCGCAGCGGCCTGATCCTCTTTTGCCAGTGTGATTATAGCGGTTCGCCGGACAACGGCGGACCGCTTCTTTGTGATTGAAACCATTCATTTTCCTCCTCGCCGGAACACCCGTCCCCGTGATGCGTTGCATTGGTAATGCCAAAAGGGAGGATGTATCCATGAGAACGATCATTATTGCCGCAACGCTGGCGCTGGTTTCGGCTTTGCCGGCGTTCGCGCAGGGCAAGCAGACGGCGATCGCCAATTTTGTCGGTGCCGACGGCAAGCAGTCGGGACGGGCGGTCCTGACAGAGGCGAAGACGGGCGTGCTGATCGAGCTCGATGTCTCCGGCCTGCCGGTCAACCGCTGGGTTGCCTTCCATATCCACGAGAGCGATCGCTGCGACCATACGCACGGATTCGATTCCGCCGGCGGCCATTTCAATCCCACCAAGGCGGAGCATGGTCTGCTTGCGGCCAATGGTCCGCATGCCGGCGATATGCCCAATCAATATGTCGATCAGGACGGCAAGCTGCGGGCGCAGGTTTTCAACGGCATGGTATCGCTCGACGGTAAGAACGGCATCCGTGGCCGGACGCTGATGATCCACGCGGACTCCGATGATTACCGCAGCCAGCCCGTTGGCGGTGCCGGCAAGCGGCTGGCCTGCGCGGTCATCCAATAGTTTTGCCGCCTTAGTGATTCGCGGCATTTGTTCCGATCTTTGCCACGCGCCGGTTGTCTTCCGCATGCGGAGACCCACCGGTGATGTGATTCTATGCTTGTCAATTGGGGTTAATGATCAATTAACACCTATCTTTGACCACCTCTCCAAATCGGCCTATCCCATCAGGCATTTCAACAAGCGTACTGCGTCCCACGGAAAGCGCCGGATGGCGTTTACTTCAGGAGATTTGGATGAGTGGTATTTCTTCAGTTGGAAGCAGCATGAGCGCTGCCTCGTACAATCCCCTTGATAAAAACCATGACGGCGTTGTGGACGCCCAGGAGCTGCAGGAAGCAGCACAATCAGGGCTTCTGTCGGCGAGCGTTCTCGGCGACGAAGATAGCGATGACAGCAGCGATCAGAGCCCGACGAGTGCGTTCTCTGGCAATCTGGCGTCCATGCTGCTGCAAATGCAGCAGGCGAGCGCCAGCGGCCAGACCGGCACTGACACGTCGAGCGACGACTCGTCTGACCAATCACCGATGGACCAGCTCTTCGCCAGCCTTGACACCAACAAGGATGGCAAGGTTTCCTCCGACGAGTTCGTGGCCGGACGCCCGAAGGACATGAGCGAAAGCTATGCTGCGAACCTGTTCAAGAGCCTGGATACCCAAAACTCAGGCTCGCTGGACAAGGATCAGTTCGCCGAAGGCCTCGATGTCCTGAAGCCGACCGATCCGTCCGCCGCCGATGTCCTGTCGCAGGAGCAATCCTCTGGCGATAGCAGCGGCGATACTGCTGACCAGAATGCTCTGGAAGTTTTCATCAGCGAGATGCAGGCCTCGATGAACGTTTATCAAAATACCTATGGTCAGTATGATACGGATCAGACGGACAGCGTTGCCGCCTGATCGGCGGTTACGGCTAAGACTTGAAATGGACGGAGATTGCGCAAATGCAGTCTCCGTTTTTTTATGGGACGTCGATCTTCGCCAATAGCGGCAGCACGAAGGGCGCATTGCCGTCCGCGTCAGCACCCCGGCCGATCGCCTTGACGGCGTCGACCAACCGGCCCTTACGGCCAAGCACATCGTCACCGATCATGACCAGCCGCGTGTTCGGTGTGGCATAGGGTGAGGCGGCGCGCAGGCGACGGGTGAGAACCATATCGTCCTCTTCGGGATGGACGGCAAGGGCTGCGATCAAAGCCGCTGCAGGCGAGCGCGACACGCCCATCCAGCAATGGATCAGCAGCGGCGCGGTGCGATTCCAGCTTCTCGCGAAATCGATGATGTCGCGGACATGCGTCTCTTGCGGCGCGACAAGATTGCCGGTGCCGGCAAAGCTGATATCGTTCATGCCGAGCAACAGATGCCTATCCGCCTTGATAACGGCGGGACGATGAAAGCTCTGTTCCTTCGCCATAAGGCTGATCATTTCGGATGCACCGTGGCGTACGGCCATTTCCGCGATGCGGGCCAGCGGCGATACGACGATCGCGGTCATGCCTCGGCACTCACGCTGGCGCGTTCGGCTTCGATCGCTTCAAAACGCTTCAGGAAAAGCCGCTGGGCTTCCACCGCCGGCATCGGCTGGATCGGCAGAATGTCCTGTGTAATGCCACGCGGCTGGCCGAAGAACTTTCGCGCTTCCGCTGACGTGAAACCGGCCAGCAGCGTCGCCTCGAAATAGGCGGACACCGTATCGGCCTTCTTGATCTTTGCCTTCAACTGCGGAGCACAATGCGGCGGCAGGGCAAAGCGCCGGTAGATCGCCGCTTCCAGGCGCATTTCCACCAGCTTGTACTCGCCGCCGACCACCGATTTGAACGGTGAGATCATATCGCCGATGACATATTCGGGAGCATCGTGCAGCAGTGCTGCCAGCAGTTCGTCCGGTGTCGCCGGATTGAGTTGGCGAAAGATCGCCTCGACCACGAGACTATGCTGCGCCACCGAAAAGGCATGATCCCCCGAGGTCTGGCCGTTCCAGCGCGCGACGCGGGCAAGGCCATGGGCGATGTCGCTGATTTCGACGTCGAGCGGCGAGGGGTCGAGTAGGTCGAGCCTGCGACCGGACAGCATGCGCTGCCAGGCACGCGGGGTAGCACCCGATGTCATGCCGACGCCTCATCGGTCTGCGTCGGGAAGGAGAGGCCGGACCAAACGGGCAGTGCAACGGAGACCTCGTGACCGGCTGCCAGGATCGGCGTGCCGGCCGCAATAGCTTCGCCGGCGCGGTCGATGCGGACAATGGCAAGCCCGTTGGCGCCTTCGATAGAGCCGAGCGTGCCGATCGGCTTGCCGCCGGCGGTCAGTTCCGTGCCGCTTGCGGGCAGATCGGCGCTGCCGATGACGATGACGACCCGGCGGCGCGCGGTGCTGCGATGCTGCATGCGGGAAACCACTTCCTGGCCGACATAGCAGCCCTTGCGGAAGCCGAGGCCACCATTGAGGTCCAGCAGCACGTCATGCGGAAAAGCGTCCTGCAGGGCGAAATCCTGGCCGGAAACGGCAATGCCATTGGCAATGCGCAGCGCCTCGTAAAGTGCCTCGGCATCGTCGCCGTGATGACCTGATGTCCGCGTCAATGCAATGCCCGCCTTGGCGAAGCGGCTGTCCCTGGGGCCTTCGGCAACATTGTCGCCCCAGGCGACCGTAACGCCCTCGGTTTCCCCGACAGCGAAATCGACCGGTGCGCGCAGCCGGTACATGGTGAGCCGTTTCAGCAGCCCATCCCTTTGCGCCGTATCGGTCTCCAGTAGAAAGCCGGGGCCGTCCCTGGAGATCATGAAGTCGAACAGGATCTTGCCCTGCGGCGTCAGCAGCGCGCCCGGACGCGCCTCGTCCGTGCCGAGCGAGACAAGGTCGGTGGTGATGAGATTGTGCAGGAAAGGCTCCGCCTCAGCGCCGGTGACGCGAAGAAAGGAGCGATCTCTGAGGAATACGGCTGGCATGATGAACCCGCTAATTTCGCCTATCGCCCAGAGGTAGGGCCTCTGCTCGGGAACCGCAAGTTCTGCGGCCGGATCATTCGCCGGAGGTGAAGAATTTCCACTTGCCGTCGGGCGTGATGCCGACGCGATAGAAATTATAGCCCCCGAATTCCAGCATGTCGGAGAAATCACCGGCAGTGACGATCCGCATCAGGTCGACCTTTTCCGGCGCGGTCAGGGTCTTGATGTCCTTCTCGGCGAAATAGGGCCAGACATACATTTCGTTCGGCGTTCCCTGGCCGACATGGGCGCAGGCACTCGACAGGATATCGAGGAGGATGGACAGGATCTCGATGCCATCGGAATCGCCGGAGAGATCATGCAGCGTCTTGATCGGGTCTTCCCCCGGATCGTCCGCCGTCACCTGCGTCTGGTTGAGGCCGCCGCCGATATTCATCAGCGGGCGCAGGCGCTCAAGATCACCGGAAGCGGCTGCCTCGACAATGGTTTCGCGTAGCTTGCGCACCGGTTCCGGCACCTTGCTGATATCGTAGATGATCTCTGCTGACTTGCCGCTGGTCGAGGCATCGCTGGTGGTGGCGTTGCTGCTGGATTGCCCCTGGCTCTTGACCAGCGGGTCCGGCATGGGAAGAGCCTTGGAGGGCGCCTCCAGCGCCTGCTCGACCGGCTTGTCATTGTTCTGCTGCGCGGGCTTGCTCGCAGCACCCGGCTGAGCGGCGGGGGGATTGATCAGCGAGAAGGCGAGAGCGGGAAGCGGCTGGGCAAGGCTACCGAAAAACATGGTCGCGGCAGCGAGCGAGGCAATGGAACGTCGAAACTCATTGCCCGGTACGATATGCATAAAGGATCTCTGGCTGTTATTGCAGGGTGCGGTTCGGAGAGAATTCACCAGCAAGCATGCGTTCCCTAAGCGATTCGAGCAAGGCCTCAGCGCCCTGTTCCCCATGAATGCGAATAGTCTCGCGGATGGCATGGGCAATCGCAGCGTCGGCAATGATCTCCGGCTCAATGCCATCGGCCATCCCGTCAGCCCACGCTTCGTTCTGGTATTCCAGCGCTGCCTGCATCTTTTCGTGGACGATCATGTCATCGATTTCGTTCAGGCTGGCTTCCATCATTTCTTTCCTCGAGACGTCCATTGTCCTTACCGCTTGCTTAACGACTCTATCAGCCTTTTCCTAAAACGACACGGCTCGGTACGAAAAGGGGTTAATAAATCGTCAATTTCCAAAGCGAGCGGTTATTTCTGTAGCAAGTGTTGCACCTTCGTTACGGTATCGCTCCTCCGCGACAACGGCCTGCGACGTGCAATTCGTGTAAACCGACGCAAAGGATCTGTATCCACGGTTGAACGCGGCGGTCAGTCTTTCCTTGCGTTTCGGCTCGTTCTTGGTCTCGGCATCGAGCAATTGCTGCATGCCAACCCGCCAACCGTCTTCAGCGGAGGAGTTGCAGAGGTTGCGCAGATAGTTGACCGAACCGAGAATTTCGGAGAGCCGCAGAAGCTGGTCGTCATAGGGCGTCGGCTGCTCGGCGTCGCCACTATTGGCGGGCGCCTGTCCCTGCGGAACGGTCGTCGCCGACTGCGCAAACGCCGGAAATGCGGCCGCAAGCGCGGCGCAGATCATAAGCGGATGAATGAGGCGACGATGAATCATGTGCCCAATTGATATGGCAAGCATGACGGGAACAAGGCGAAATGCTCGCTTTCCACCCTGTTATTGTTAAGCATCGTTAACGCGGGAACCCGGCTGATCCCGTCAGTCGCGGGTTGCGGCGATCCGCTCGACGCATTCGAGAACGCTTGCCGGAACGGGCAGGACGCGGATCTCTTCCAGCGAGTACCAGCCGATCGCGGCGGCATCGTCGGCCGCTTCGGCGGTCGCTTCTTCGTCGGCATCGACCCGAAAGACGGAGAGGAGAAAGTGACTGGTGAGCCTCCCGTCTGCTGCATGGCTCCGCAGATCGTAAGTCTCGAACAGACGGGGATTGCGGGCCGATATCCCTGTCTCCTCCTCGAACTCCCGCAACGCCGTTTCCGCTGGTGTTTCGCCATCCTCGGCCCGTCCGCCTGGAAAAGCATACATATCGGCCGACGGCGGATTGCGGCGCAGCACCAACAGGAAACGACCGTCGCGTTCGAGAATGGCGGAAGAGGCGGGGCGGGGGATCGAGGTCATGGATCTTCGGATTCCGAGGGAAATATCAGGCGGTGATGAAAGCTCTAAGCCCTCGCAAGATACGGCTCTTGTTGTGCCGGATGAAAGCCCTTTTAGTCGTAAATCAGAACCTCGATTCGAGACCGCCGCCCGCGTTGCTGGAAATCATCATGACCTACGCACTCTATGCCCTTGCCGCGCTGGCGGAAATTGCCGGTTGTTTTGCCTTCTGGGCTTGGCTGCGGCTGGCAAAGCCCATCTGGTGGCTGGCGCCCGGCCTGGTGTCGCTGGCGCTGTTCGCCTGGCTTTTGGCACTGGTGCCGAGCGATGCGGCGGGGCGTACCTACGCGGCCTATGGCGGCGTCTATATCGTCGCCTCCATTCTCTGGCTTTGGCTGGCCGAGGGACGTTTGCCCGATCGCTGGGATATTTTCGGCGCCGTGGTCTGCCTTGCGGGTGGCGCCATCATTCTCTTCGGCCCGCGCGGTTGACCTTCTCCTTGACCCGGCGCTTTCAGGGTGCAAAACAAACCCTATGTGCGGACGCTTTGCATTGACATCGACGCCGGAATACGTGGGCGAGGCGCTGGGCGTCCTGCTCAGCGAAGGCTTTCCTGCGCGCTATAACATAGCGCCGACACAGCCGATCCTCGTCGTCATCTCGGGCGATCGGCAGGAACGGGGCAGCAATCTGCCGGATCGTCGCGCGGTGCTGGTGCGCTGGGGCTTTACGCCCGCCTGGGTGAAGGAACCGAAGGAATTTCCGCTGCTGATCAATGCCCGCGCCGAAACCGCAATCGGCAAGGCCTCATTCCGCGCCGCCATGCGTCATCGGCGCATTCTGATCCCCGCTTCGGGTTTCTACGAATGGCGCCGCCCCGCCAAGGAGAGCGGCGAGAAGTCTCAAGCTTATTGGATACGCCCGCGCGATGGCGGCGTCATCGCCTTTGCCGGCCTGATGGAGACATGGGCATCGGCCGATGGGTCGGAAGTCGATACCGGTGCGATCCTGACGACGGCTGCAAACAGAGCGATGCGTCCCATTCATGACCGCATGCCCGTCGTCATCAAGCCGGAGGATTTTGCCCGCTGGCTGGATTGCAAGACACAGGAGCCGCGCGAGGTTCTCGACCTGATGGCACCGGTTCAGGAGGACTTCTTCGAGGCGATCCCGGTTTCGGATCGCGTCAACAAGGTCGCCAATATGGGACCTGACTTGCAGGAGCCGGTAGCGATAGAGGCTCCGACCAAGCCGCCGAAGAAGCCGGACCCTGGCGATGGCCAGTTGAACCTCTTCTGAACGGCTTCGTGTCGAGATCGGCGCTGCCACAAGCCGCTGCTAACAGTCGGCTCCCCCTGGCTGGCAAATAATGTCTGGTCTTAGGCGATCTTCTTTTTCATCGGCTTGGCTTTCAGCATCAGATGTGCTGCCAGAACGGCCTTCAGGCCGAGCGGACGATAAAGCAAGCTCGGATCGATCTTTGCCTGCGGTTGTGCCGCTTCGTCTTTCTTCGTGGTCATGGGTTACTCCTCACCTTGTTCCCGCTGGTGTTTTCTGAATCACCAAACTGCTTTGCTAATGTGTCGTAAATCATGACAAATCAAAGGCGTCTGGCGATCAGCTTTTGTAAACACCGACCATATTTCGCGAGATGAGGGCGAAATTTTCGTATTTTCCTCGCCTACTCAGGGTGTTAATTCTTCATTAACCATCTTCGCGCTTTGCGTGAAACGTCGCAACCAGTCGTCTAACGAGACGAGCGGCGCGTCGAGCCATGCCGGCTTTTGGGCTAGATATGCCGACCGATATCGTCGTTGGAATCGTCGACGTCGGGATCGGCGGGGCCGTTGATGGTGAAGGTGCCGTATTTGCGCGCCCAGGAGCGGGCGCCGAGCGGCAGCGACAGCAGGTAGGCAATCACGGTCACCACCATGACATGCCAGGTGTAGCTCATCAGCAGCGCCACATAGACGACGATTGCCAGCATGGCCGGCAGCACGAGATCGCGGCGAATGCCATTACCTCCCGTTTTGCCGGACCAGACGGGCAGGCGGCTGACCAGCAGGAAGCCGATCAGCACGGTATAGGCGGCACCCCAATAGGCGTAGGTTCTGCTCGGCTCCACGCCCAGAAAGCCGAGATAGACCGGCAGCAGTACCAACATGGCGCCGGCCGGCGCCGGCACGCCGACGAAATATTCCGACTGCCACGACGCCTTGTGCTCGCGCTCCGCCATGACGTTGAAGCGCGCAAGGCGCAAGCCGGCGGCGATGGTATAGATCAGGGCTGCGATCCAGCCGAGCGAGCGTGCCTGATCGAGCAGGAAGACATAGACGACAAGCGCCGGCGCGACACCGAAATTGACGATATCGGCCAGCGAATCCATCTGCGCGCCGAATTTGGACGTGGCCTTCATCAGCCGCGCCACGCGCCCGTCGACGCCGTCGAGGAAGGCGGCAACCAGCACGGCGACCACGGCAAGCTCATAGCGGTTTTCGAAAGCAAGACGGATGCCGGTCAGGCCCGCGCAGATCGCCAGGACGGTAATCATGTTCGGGACCATCAGCCGCAATGGAATTTCCCTAAGGCGCGGCCCGCGCGCCTCGTCATTGGGACCATTCGGCTCGAAGGGTGGAAAAGGCGTCTTCATCCTGCTCGTTTCCTTGAGGCTCAGCTACGGCGGCTAACGGTCGGGCCTTTCGGCGAGCCGAATTCGGCGATTATGGTCTCGCCGGCAATCGCCCTCTGACCGACTGCGACGCGTGGTTCGGCGCCTGCGGGGAAAAAGACATCGAGACGCGAACCGAAGCGGATTAGGCCGATGCGCTCGCCGGCGTCGAGCGGCTCGTTGACATTGACGAAGCAAAGGATGCGGCGGGCAACAAGGCCGGCGATCTGCACGACGCCGATTTCGCCATGCTTGGTTTCGATCACGAGGCCGTTGCGCTCATTCTGCTCGCTCGCCTTGTCCAGCTCGGCATTGAGGAAGCTGCCCTGGCGATAGGCGATGTTGGTGATGCGGCCGCGCATCGGCGAGCGGTTCACATGGCAATCGAAGACATTCATGAAGATCGACACGCGCAGCATCGGCTCGGTGCCGAGATTGAGCTCGGCCGGCGGCGTGACCATCTGCACGCCGGAGACCTTACCGTCAGCGGGCGATATTGCGAGATCGTCGTCCTGCGCCGTCATGCGCTCGGGGTCGCGGAAGAAATAGGCGCACCAGAGCGTCAGGATCAGGCCGATCCAGAAGAGCGGCTTGAAGACCCAGCCCAGAACCAGCGATGCAACAAAGAAGCCTGCGACGAAGGGATAACCTTCCTTGTGCACGGGGACGATTACGTTGCGTACGCTATTCAACAAGCTCATCGATGGCGGGCTCCTATGATTGCCAGTTGACGGTGACTACAGGCAAAAGCCGTCATGGGCAATGGTTTCACGCAGTCACCCCCAGGCGAAACCGGCCGGGATAAGCCCGCATTCCGAAACGCATGATCACGCACAAGCTGTCGCGACGCTGAAAGGGCCGTCGCGACAGCAAATGAAAAGCCGCCGGAAGATGGTCCGGCGGCTTGCTGATACCAGTGCTGTGATCAGCGAAGATCAGAGGCCGAGGGCGGCTCGCAGCTCGTCCCTGGCGGCCTCGTATTCGGCCTTATAGTCCTCATGGGTCGTGATGGTCTGCGCGATGACGGTGCCCGCGATGCGGCCGGCCTCAATGTCGGTGGCGTAGTGGATGCCGCCGACGATACGGTTATGGCCGTATTCCCAGGCGCGGGTCATGATGGCAGCCTTCTTTTCCGGCACCATGTTCGAAAGCACGATACCCATCAGTGTTCCGAGCGTCGTGTGGCCGGACGGATAGGAACCGGACTTCGACAGAGGCACGATCGGCTTGACGAGATCGCTGTAAAGATGCGGGCGCGGGCGCTTCCAGACATCCTTGGCCGGATCGACGACGGCGCCCTCGGTTTCGACGATACGATCGAAGAAGGCCGAGAACTTCGGAAGGTTTTCCTTGGTGAATTTCGGATTGTCGATGACGTCGGAGAAGCGCCAGACGTTTTCCTCGGCGTCGGCAACGGCACGGGCCGCCATTTCCGGGGTGCGTGTCACCTGCAGCGTCAGGATTTCTCCCAGCTCGGCTTTGGTCTGGGCCGAGTCATTGGCCGGTGGTGGGGGCAGAAGGTTCAGGAGATTGATCTCCTTGGCATCGGCAAATGGCTTGGCTTCGTCGGCGAAGACCGGCGCGGCAAGACCGACGGCGAGAAGGAGGGTAAAGGTTCTGGCGAGATTGCGCATTCGGGGGCCTCTTCGAATGAGTGACCGCTCTCGCTATCAAGCGCGCATCTCAGTCTCATGACAGCCGCTTGCTTCAGCGCGCCGGCGCTAGCCGGTTGACCACGCCTAGGTCGTCGTTCTCGCGCACCTGCTTCAGATGTTCTTCGGCCTGCGTTGCCTCGCGCTGGCGGTTCCACATCGAGGCGTAGAGGCCGTTCTGTTCCAGAAGGACGGCATGGGTGCCGCGTTCGGCGATCTCGCCGCTTTTCAGCACGATGATTTCGTCGGCGCCGATGACGGTGGAGAGCCGGTGGGCGATGACCAGCGTCGTGCGGTTCTTGGAGACGACGTCGAGGGCCGTCTGGATTTCCTGTTCGGTCGTGGTGTCCAGCGCCGAGGTCGCTTCATCGAGGATGAGCACCGGCGGGGCCTTGAGAACGGTGCGGGCAATGGCGACACGCTGCTTTTCGCCGCCGGAAAGTTTCAGGCCGCGTTCGCCCACCTTGGTTTCGAAACCCTCGGGCAACTGGCGGATAAAGTCGCCGATCTGGGCAATTTCGGCTGCTGCCATCACCTCGTCCTCGCTCGCACCCGTCCGTCCGTAGCGGATGTTGTAGGCGATGGTGTCGTTGAAAAGCACGGTGTCCTGCGGCACCATGCCGATCACCTTGCGCAGGCTCTTCTGCGTCACCGTGCGCAGATCCTGATCGTCGATGGTGATCGTACCGCTCTGGACGTCGTAGAAGCGGTAGAGCAGCCGCGACAGGGTGGATTTGCCGGCGCCCGAGGGGCCGACGACGGCGACAGTCTTGCCGGCCGGCACCTCGAAGGAGATGCCCTTGAGGATCGGCCGGGCGGCGTCATAGGCGAAATGCACATCCTTGAAGGAAATGGCGCCCTGGCCGATGACCAGTTCCCTGGCGTCGGGTGCGTCCGTCACCTCGGGCTTTACCTCCAGAAGGTCGAACATCTCCTCGATATCAGTCAGACCCTGGCGGATTTCGCGGTAGACGAAGCCGATGAAGTTGAGCGGCACGGAAAGCTGCAGCAGCATGGCATTGATGAAGACGAAGTCGCCGACCGTCTGGTGGCCGTTGAGAACGGCCCAGCCGGAGACGACCATCATGACCGTGGTGCCCAGGCCGAAGATGACGCCCTGACCGAAGTTCAGCCAGCCCAGCGACGTCCAGACGCCGGTGGCGGCCTTCTCGTAACGCGCCATCGACTGGTCGAAACGCTTGGCCTCCATCTCCTCGTTGCCGAAATATTTGACCGTCTCGAAGTTCAGGAGAGAATCGATCGCCTTGGTGTTGGCGTCCGTATCGCTCTCGTTCATCGTCCGGCGGATGGAGATGCGCCAGTCGCTCGCCTTGACGGTGAACCAGATATAGAGCCAGACCGTGACCGCCGTGATGGCGAGATAGGAAAAGCCGTAGCCGCGCCAGAAGATGATCGCGGTCAAAAGAAACTCGACGAAGGTCGGGACGGTGTTGAGGATGGTGAAGCGGACGATCGTCTCGATGCCCTTGGTGCCGCGCTCGATGACGCGCGACAGACCGCCGGTCTTGCGCTCGAGATGAAAGCGCAGCGACAGCTCATGAATGTGCACGAAGGTCCGGTAGGCGAGCTGGCGCACGGCATATTGGCCGACGCTGGCAAAGAGCGAGTCGCGAAGCTGGTTGAGACCGAGCTGGATCAGGCGCGTGACGTTGGTGGCGACGATGAGCGCGAGGGCGCCGACCATGAAGGCCGGCAGGATGCCCTGCATGTCCAGCTTGCCGTTTAGCGCATCGACGGACCATTTGAAGAAATACGGGACCAGCAGCAGGAAGAATTTCGAGATCAGCAGATAGACGGTCGCCCAGACGACCCGCATCTTCAGGTCCATGCGCCCCGTCGGCCACATATAGGGCCAGAGATTGACGAGCGTATTCAATGGATTGCTGCTATCCGCCGATATGGTTTTCTTGCGGTCTGCCATGTCCGTCTCCGGCGAATATGTGAGGCAGCCGGGCAACGGTGCGCAATCGCGCAGCCTGGCTGGAAAGGCCCGGTCGGATCATGACCAGGGCAATGGGGTTGGAGGCAGGCTTATACCATTTTTATGGCGGGTAAAAGCAATGGCCAGCCGCTGATCGCGCCTGGCCATATCGTGTCGGTCTGTCGTGAAGCGTGCCTTTTACAGGTGCCCGCCCGAAAGCCGCTTGCGGTGCAGCTCTTCAGCATTCGGCAGCGCGTCCTTCGGCAGGCCGAAGACCTGGCCCGGCAGGATGCGGTCCGGATTGTTGATCTTGTCTTCGTTCGCGATGTAAATCGTCGTGTAGCGCACGCCAGCGCCATAGATGCGTCGGGAGATCTGCCAGAGCGTATCGCCGCGGCGGATGATGACCGCATTGGTGTCCTGCGATAGCGGCGCCTGTTCGATGGTTTTCGGGCCGCCGCCATTGGAGGCGGTTTCGGCACTTGCCGGCGCCGCTTTTTCCGGTTTGGCGACGGCGGCGATCATCTGATCGAGATTGGGCAGCGCATCGCCAACCGACTTCGGATCCTTCGGCAGGGCCTGAAGCGTGGACAGCGCCTTGAGCGCCGCGTTGGAGGCATCCGTGGCCGCCTGTTTCAGCGCCGCATTCGCATCGATCGTGGGACGGAATTCCGAAAGGGACTTGAGCGCGATTTCCGTTCCCGAGCGGGCGGCGGCGAGCTGTTCGGCATTCGGTTGCTTGCCATCGGCGAACAGGCTCTTAAGCAGGGTGAAGGCCTTGGAGGCATTCTCCGTCAGCTTGCCGAGTTCGCCTTCATCAAGCGGCACCATGGTGGTGGCAGCAGGACTGCCGCTGGCACCGGCAGCCGCTGGTGTCTGTGCTGCAACGGTCACCTGATTGCCTGCGGGGCGGGTGAAGTTGACGCTGGTGCGGACCACGACGTCGCCGTTGGCGCCGAGGACATCGACACGGATCTTGTGGTCGCCGACCGCCAGAGGCAACGTGCCGTCGACGACGAAGTGCCCATCGGCTCCGGCCGTGATCTCGCCGATCAGCTTGTCGTCGGCATAGGCACGGACCTTGGTGTTCGGCTTGGTCGTTCCGGCAACGAAGATACGGTCGTTCTCGATCTCGACCGCATTGACCATTACGTCCGGCTCGCCGCTGGACGTTGCGGCAGGTGGAGTGGCGGTCGCCGGATTGGCGGATGCCACGGCGGCATTGTCCTGTGGTTTGGCGTCGGTGGCCGTCGTCTGCTCACTCGGAGTGACGCGTCCCTGCTTGGCCGATGGTGCGGTGATGATGCGGCTTGCCGCGCCGGGCTTGGAAACCATGGCGAGAAGCTGGCTCTTGTCGTCCTTCGGAACCGAAACGGTAGCGACTTCTTCCGATGTCACGGCCTTGCCGTCCTTGCCGGTTGCGCGCAGCGCCAGTTCATGGTCGCCGGGCGGCAGCGGATTGTCGAGTACGGCAACGAAATCGCCGGTCGGCCCGACCTGGGTGGTCGTCACCACCTTGTCGCCGTCGACGATTTCCAGCTTGGAATTGGGCTCGGCCGAGCCGGCAATGACGGTGGAGCCGTCGGGCTCGACACGCAGCACGTCGAAGGACGGCGTCGAGGAGCCGGCTGCGGCCTGTGTCTGCGGTGTGGCCTGGCCGGTCAGCGTTGCCAGCGCCTTGTCGATCGCGGCATTGGCATCGGCGATGTTTTCCGGAAGCGACTGGATGATGGCGAGCGCCTTGCCGGCGCCGTCATGCGCCTTGTCGACCAGGGCGGTCGTGGTGGCGTCCGTCCCTTGGGGAACGGCAAAACCAACGATCGCTTGCAGCGCCGTGATCACCTTCGTCTTGGTGGCTGCGAATATATCCTCGCTTGGACCCTTGCCGTCCTTGAAGAGCGCCTTGAAGTCGGCGAGGGAGGCGGTCGCCGCGCCGCTGAGATCGGTGAGCTTCTTGACGACATCGGCGGCATTGATTGCGGTTGTGGCAGCGTTCTGCGTTGCTTCGCTTGCCTTTTGCGCCGCATCGTCAGCTTTTTGCGCGCTCTCCGTAATCGTATTCTTTACCGCGTCGCTGGCCTGATTGACGGCGTCGCCGATCGGCTTCTTGTCGCCGTTGATGCGCGGCATCACGAAAAAGACCATCAGGAGGGTCGCAATTACCAGCACCAACAGAGCCAGCCAGCCGGCACGGTTCTTCATCATCATTTATCTCCAAGCGGCGGCATCGTCCCCACTCTTGAAATTGCTAACGATTTCGCCTGCTTTTACAAGCTTTCTCAGCCATTTCCGCATGTTCTGGCACAAGTTTTCTTGTGAAAATTCTTGACTGAGCATCTGCAGCATAGTTGTTTGCATTTATGACTGACGATTCTGCGCCAATTCGATCCATTTGCGTCTATTGCGGCTCCAGGCCGGGACGCGATCCTGCCCACATGGCCGCGGGCCGCGAGCTTGGCAAGCACATCGCCGAGAGCGGGCTGCGCCTCGTCTATGGCGGCGGAACGAAGGGCATCATGGGCGCTGTGGCAAGCGGTGTCCTGTCGCATGGCGGCAAGGTCACCGGCATCATTCCGGAATTCCTCGTCGATATGGAAGCGACGCGCCATTCGCTCGGCCAGTTGGACGAGCTCATCATAACCCCGGACATGCATACGCGCAAACATGGCATGTTCGAGCGCGCCGACGCCTTCGTCGCGCTGCCGGGCGGTATCGGCACGCTGGAGGAGATCGTCGAGATCATGACCTGGGGCCAGCTCGGCCGTCATGAGAAGCCGATGGTCTTTGCCAATATCAACGGTTTCTGGGATCCGATGATGGAGCTGATCCGCCACATGACGGAAGAAGGCTTCATCCATACGTCCCATCGCGTCCAGCCGCTGGTCATCGACCAGATTGCCGACATCATCCCGGCGATCCGCAAGCATGCCGCTGAAGTGCAGGGACCGCGTGATGGCGAAGAGGCTGTTATCTCAAAGCTCTGATTAAGGACTTGCTAACCATGTTTTCCGGTTAGCGTGCCCGGCTTTGACGCAGCATCGACCAGCTATAGAGCACCAGCCCCGCCCAGATCAGCGAGAAGGCGATCATCTGCGTCGTGCCGAAAGGCTCCTTGAATACGAAGACGGCGATGAGGAAGATCATCGTCGGCGCGATATACTGCATGATGCCGATAGTGGAGAGCCTGAGTAGCTTCGCTCCATTGGCGAAGATCATCAGCGGCAGGGCGGTCACCAGGCCGCAACCGAGCAGAAGCGCCGTATCCGAGATGCCCGTGCGGTAGAGATGGCCTTCGCCGCGCGCTTCCAGATAGAGGATGTAAAGCGTAGCCGGAATGCAGAGCAGCAGCACCTCCAGGAAGAAGCCCTGGTTTGCCCCTACCGGCAGCGTCTTGCGGAAAAAGGCATAGAAGCCCCAGGATAAGGTCAGCGTCAGCGCCACCCAGGGCACGGTGCCGGCCTCGATGGTCAGAATGACCACCGCTGCCGCTGCAAGGCAGATCGCGGCGATCTGTAGCGGTGCCAGCTTCTCCTTCAACAGCAGGGCGCCGAGCGCGATGCTGAACAGCGGATTGATGAAGTAGCCGAGCGCCGCGTCGAGCGAATGTCCGGCGCTGATCGCCCAGACATAGGTTCCCCAGTTGATGGTCACCAGCGTCGCCGTCAGCGATACCATGGCGACCGTGCGTGGACTGCTGAGTGCCGCCTTGATATCGCCCATACGACCGAGCGCCAGAAGCACGACCCCGGCAACGGGTACGGACCATAAAATACGGTGGGCGACGATCTCCGTGGCCGGAATATGCGCCAAGGCTTTCATGTAGAGCGGCAAGACGCCCCAAAAGAGGTAGGCCGTCAGCGCGAAGCCGAAGCCGCGCAGGCTGTCCTCGTTCTTGACGTCAGGTGCGACCGTGTCGGTAGCCATTGGTGTTTTCCGCCCATGCTATTTTTATTGAGGACGGGATTACTCCAAAGCGTCGTGCGGGGCCAATTCATTTCCTTGACGGCATGGTCAAGGTTTTTGATGAGCGGCGGATCACTCCGCCGCGATTTTGCCCGCCATATGCCGGTTCTTCATCAGCTTGTAGATTACGGAATCCATCAGCGCCTGGAACGAGGCGTCGATGATGTTTTCGGAAACGCCGACCGTCCACCAGCGCACGCCGTCGCTATCGGTGGATTCGATCAGGACACGGGTCACGGCTCCCGTACCGCCGTTGAGAATACGCACCTTGAAGTCAGCCAGCTCCAGATCGTCGATCTCATGCTGGTATTTGCCGAAATCCTTGCGCAGCGCCAGGTCGAGTGCGTTGACCGGGCCGTCGCCTTCGGCAACCGACATGATCGTTTGGCCGTCGATGATGATTCTGACCACCGCTTCCGAAACGGTCTTCACACGGCCGTGGGAATCGAAGCGGCGCTCCACCATGACGCGGAAGCCGTCAACGGCGAAGAAGTCCGGAATGGTGCCGAGCGTGCGGCGCGCCAGAAGCTCGAAGCTGGCATCGGCGCCCTCATAAGCGTAGCCCGTGGCTTCCCGTTCCTTGACGATCTGGATCAGCCGATCGAGCTTCGGGTCGTCCTTGCCGACCTCGATGCCGCGCCGTTTCAGCGCATTGATGAAATTCGACTTGCCGCCCTGGTCGGAGACCATCACCTTGCGGAAATTGCCGACGGTTTCCGGCGGCACATGCTCGTAGGTGCGCGGATCCTTCAGCAGTGCCGAGGCATGGATGCCGGCTTTGGTCGCGAAGGCGGAGGCACCGACATAGGGGGCCTGATGGTCCGGCGAGCGGTTCAGCAGCTCATCGAAGGCATGCGACAGGCTGGTGAGGCCAAGAAGCCGTTCGCCATCGATCGTCGTTTCGAAACGCTCACTATAGGTCCTCTTCAATGCCAGCGTCGGGATCAGCGTGATCAGATTGGCATTGCCGCACCGCTCACCGATGCCGTTGAGCGTGCCCTGGATCTGCCGCACGCCGGCTTCGACGGCGGCAAGCGAGTTGGCGACCGCCTGGCCGGTATCGTTATGAGCATGAATGCCAAGACAGTGCCCCGGAACGCCCTCAGCGATCACGGCCTCGACGATGGCGCGCACTTCCGGCGGCTGCGTGCCGCCATTGGTGTCACAGAGCACGACCCAGCGCGCCCCCGCCTCGTAAGCCGTCTTGGCGCAGGCCAGTGCATAGGTCGGATTGGCCTTGTAGCCGTCGAAGAAATGTTCGCAGTCGACCAACGCTTCCTTGCCCGCGCCAACAGCCGCCTTGACGCTTTCGGCAATGCTTTCGAGGTTTTCCTCGTTGGTGCAGCCGAGCGCGACCTTGACGTGATAGTCCCAGCTCTTGGCGACGAAACAGATCGCGTCCGCCTTGGCCTGCAGGAGGGTCGCAAGGCCCGGATCGTTGGAGGTGGAAACGCCGGCGCGCTTGGTCATGCCGAAGGCGACGAAGGATGCCGTCTGCGTCCGCTTCTCATTGAAGAAGGCGGTATCGGTCGGATTGGCGCCGGGATAGCCGCCCTCGACATAATCGAGGCCGAATTCATCCAGCATGGTGGCGATCGAAATCTTGTCCTCGACCGAAAAATCGATGCCGGGCGTCTGCTGCCCGTCGCGCAAGGTCGTGTCGAAGAGATAGATTTTTTCGCGTGTCATACTGTTTCCTCCGGCGAGCCGGTTTCTTCTTGCTCAGTCACTTCCTCTCCTCACCTTGAGCTTGTCGAAGGGGCGGGGAGAGGTATCGTTCAGGCTCAGATCTTCCCTGCAAACTTATCGGTGGCGCGGATCAGCTGGTCGAGGATACCGGGCTCGGAATAAGCATGGCCTGCGCCTTCAATCAGATGAAATTCCGCTTTCGGCCATGCCTTGTACAGCGCCCAGGCATATTTTGCCGGGCAGGGCATGTCATAGCGGCCATGAACGATAGCGCCGGGAATGTCCTTCAGCTTGTAGGCATCGCGCAGCAGTTGGCCTTCGTCCATCCAGCCGGCATTGACGAAGAAGTGGTTCTCGATGCGCGCGAAGGCATGCGCGAATTCCGCATCTTCGAACGGCGTGCTGGTCGAAGGGTCGGGCAGAAGCGTGATGGTCTCGCCCTCCCAGAGCGACCATGCCTTGGCGGCCTCGAGACGTGCCGCCTTGTCCTCATGCGTCAGCCGGCGGTGATAGGCGAGCATCATCTCGTGGCGTTCTTCCGGCGGGATCGGCGCTAAGAAGCGCTCCCACTTATCCGGGAACATTTCCGAGACGCCGAACTGATAATACCAGTCGAGCTCGGCTTTGGTCAGCGTATAGATGCCGCGTACGACCAGTTCCGAAACATGCCCCGGATGGGTTTCCGCATAGGCGAGCGCCAGCGTCGATCCCCAGGAGCCGCCGAACACCAGCCACTTGTCGACACCCGCCATTGCGCGCAGCCGCTCGATATCATCGACCAGATGCCAGGTCGTGTTGGCCTCGAGCCCCGCATGCGGCGTGGACTTGCCGCAGCCGCGTTGGTCGAACAATGTCACGTCGTAGAGCGCCGGATCGAACAGACGGCGATGGCTCGGCGAGATGCCGCCGCCCGGGCCGCCATGCAGGAAGACGGCAGGCTTGGCGCCAGGCGTGCCGGCGCGTTCCCAATAGATGACATGGCCGTCACCGACATCGAGATAGCCGGAGGCATAGGGCTCGATTTCCGGGTAAAGCGTGCGCAAAACTTCCGTCATATTTTCAGCCCTTCCGAGGGCCACACGTCGGTGTCATGGTCGGGGTGTTGGAAGGAAATGATCCGTTCCTGCTGGGCATAAAAATCCGGATCCTGATGTACCGGCTGCTGGAATATGGTTTCGACCCAGGGCAGGCGCGAAGCGTGGTTCACCTGGATCTGCGGCGCCAGATCGTCGCGTTCGTCGAAGGCGCCGATGGCGATCTCCAGGCCGCCGGGATGGCGATAGGTCAGCGGCGTGCCACAATTCTTGCAGAAGCCGCGCTCGATGTTGACCGAGGACTGGAAATAGGTCGGCTCGCCGCGCGTCCATTCCAGCTTACCGTCCGGTGCGGTCACCAGAGCGGAGAAGAAGCTGCCGAACTGTTTCTGGCACATGCGGCAATGGCAGATCGAGGGGCGTCCGAGTTCACCGCGAATGCGAAACCGCACCGCGCCGCACTGGCATCCTCCGCTTCTGGTGACTTCAGTCATGGCTCTTCTCCTGTGGCCAGGTTTGGGTATCGTGATCGGGATGCTGATGGTTGGACGCGCGGATCGCCTCGGTGCGGTCAGCCTCATCTTCATCCGCTTCCACCGGCAGCACATCCAGCGCATGGAACCACGGCATTTTTCCCGCGAGGTTCGATTGCGCAACGGGCTGCACCGCCATCGGCTCGTCCAGCGAACCAAGCGTCACATTGATGGAGTCCGCGCCGGGAATATCATAGAACAGAGGCGTGCCGCAGGTGCCGCAAAAGCCGCGGCGCACGAGGTCGGACGAATGAAACCACGAGGGCTCGCCGCGCGTCAGCTCGAAGTCCGTAAACTTGGCACTGCCCAGCGGCAGGGCATAGTTGCCGGATGCCTTCTGGCACATGCGGCAATGGCAGAGATGCGGATAGCCGAGCGCACCGGCGGTACGATAGCGAACCGCGCCGCATTGGCATCCACCGCTATATCCCGCCGCCTTGGTCATTGACCCGTCTCCTGTGGCCATGCTGTCGTATCGTGGTCCGGATGCTGATAGGACACAAGCTCCAGCACAAAGGGCGCCTGTTCCGCATCCTCTTCCGTCCGGTGGCCGGGCAGCAGATGCAGGCCGTCGACAAAGCCGATCTTGCCTTCCGTGCCGAACTGCACCACCGGCGGCAATAGCGCCGGATCATCGAAGGCGCCCGCCGCGACCGCTATGCCATCCGGCGCCTCATAAGTCAGCGGCGTGCCGCAATCGCCGCAGAAACCCCGCTCGACGAAATTCGACGACCGGAACGTCTTCCGCTCCCCCCGCGTCCAGACAAGCTCGGCACCGCGCGTCGAGACCAGTGGTGCATAATAGGCGCCGAAGGCCTTCTGACACATCCGGCAATGACAGATCGACGCGTCCTTGAGCTCGCCCCGCACCCGGAAACGAACCGCACCGCATTGACAGCCGCCGGTGTAGGTCACACTCACCGCTTGACCTCCCAGGTCGTGATGCGCTCGCCCGTTGCCGGATCCTTGCCGTCCTTTAGCTGAATGCCTTCAGCCAGAAGGGTGTCTCGGATCTTGTCTGCCTCGGCAAAGTTCTTCGCTTTCAGCAGTTCCAGACGTGCTCGCACCCGTGCATCGATCTCCGAAGCGACGGCATCATCCATCTCGACCTTCTCGGGCAGCAGACCGAGCAATGCAGCACTTGCCGCAAACACGGGCAAGATGCTGGCATCGGCATTGGCGGCTTGCGCCAGGGCATGCAGCGCCTGAATAGCGACGACGGTGTTGAGGTCGTCGGCAAGGGCGACCAGCACGGTGGCGTCCGGCTTGGCATTACCGATATCCGCCGCTGGCCACTTGGCGAGAAGCCTTTCGGCCTCTTCCAGTCGCTTCACGGAGAAGTCGATCGGTTCGCGATAGTGCGTCATCAGCATGGCAAGCCGCAGCACCGCGCCTGGCCAGGTCCGGCCGCCGAGTTTCTCCGTCTGCAGCAGTTCGTAGATGGTGACGAAATTGCCTTCCGACTTCGACATCTTGCGGCCTTCGACCTGCAGGAAGCCGTTGTGCATCCAGACATTCGCCATCACGTCCGTGCCATGGGCGCAACGCGACTGGGCGATTTCGTTTTCATGGTGCGGGAAGATTAGGTCCAGACCGCCGCCATGGATATCGAAGACGTCGCCGAGATAGCGTCCGCTCATGGCCGAGCACTCGATATGCCAGCCCGGACGGCCGCGGCCCCAGGGGCTTTCCCAGCCGGGCTCGTTCTCGGCGGATAGCTTCCAGAGTACGAAGTCGCCGGGGCTCTTCTTATGGGCGTCGACGGCGATGCGGGCGCCGGCCTGCTGCTCATCGAGATTGCGCTTCGAGAGCTGGCCGTAATCGGCCATGGACTTTGTGTCGAACAATACTTCGCCCGCCGCCTGATAGGCATGGCCTCTGGCGATCAGTTTCTCGATGATCTCGATCATCTGTGCGATGTTGTCCGTCGCCCGCGGCTGCACCGTCGGCTCCAGGCAACCGAGGGCAGTCGTGTCCTGATAATACTGCGTCTCGGTCTTCTCGGTGACCAGGCGGATCGCCTCGTTCAGCGGCAGGCCAGGATGATCGCGCAGTGCCCTCGCGTTGATCTTGTCGTCGACGTCGGTGATGTTGCGCGCATAGGTAACGTGGTTTTCGCCATAGACCTGCCTGAGCAGCCGGAACAGCACGTCGAAGACGATGGCCGGGCGTGCATTGCCGATATGGGCGAAATCATAGACAGTCGGGCCGCAGACATACAGGCGCACGTTCTCGCGATCGATCGGCTGGAAGTCGACCTTTTCGCGCGTCAGCGTGTTGTACAGCTTCAATTGTGGCTCGGTACCCATTTCATTCTCCCAAAGGCATAAATCCGAAAAATATCGTCACCGGCAGGCCGGGGCGTTTGTCATCTTGGATTTTGGGAGACGAAAACGGCCAGGCCAGCGAAGCGCTAGCGAATAATTTTCCGGCAGATAATGCAGATAACCGTTTTCATGGCAGGCTTTATCGCTCGACTACAGTGATTGGTCAAGAGCCAGGATAGGGACCCAGCGAGCGATTATTCCGGCGTCCGATAATCGACGAGCTTGTTCTCGCGCACGACGAAGAGTTTGCCGGTTTCGGTCACATTCGGGCCGGCGAGCGGCACGATGGCCTGAGCCACGTCGCGGGGATGCGGCAGCGTATCTGGATCTTCGCCCGGCATAGCCTGGGCGCGCATGGCGGTGCGGGTGGCGCCGGGGTCGATGCTGGTGATGCGCAGCGGTGTGCTCTGGGTTTCTCCGGCCCAGGTGCGGGCAAGCGCCTCGACGGCGGCCTTGGAGGCCGAGTAGGCGCCCCAGAAGGGCCGGCAGCGATGGGCCGCGGCCGACGACAGGATGATGGCGCGGCCGGCATCGGAGCGCATCAACAGCGGCTCGACCGAGCGGATCAGCCGCCAGGTCGCGGTGACGTTGACGGTCATCACTTTCTCGAACACCTTGGCCTCGATGTGGCCGATCGGCGAGATGACGCCGAGCACGCCAGCATTGGCGACGAGAATATCGAGCTTGCCCCAGCGCTCGAAGATCGACGCGCCGAGCGCATCGATCGCGTTCATGTCGGCAAGATCGAAAGGCACGAGCGTTGCGGACCCGCCGACAGCCTTGATGGCGTCGTCAAGCTCCTCAAGGCCGCCCACCGTGCGGGCGCAGGCAATCACATGCGCGCCGGCCTTGGCCAGTTCCAGAGCGGTGAAATAGCCGATACCGCGCGATGCGCCGGTAACGAGGGCGATCTTGTCCTTGAGATTGACGCTCATGCTGCCTGGATCCGAATGCTCTAGGGAAGGAAAGGGGCGAAGAAACGCCCCTTGTCAGCAGTTACCGGGGTCAGCCGTTGCTGGCAAGCATGGAGAGCTTGCGCACATTGCTGGTGCTTTCCCGGTCGAGCAGGCGGGTCGGATAGTCACCGGTGAAATAGTGGTCGGTGAACTGCGGCTGCGCATTGTCGCGCGGCGTGCCGCCGACGGCGCGGTAGAGGCCGTCGATCGACAGAAATGCCAGCGAGTCGGCACCGATGAAATCGCCCATCGCCTTCAGGCTGTTGTACTGATTGGCGAGCAGCTTTTCGGCGTCCGGCGTGTCGATGCCGTAGAAATCCGGATGGAAGATCATCGGGCTGGCGACGCGCACATGCACTTCAAGGGCGCCGGCATCGCGGATCATCTGCACGATCTTCACCGAGGTGGTGCCGCGCACGATGGAATCATCCACGAGAATGACGCGCTTGCCTTCGATGATAGCGCGATTGGCGGAATGCTTGAGCTTGACGCCGAAAGCGCGGATCTGCTGCGTCGGCTCGATGAAGGTGCGGCCGACATAGTGGTTGCGGATGATGCCGAGCTCGAAGGGAATGCCGCTTTCCTGCGCATAGCCGATGGCCGCCGGCGTGCCGCCATCCGGCACCGGCACGACGACATCGGCCTCGACGGGGGCTTCCCTGGCAAGGTTGATGCCCATGTTCCGGCGGGTGACATAGACGTTGCGGCCGCCGACCACAGAATCGGGACGGGCGAAATAGACATATTCGAACAGGCAAAGGCGCTCTGGCTTAGAGACTTCCGGCTTGCGGGCATCGATGGTGATCGAACCGTCCGGCTGGATCTCGCAGATGACGACTTCGCCGTTTTCGATGTCGCGGACGTATTTGGCGCCGATGATATCAAGCGCGCAGGTCTCCGAACAGAAGATCGGCTTGCCGTCGAGTTCGCCCATCACCAGCGGCCGAATGCCGATCGGGTCGCGCGCTGCGATCAATTTGGTGCGCGTCATCGCGAGCATTGAATAGCCGCCTTCCATCTGGCGGATCGCATCGATGAAGCGGTCGGAGGAGGAGGCCTGCTTGGAGCGGGCAATGAGATGGAGGACGACTTCGGTGTCTGACGTCGCCTGAAAGATCGCACCGTCGGCGATCAACTGCCGGCGCATGGTCAGGCCGTTGGTGAAATTGCCGTTGTGAGCGATCGCGATGCCGCCCACTTCGAGTTCGGCAAACAGCGGCTGTACGTTGCGCAGGATGGTTTCGCCGGTCGTCGAGTAGCGCACATGGCCCATCGACCGGTCGCCGGGAAGGCGGGCCAGCGTGGCAGGGTCGGTGTAGTGATCGCCAACGAGGCCCATGCGCCGTTCGGAATGAAAGCGCTGGCCGTCGAAGGAGACGATGCCGGCTGCTTCCTGGCCGCGATGTTGCAGGGCATGCAGGCCGAGCGCCGTCAGCGTTGCCGCATCGGGATGGCCTAGAATGCCGAATACGCCGCACTCTTCATGCAGCGTATCGCCGTCGATATCATCCTCGATGGAAAGGGAATGGGTCATGGCTGCAGGACCTTTGCTCTCAACATGGGTGGGTCGGGGCGGCATCGCTACTGAATGCAAAAATAGCTGAAAATCCGGCCGGAAAGATTATCGGGCCGGATCTTCGGTTTTCATGGCGTTCACATGGCGATTATCGCCCGGCGGGTCAAGCCTGTAAACGCACTGTTAGTTATTCGTTTGCGGCGCAGGTGCGTCGTCGGACGGTGCCGTATCGTTCGCGGCGCCACCATCCTGCGGCTGCGACTGCTGTTGATTCGGCGCGATCTTGTTGATGATCTCGGCCGGGAGCATCGCCTGAACGTTCTCAGGAAGCGCGGATTTCAGCTTTTCGACCATCGAATCGAGGAAAGGCTTCGATTTCGCGTTGTTGACCCAATCAGGACGGGCAGGCGGCGCGACCAGCCAGTTCCAGAAGGCGACGACGACGACCATCAGCAGCAGGCCGCGGGCGGCGCCGAACAGAAAGCCGAGCGTACGATCCAGCGCGCCGATGCGGCTGTCGATGATGAAATCGGCGATCCTGATGGTGATGAAGGAAATGATGATCAGTGCGATGAGGAAGATGACCGCGGCAGAGGCGATCGTCGCGATACGCGTGTCTGCCGTGTAGCGCAGCGCATAGGGTACGAGCAGCGAATAGAGATAGTAGGCGGCGACGGCCGAGCCGCCCCAACTGACGATCGAGAGGATTTCGCGCGAAAAGCCGCGCACCATGGCCAGAACGGCGGAGAACAGGATGACGCCGATAACAATACCGTCGAAAATCGTAATGGGCATGTATAATCCACTCCAAGACTTGCCATGCCAAGCACGGCTGCCATCGGCCTCACTATGCGCCTCTCTTGCCGTCAAGAACGGCTGAAGTAAGGCTCAGTCTTCGTCTTCCGCACGCTTGAGCGCGCCTTTCGATCCGGCAATGCGCGCCACCAGATCCGGCAGGCTGTCGATCTCGCTCCAGCGTCCGCCATTGCCTTTCGGCAGGTCGGCGGAGGCAGTCGGGAGAAGCGCTGCTGAAAATCCCAGCTTCTCGGCTTCCTTGAGGCGCTGGCCGGTGTGCGCAACCGGCCGGACGGCGCCCGACAGGCTGACTTCGCCGAAATAGACGCAATCGGCGGGAAGGGCAATACCGGCCAGGGAGGAAACCAGTGCAGAAGCGACGGCAAGGTCGGCAGCCGGCTCAGAAATGCGATAACCGCCGGCAATATTGAGATAGACGTCGTGCTGGCCGAGCCTCACGCCACAATGCGCCTCGAGAACTGCGAGAATCATCGATAGCCGCGCTGAATCCCAGCCGACGACGGCGCGCCTCGGCGTGCCGAGCGATGTCGGGGCGACCAGCGCCTGTACCTCGACCAATATCGGCCGCGTGCCTTCCATGCCGGCAAAGACGGCGGCACCCGGCGATTTGGAATTGCGTTCGCCCAGAAAGAGTTCGGACGGATTGGCCACTTCGCGCAGGCCCATATCGGACATTTCGAAAACGCCGATCTCGTCGGTTGGGCCGAAGCGATTCTTGACTGTGCGCAGGATGCGGTAGTGATGGCCGCGATCGCCTTCGAAATAGAGAACGGCATCGACCATATGCTCGACGACGCGCGGGCCGGCGATCTGGCCGTCCTTGGTGACGTGGCCGACCAGCACCATCGCGGCGCCCGTCTGCTTGGCAAAGCGGATCATCGCCTGCACGCCGGTGCGTACCTGCGTCACCGTGCCGGGCGCGGATTCAGCAAGCTCGCTCCACAGCGTCTGGATGGAATCGATGATGACAAGATCCGGCCGCTTGCCTTCGGCAAGCGTCGCCAGGATATCCTCGACATTGGTTTCGGCGGCCAGCATCACGTCGGTGTCTGCGGCGTGCAGCCGCTGGGCGCGGAGGCGAACCTGTGCCACCGCTTCTTCGCCGGAGACATAGACGATCTTGTGTCCGCGCCGGGCAAGGGCGGCAGCCGCTTGCATCAGCAGTGTCGATTTGCCGATGCCGGGATCGCCGCCGACCAGCACGGCCGAACCACGCACGAAACCGCCGCCGGTCGCCCGGTCAAGCTCGGAGATGCCCGTATAGATGCGCGGCGCTTCCTCGATTTCGCCGGACAGCGCCGTCAACGTCACCGCTCGACCCTTCTTCGGCACCTTGGCGGGACCGCCGCCGATGCCGCCCATCGGATCTTCCTCGACGATGGTGTTCCACTCGCCGCAGCCGTCGCATTTTCCCGCCCAGCGATTGTGGATCGTGCCGCAGTTCTGGCAGATGAATTGTGTACGGGCTTTTGCCATCGGATGCTGTTCTCAATGTTCGAATGCTTCGCTCTTCAAAGCGAATCGCGATCGGCTGTCAGATAATGTCTTTCGCGGCCTATCAAAACTAATGATTTCCGCATCAACGGCGATCGTGTCAGGCTTATGCCAGCTTTTTGATGGATGATGACCGATGTTCGACTATTCGCTTGCACACTGGATCGCGTTTCTATCCGCAGCGACACTTCTCAATCTGTCGCCGGGACCGGACATCGCCTTCATTCTGGGCCATACGGTCAGAAGCGGCATACGCTCAGGTTTTGCTGCACTGTTTGGCATATGGAGCGGCGCGTGTCTGCATGTGCTCATGGCGGCCGCCGGGCTGTCGGCAATCTTGGCCGCCTCCGCGATCGCCTTTTCGACAATAAAATGGGCGGGGGCCGCTTATCTCATCTGGCTCGGTATTCAGGCGCTGCGCTCGAAGGGCGAGGGTGCTTGGATCAAGGAGACGGGCAAGACATTGCCGTGGAGCCGGATCTATCGGCAGGGTATTTTCGTGTCGTTGCTCAACCCGAAAGTAGCGATCTTTTTTCTCGCCTTCCTGCCGCAGTTCGTCGTTGAAGGCGCCGGTCCGGTCTGGGCGCAGCTCCTGCTGCACGGCAGTCTCATCATCGTGGTCGCCGCCTTCATCGAGCCGCCGCTTATCCTCCTCGGCGGCCGTCTCACTGAGGCGCTGCGGCGCAATCGAAGCGTCGGCTTGTGGCTGGATCGTGGGCTTGGCGCGCTGTTCGTGGCCTTGGGCGTCCGCCTGGCGATCAGCACGCGCTGAGATCGGCTATTCCTCAGCCTCTTCCGAAACATACCGTCGCTCATGCCGGAGCCCCAGGCTCGTCAGCATTTCGTAGCCGATCGTACCGGCTGCCCGTGCCGCGTCGTCCACGAGAATATTGCTGCCGAAGAGTTCGACATAGTCGCCTGCGCGGACGAGATTGTCCGGCAGATCGGTGATGTCGAAGATGGTGAGGTCCATCGTGATGCGGCCGGCAACAGGAACCCTGTGGCCGGCGATGAAGCCATGGCCGCCGGGCAGGTCGGTCTGGCGCAGCGGTACGCCGCCGCTCGACTGGCCGCGCATATAGCCGTCGGCATAGCCGGCGGAAACGATCGCCAGACGGCTGTCACGCGTAAGCTGCATCGCCCGCCCATAGCCGACGGTTTCGCCGGCTTTTACGAAGCGGGTCTGGATGATCCGCGCTTCGGCTGTCGCGACCGGGCGCATCGGATTGGCGATACCGGGGACTGCCTCGCCGCCATAGGTGGCGATACCCGGACGGGTAAGATCGAAATGATATTCCGGGCCGAGAAAGATGCCGGCGGAATTGGCAAGGCTCGCCTCGATGCCTTCGAAGGCGGCGCTCACCTTGCGGAAAGCTTCCAGTTGCTGCCGGTTCATCGGATTGGCGGGATCGTCGCCGCAGGCAAGGTGGCTCATGACCAGCACCGGCGCAAAGCTTGCCGGGCGGGAGACGTCGTCGGCAAGCGCCAGCGCATCCTCCATCGGCAGGCCGAGTCGGTTGAAGCCGGTGTCGACCTGTAGCGCACAAGGGTAGTCGCCATAATCCGACAGCACCGACATCCAGAAGGTGAGCTGCTCTTCCGAGGCTATGACGGGAACGAGATCGTTTTCGAAGAAGACGCGCTCCATGCCAGGCCAGATGCCGGAGAGCACGAAGATGCGTGCATCAGGAGCGTAGAGCCGCAATGTCGCGCCCTCATCGGCGGTCGCAACGAAGAAATCGCGGGCGCCGGCCAGATAGAGCGCCTCACCGACATCCTCGATCCCGAGCCCATAGGCGTCCGCCTTGACGACGGCTGAGGTGCGGGCGCGTCCCGAGCGGTGCGCCATGTCGCGCCAGTTCTCGACAAGGGCGTCCAGATCGACCGTCAGCCGCAGGCCGGCAGCGGCGAAAGCGTCATTGTCGTCGAAACTATCTGTCATGAAACCGCCTGAACGAAAAATGGCCGGAGGGGACTGTTGCTCCGGCCAGGATAGTGATCATCGCTGCAAAGAGAAAGTGCTGCACTGCACATATGTGCCGTGAGCGACCGTCATCAATGCTCCTCGTAGGGGGAGAAGGATGGGTCGGCGAGGTCGGCGAAGCGGGTGAATTCCGACTGGAAGGCGAGCTTCACCGTACCGGTCGGCCCGTGGCGCTGTTTGGCGATAATGACATCGGCCGTGCCCTTCACCTTTTCGAACAGGGCTTCCCATTCGGCGTATTTCGGATCGGCCGGATCGCGTGGTTCGGAGTTCTTGACATAATACTCTTCACGGAACACGAAAAGCACCACGTCGGCGTCCTGCTCGATCGAGCCGGATTCGCGAAGGTCAGACAGCTGCGGCCGCTTGTCGTCGCGGCTTTCGACCGCGCGCGAGAGCTGAGAGAGTGCGACGATAGGAACGTTCAGTTCCTTGCCGAGCGCCTTCAGGCCGGTGGTGATCTGGGTGATTTCCTGGACGCGGTTCTCGTTCGATTTCCCCGAGCCGGTCATCAGCTGAACGTAGTCGACCACGAGAACATCGAGGCCGCGCTGTCGCTTCAGGCGCCGCGCGCGGGCAGACAGCTGGGCGATGGAGATACCGCCGGTCTGGTCGATGAAAAGCGGCACCTTCTGCATCATCATCGAGCAGGCGACCAGCTTTTCGAAATCGGCATCGTTGATGTCGCCGCGGCGGATCTTCGACGAGGAGACTTCCGTCTGCTCGGAGATGATACGGGTGGCGAGCTGTTCGGACGACATTTCCAGCGAGTAGAAGCCGACAACGCCGCCGTTCTTCGCCTTGGTGGAGCCGTCCGGCTGCACTTCGCCTTCGAAGGCGGCGGCGATGTTATAGGCGATGTTGGTGGCAAGCGATGTCTTGCCCATGCCGGGACGTCCGGCGAGGATGATCAAGTCAGAGCGCTGCAGGCCGCCCATCTTGCTGTCGAGCGAATGAATGCCGGTGGAAATGCCCGACAGGCCGCCATCGCGTTCCTTGGCGACGGCCGCCATGTCGATCGCCAGCGCTACCGCGTCGTTGAAGGCTTGGAAGCCGCCGTCGTAGCGGCCGTTTTCGGCAAGCTCGAACAGCCGGCGCTCGGTGTCCTCGATTTGGCTCTGCGGCGGCATGTCGAGCGGTGCGTCATAGGCGATGTTGACCACGTCCTCGCCGATGGTGATCAGCGCGCGGCGCAGGGCAAGGTCATAGATGGCGCGGCCGTAGTCCTCGGCATTGATGATCGACACGGCTTCGGTGGCGAGGCGGGCAAGATATTGCGCTACGGTCATGTCGCCGACCTTGTCGTCGGCCGGCAGGAAGGTCTTGATCGTCACCGGATTGGCGGTCTTGCCCATGCGGATGATGTCGCCCGCCACTTCGTAGATCTTCCGATGCAGCGGCTCATAGAGATGGATGGGCTTCAGGAAGTCGGAGACACGGTAATAGGCGTCATTGTTGACGAGAATGGCGCCGAGCAGGGCCTGCTCCGCCTCGATATTGTTCGGCGCCTCGCGGTAATGCGCTTCGGCGGGAGCAATGGCGGCAATGTTGCGCGCAGCTTCGTTCATTTTCCGTCTCTTCGTCTCTTGGTGTGCCGAATGGTTTGCGACGTTCCGGTGTCACGGTCAATTGCAGAAGAGCGTTGGCGTGGTGCGCGAGACGAATTCGCTCGCGCTATTCACGTTGTTCCACTCATCCACAGGGACAAACTCTCCGCAGTAAAAAAGTCTTTGTCGCTGGCTTGCAATGGAATTGCCGACGCGCGAATCACTTATGCAGAATGTCTGACGATGATTTTAACTCAGCCCGCCCCGGCATACATCGGTAAACTGGCGGTCGCCCTTGTAAAAATGAAAAAATCCAGCTATTTCCTAGAAATAGGGTAGGTTTTTAATCATATAAAGTAGGTATATGCCGGGTCAGCCACAACGCCGAGAAATCTTCGACGAGCTTTCCGCTTTTAATCGGAAGCTTAGGGCGGCGTTCGACAGCCTGGTGCGCGAGCATGGAATGACATTGGCGAGAGCCCGGGTCTTCCATAAGCTGTCGCGCCGTGATGGTATCAATCAGCGGGAACTCGCCGACGAGCTCGAGCTTGAGACCCCGACACTGGTCCGCATTCTCGACGCCATGGAGGCGCAGACTTTCATCGAGCGTCGCGCTGTGCCGTCGGATCGGCGCGCCAAGCAGATTTTCATGACGGAATCCGGAAAACTCGTGGCCGCCGAAGTGGAGGCTCTTGCCAGCGGCGTGCGGGCGGATATCTTGCAGGGAATTCCGGACGAGGATATCGGCATGGCTCTCAAGGTCATCCGTGCCATGACTGCAAATCTGCAGAATGTGGGCAAGTCATGAGGTGACGTATGAGCGGTGAGCCAGGCCCGATCGCAAATGCGAAAGCCACCGCCGCCGCACCTGCTGTTCAAGCTGCTCCACCGCCCATGCCCGGCTGGAAGATGCTGCTCTACATCGCTGCATCCGTCATGTTCTTCCTGACGCAGGGCCTCGGTCTCAATCTCGCTCTTGCCAATCTCACCCAGATCCAAGGTTCGATCGCTGCGACGACCACCGAATCGGTATGGTTGTCGGCCGCCTATATGGCGCCGAACGTCAGTCTCGCCATCGCGCTGGTGAAGATCCGCATGCAGTATGGCGTGCGCAATTTCGCCGAGGTCAGCATTATCGGCTTCGTCGTCGCCTCGCTGCTCAATCTCTTCGTCTCCGACCTGCAATCGGCCATCGTCGTCCGCTTTCTGAGCGGCATTGCCGCGGCACCGCTTTCGACGCTCGGCTTTCTCTACATGCTGGAAGCCTTCGAACCGGCGAAGAAGATGACCATCGGCGTCAGCCTGGCGATGATGAACACATTGCTGGCCGCACCCATCACGCGCCTCGTCTCGCCGTCGTTGCTCGACTACGGTGAATGGCGCGGGCTCTATACGCTGGAAATGGCACTGGCGCTGCTGGTCATGCCGATCATCTATCTGCTGCCGCTGACGCCGCCGCCGCGCGTAAAGGTTATCGTCTTCGGGGATATCATCAGCTATCTGCTGATCGCCATCGGTTTCGGCTGTCTGGCTGTCGTTCTCTCCGTCGGGCGGCTTTACTGGTGGTTGGAAGTGCCCTGGCTTGGCGTGCTGTTGGCGATCAGTATCGCCAGCCTGACGCTCGCCGCCGTCATAGAGCTGCGCAGGGCGACGCCGCTGATCGACGTCCGCTGGCTGCTCAGTCCGGCAATCCTGCATCTGACCGGCATTCTTCTGCTCTTTCGCATCATCTTCGGCGAGCAGAGTGCGATCATCATGACGTTCTATCAGAATGCCGTTGGCCTGCTCTATGACCAGCTCTCGATGCTCTATTGGATCATCCTGGTTTTCACGATTTTCGGCGGCCTCGTCTGCACGGTGCTGATGCGCTATGGGCTGAGCTGGCAGATCCAGTTTGCAGCGCTCGTCATGATGGCGGCGGGCGCCTTCATGGATGCGCAGGTCACCACGTTGACCCGGCCCGAGCAGATGTTTCTCAGCCAGGCGCTGGTCGCGGCGGGAGCGGCTCTTTTCCTGCCGCCTTCCATGTCCGAGGGCTTCAAGGCGGCCTTTTCGAAAGGTCCGCCTTATCTGGTGACCTTCTTCGTGGTCTTCACCTTCACGCAGAGTATCGGCGGCCTGATCGCCTCGGCATTCTATGGAACGCTGATCGTTATCCGCGAAAAATTTCATTCCGCCGTACTGACCGAGCGCGTGCTGCTGACCGATCCGCATGTTGCCCAGCGTGTCAGCCAGCTTTCATCATCCTACGGCAAGGTGATCGGCGACAGCGCGCTCTTGAAGGGCGAGGGTTTGGCGCTGCTCGGTGCGCAGGTTACCCGCGAGGCCAATACGCTCGCCTATGCCGATGCTTTCCTGGTTGCCGGCGTAATCGCCGTCGTATCGCTTGCCGGACTTTCGCTGCATGTATTCTACCGCTTCATCAAGGCGCGGCTGGCCGACAATCGGCCGCAGACCGTAGCATCCAACCCCTGAGGATATGAAATAGCGCCATGTCGAGGCTCGTTCGCTCCCCCATCGAAGTCATTGCCGTTCTTGCCGGTGTCGGCGGCGTCATGCTGGTGCTTTATGCCTGGCATCTGCCGCCCTTCAAAAGCTCTGTCGAGACGACCGACGATGCCTATGTCAAAGGCTATGTCACCACCATCAGCCCGCAGGTCAGCGGCTATATCACCGATGTCCCGATCAAGGACTACAAGCTCGTCAAGCAGGGCGAGGTGCTGACCAAGATCGACGACCGCATCTATCAGCAGAAGGTGGCGCAGGCGCGCGCGACGCTGGCCGGCCAGAAGGCGGCGCTTGCCAATTCGCAGCAGCAGGAGCAAGCCGCCAAGGCCGGCATCGCCTCCAGCCAGGCGCAGATCGACAGCGCCAATGCCGCGCTGAAGCGTGCACAGCTTGCTGCAGATCGCGTCACGACGCTGGTGGCCAAGGGCGTGTCCACGACAAGTGATTCCGAGCAGGCACAGGCGACGCTGCAACAGGCGCAGGCATCGGTCAACCAGGCGAAGGCGGCCCTTGACGTATCGCAGCAGAACCTCACGACGATCATCGTCAACCGCGCCTCGCTGGAGGCCGGCGTCAGCGGCGCGGAAGCGGCCGTGCAGCTTGCCGAGATCGATCTTCAGAACGCGACCATCGTCGCACCGCAGGACGGGCGTGTCGGAGAAGTCGGCGTGCGCCTCGGCCAATATGTGACCGCTGGAACGCAGCTCATGGGTCTCGTGCCCAAGGATATCTGGGTGATCGCCAATTTCAAGGAAACCCAGCTCGACGGTATGAAGATCGATCAGCCCGCGACGATCTCGGTCGACGCGCTCGGCCACCGCCAGCTCAAGGGTCACGTCCAGCGCTTCTCGCCGGCGGCGGGCTCGGAATTCGCCGTCATCAAGCCTGACAACGCGACCGGCAATTTCACCAAGGTCGCGCAGCGCATCGGCGTCAGGATCAAGATCGACAAGGATCAACCGCTGGCGGATGATCTGGCACCGGGCATGTCGGTCGTTGTCTCGATCGACAAGGACTCCCAGCCGGAGGTTGGTGTCAACGACGACTGAAGCAATTCCGGGAAACGTACGTTGGCCCGGCTTCTATGGCCGCAAAGAAGAAAAGCCCGGATCGTGAGATCCGGGCTTTTCGATATCCAGCGAGGGGCTGGAAATTATGCGTCGTCGTCTTCGGCGTTGCCGTCGGCTTCCGGATCGAAGAAGTCTTCCGGACGCAGGGCATCTTCGTCGATGCCGTAGATGGCGTCAGCGGAGGTGAGGGTTTCGCCCTTGGTCTGACGTTCGGCTTCTTCAGCAGAACGGGCAACGTTGAGCTCGACGGTGATTTCGACTTCAGCATGAAGCCCGATCGCAACGGCGTGCAGGCCGATGGCCTTGATCGGCGTGTTCATGTGAACCTGGCTACGGCCGATGTTGAAGCCTTCAGCAGCGAGGATTTCAACGACGTCACGGGCAGCGACCGAACCGTAGAGCTGGCCGGTTTCGCCAGCCGAGCGAACGACGATGAAGGACTTGCCGCCGAGAACGTCGGCAACCTTCTGGGCTTCGCTCTTGCGCTCAAGGTTACGGGCTTCGAGCGTTGCACGCTCAGCTTCGAAACGGGTCTTGTTGGCGGCGTTGGCGCGGAGCGCCTTGCCGAGCGGCAGCAGGTAGTTACGGGCAAAGCCGTCGCGAACCTTAACCACTTCGCCCATCTGGCCGAGCTTGGAGATGCGCTCCAGGAGAATGACTTCCATTTTAGTGTTCCTTTCAGATGTCAGATTTTCGTGTCTGGTTGTTTGGGTATTTCGGCATTCTTGTTCGGGGTGAGCGCGATCGCCTTGCGCGTATCGTAGAGCCCGAGAACAAGGATGATGAAGAGCGGCACCGTCAGCATCAGCGACGTCAGGTAGCAGAGGATCAGCACGGGAATGCGCCAGTCCTTGCCACGCGTGCGATAATGCAGCGAAGCGAAGCCGGAAACGATAAAGCCGGCGCCGAAGGCGCCAAGCGTGGCGGCGCCGATCAAGGCCGGGATGCCGCCGAAGAACATGGCGACAACAGCCGCGAGAAAGACGAAGATCGCGTTGCGGTTCATGCGCAGCGCAGAGGGAATGTCCTCGCGCGGGCGCAGGTTGCGGCTGGAGGCTGCGACGATGCGGATGGCCATGTAGTAGGCGGCCAGCAGCATCATGACCCAAATCATGCCCCAGACGAGGGGAATGGCGTAGAGCATCAGCGACTTGGTCTTGTCGATCACCGCCGGATTGAGCTGAAGCTCGGGCTGCGGCTGCTGGTTCATGACGCTGACATAGGCATCGACCACCTGACCGACGAGATCGGCGTTGTAGCCCATGATCGCGCCGACGATGACGATGACGGCGGCGGCAAGGCCGCAGAGATGCAGCATGATGTCCGAGAGCGGATACCAGGCCGTCAGATGCTCGGGGCCGCCGAGTTCGGAGGCGGGACGTGCGAGATTGGCCAGGTGGCTGAGCCAGGCCGGCACCAGCGCCATGAGTACGGCGAAAAGCCCGAAGGACGGCGACTGGCCGACCGCGCCGACAATGCCGGCCGTAACGACGGCGGTGATGACGGCAATGTTGCCCCAGCCGAGGCCGACAATGAGAATAGGGAGGGCGGAGAGCGCGCCAAATAGGATGAACAGCAACGGCTGTACCGTCGCGCCATACACGAGTAAGGCAGCGGTAAAACCGGCGAGGGCGCCGATAGCCAGCACTTTAGCGTTCAAATTTTTCACGTCGCTGTCCTGCTTCGTATGAGCAGTTAGAGGATGCTTCCGACACTCTGGTCCAAAAGCCGTCCCCAACATGGGGTTTAGAGTTCCGATCCGCGCCCACCGCGAAAGGGAGAAGGGAAGGCACGAATGCCTTCCCTCAAATCATGCAGCGTCGGCTTGAATTAAGCGACGACGTAAGGCAGCAGGCCGAGGAAACGGGCGCGCTTGATCGCCTGGGCGAGTTCGCGCTGCTTCTTCTGGGAAACGGCCGTGATGCGGGACGGAACGATCTTGCCACGCTCGGAAATGTAGCGCTGCAGGAGACGGACGTCCTTGTAGTCGATGCGCGGCGCATTGGCGCCCGAGAACGGGCAGGTCTTGCGGCGGCGATGGAACGGACGGCGAACCGGTGCGGAGGAAACTTCAGACATTTCTCAAATCTCCTTATACGCGATCTTCGCGCGGACGGCGCGGACGGTCTTCACGATCACCACGGTCCGGGCGCGGACCACGATCACGGTCGCCGAAGCTGCGCTCCGGACGGTCGCCATCGCGGCGCGGACGGTCGTCGCGGTCGCGCTTCTGCATCATCGCAGACGGGCCTTCTTCGTGCTTTTCAACAGCGATCGTCATGTAACGCAGGACGTCTTCGCTGATACGCATCTGACGTTCCATTTCGTGGACGGCAGCGGCCGGTGCATCGATGTCCATCAGGGCGTAATGAGCCTTGCGGTTCTTCTTGATGCGATAGGTAAGGGACTTGAGGCCCCAGTTTTCGATACGCCCGACTTTACCGCCGTTAGCTTCGATAACACCCTTGTACTGTTCTACGAGGGCATCGACCTGCTGTGCGGAAATATCCTGTCGGGCAAGGAATACATGTTCGTAAAGAGCCATGATAGCTTCGCCTTTCTTGCGTTGATCTGCACCCGGGCTCTAGCGGCTAAGCCTCAACGACTGCTCCTGAGAGGGATAACCCCAAGCAAGAAAAGCGTTTCCGAGACGGTCGAGAGCGGAGACACGGGAGGCTGGAACGCTTCCGTTCCGACGATCTTCCCAAAGGAAAACCGGCCCTCCGTTCAGCCACCAGCCAGAAGACCGGGTTGCGAACACGGCGGCTTATACGGATTTTTGCGGGAAAGGCAAGGGGAGGCCAAGAGTGAAACACATTTGGCTACGTGTTGGTGCCGCTTGTGAAACGATAGCAGCTATGGAATTCATGCTGATGGGGTAGTGCAGGGGGTGGGTTCGTGAATATCTCAAAAAGAAAGTTCGCTTCAGCAAGTCTTGTTTTCGGGCTTGCCCTCATCGCGAATGATGCTGCGGCACGGCTAAGCTACGACGTTGGGACGACAGAGGATGGCGATAATTTTATCGTGGTGGCCGGCAGGTTTGATGCTGATGACGACTTGAGCGTATTTCGCAGCAAGGTTCTTTCTAACCACGCGCTTTCTGTCAGCTTCGATAGCGGTGGTGGGAATGTCTACAAAGCCATGGAGTTTGGCCGTCTGATCCGATCTCTGGGACTGAACACCGTCGCCGTGCGGGACTTGGTCTGTGCCTCGGCCTGTTCCCTATCATTTCTAGGTGGGATAAATCGTTTTGCCGAGCCGGGCTCAATCGGCGTTCACAAATCTTCATTTGACGATACCAGAGGAATGAATGTGGAGGACGCCGTTGCGGCTATTCAGGTGCAGACAGCCGACGTGATTTCCTACATGACCGAGATGGGCGTCGATCCCAGCCTGCTGCAACTTGCTCTCAAATACGACAGCAACGATATCCGCTATCTGTCATCGAGCGAAATGACGCAGTTCCGGGTGACAACGATGTCATTGCAGGAAGTGCAGGATTTTGAAGCCGAATCGTCATCGAATGAGCCCCCAGTAGCCAACGCGAATAAGACGTTGGCACCAAGCAAAAAGCCATCGTTGCCGCAAATTCCGGTCGCTCGAAACGGACTTATTCAAGATGACCAGGGATCAGTCTCCTTAAAGGCGAGCCGCGATATACGATCACGGACAATTGCGACTTTTGCGAATGGAAGCGGCTTGGAGATCGTCGGTCGCAACGGGGACTGGTACCAAGTGTTGATCGGTGACAAAGCCGGCTATCTGCGCCGCACATCAGTATGGGTGCGTGAATTCGACGAAAACAAGTATGGCAAGCAATATATTGAGATTGCCACTTACAAGAATTTTGAGACCGCACGATCATTCGTTCAAAATTCAAAGACTCCCCTGGCCATTCATCTGACTTCCGACGCACTTTTTGCCGTCACCGTCAGGGGTGTTTATGGCAAGAATATCTATTCTTAGCTGTTCCAGCGATTGAGAAAAAGCAAAGAGATCCCGAAGGGTGCTTTCGTCACTTATGGCAATACGTATGTCCGTGAAGTTTGCTGTGACGCGTATGTTTCGAACCGATGAACCAAGGCACTTTCCCTGACTTGGCCAGGCGCAAAGACGCTGGCCAGGTCAGGGGTTTATTCTTCTATGGAGAAGTCGGAGGTCTCCATCGGCTTGCCATCGACCGAGAATGTGATGTTGTAGGTGCCGATGGGCCAACCACTGTTCGGCCTGGTGATCGACGAATCGACCTGATTTTCATTCGTTTTGATATCGAAGCTCACTTCGTCGATCTTGTAATTCGGTGGAGCCGCTCCGGCGGTATCTACGGCTATCCAGGATACGGTGATCGTCGATCCCGATTTGATGTCATCTGTCAGGTCGGCCGATACGAATATTTTGGCGGTATCCGGGGCAAAAGTGTCTTCGGATGTCTCTGCGCCCTTGGCTGAGGAGATGACGATGTTTTCGAAGCCATCAGCCCACGCCATAGACGAGATGGCCGTAGTCGCGCTGAAGGTAATTGCCCAGATTGCATATTGGAGCCGACGCATTCCCAGAACCTCTCTTTTAGGGGGATGTTCCGGTCAAATATCAGTTTCAGTATAATTAAGGTTTAAAGCTGATAATTTCCTGGTTTAGAATAATGGATATTGGGTTGTTTTCTTCATGTCAGTGTAAACTGTAAGAAAACATATCTTTCTTAGAGTGAATTGTGCAGTTTTTTATATATGAAATCTGAAATGTGTCGATCGATTTCGATGAAATAACTATCGAAATTCATGTTTGTGCTAGAAATTGTCCTATATCGGGTGGCGAGTGTCGCCGGGCGGGTGGCGATGAAAGAGAACTGCCCATGGTGCAAGAACTCAAACATTGAAGGTCGGGAAGTGGTCTCGCAGATGCGACCCACCAGCATATCAAGATGACGGTGCCGCTATCTCGATCTTTTTTCCGTCCCGAAGCCTGCCGGAGACATACCAGCCGTCCCATTGGGAGAATTGCTCGAATACTCTCTTGTATCCCTTGCTCTCCAGCAGCCCTTGTATCGCTTTTTCCGTCTTTGGATTGTTCTCTACCGATATGAGATCGAATTTCCGGTCGAAGCTGTAGGCGGACAATATGTCCAGCTCGCTGCCTTCCGTGTCGATCGACAGATAGTCTACGGTGGGCGGTGCCTGATATTTTTCCAGCAGATCGTCCAGGGATATGGTTTCCACCTGGATGTGCTTTCCCTGGCTGCGAACGTCGGAGAAGTGGTCGCCCTTGGCGAAATCGGCGATCGCGCTCAGTTCGGGATCGGATTCATCGGTCGCGATAAACGTGACAATCTCGTTGGATTTCGAAGAGACGCATTTGTGCTCGATAGCGGCTGTTCTGTTGGCCGCGAGATCCGCGTGCCAGATTGGATTGGGTTCGGCCAGGATACCGTTCCAGTCGAATTTCTTTTCGAGCAGCCAAGTATTGCTGTTTTTCAGTCCATTGGTTGAACCGAATTCCACGAAAAACCCGTTTCTCTTTTCCGACAGCTCAAAACAGACCCATAAATCCTGCATGATCTGGGCTTTGGACCGCTCCCTCCTTGATAAGCAATAACTAATAAATCTGACGTCTTCATTCAAGATGATGTCTGATATCTGGGGCCGGTTCAGACGAATGGCATTGAATATCATTCTCTGCATAGATTTATTGCTGTGAAATCTATCGAAAATAGCTGCCATGCTGGAAAAAGTAAGTTTTCTTACATCGAACATTCTGACTATCCAGATGAGATTATAAGTCAGATCAGACTAAAGTAACTTTACGTATCGATCAATACTTATGCGCGACAATCAGGGCGCGGGCAGCTCTCATAGCGTGCGCAAAGCAAAATCAGGTGGGCAGCTGTTATCCAAGGCCGTCGTTGCGCCTCGCCCGAAAACGGGCAAGGCGCCTTATCCCTGGAGATTACATTGGCAGCGGATACACCCGATGCACTTTCTCGATCTCTGCCAATACTTCTTCCGACAGCGTCACGTTGGCTGCGCCGATATCGGTCTCGAGTTGGGCAATCGACGTTGCGCCGATGATGACGGAGGCCATGAAGGGCTTGGTGAGACAATAGGCGATCGCCAGCTTCGACGGGTCGAGATTGTGCTTGGCGGCGATCTCGAGATAGGCCTTGACCGCCGGTTCCTGCAACGGCTGCAGGCGGCCGCC